>DASWEF010000106.1:0-47302 GCA_036394855.1 Gaiellaceae bacterium | reverse complement strand
GAGCGCGACGAGCGTCCAGACGAACACCCACAGCTTGTGCGAGTCGTGCGGCAGGAGCGCGCTGTCGATCACGTGTTTCGTCACCCAGATCAGAGCGATCGCCGCGCCCTGCGAGGCCACGGCGAGGACGATCGAGACGGCAAGCGAGACCTTGTAGGGCCGCAGGAAGCCGAGCAGCCGCGCGAACGTGTGGCGATAAGCGGGTCGGTCCGGCTCCTTCACCCTTGAAATCTAGCCAGCGAGGTGTGCCAGCTCGTCGCGCACGAGCGCCGCTGCGCGCGCGGTCAGCTCGCGATTAGCGGGCAGATTGAGCCAGCCGCTGGCACCCGACGGATGGGGAAGCGGGATCACCGCAGCGCCTTCGAGCTCGAAGCCGCAGCCGATGCAGGAGGTGAGGCCGCTGATTCCGAGCAGCCGCTTGATCGCGAGCCCGCCGACGGGAACGATCAGTGCAGGCCGGATGATCCGCAGCTCCCAATCGCGCCAGAACGTGCACAGCTCCTGCTCGCGCGGCGTCGGCGTGCGGTCCCCACGTCCCGAAGGCGCGCGGCCCGGATAGCAGCGCGTCACGGAGGCGCAGTAGAAGGTCGAGTAGAACTCGTCCTCCTCCAGCTCGAGCCAGCGCCGCAGGGTCTTGCCGGCTCGGCCGCGCCAGGGCCGCCGCTCCTCACCCTCGACGACCCCGGGCGCCTGCCCGTACATGTAGGCGCGCTGCCCGCGGAACTCGTTGCCGACCGGCCAGGACTCGAGTGGATAGCCGGCCTCGACGCAGGCGCGGCAAACGGCGAGGTCGCGTTGAAGCGAGCTGAGCGAGCGGTACGAGCTTCGCCTGCGCGTCACGCGCGCACGACGACGAAGTAACGGCCCTCGTGCAGGACCTCACCGTTGCCCAGCTCGCCCGCAAGCTCGGCGCCCGTAAACAGCCGTTTGTAGACGGTCCAGCGCGAGCCGTCCTTCAGGACACGCTCTTCCCGGCGCGTCGCCTCGGTGCCGGGCTGAATCCTCGATCCGACGACGACGAGCTCCGGCGCGAGGCGCCGCGCCTCGGCGAGAAAGCGGAGGCGCTCGGCCTCTTCGAGGTGGCAGTAGAAGTAGCTCGCGAAGACGCGATCGAAGCTGTCGTCGTCGAACGGCAGGTCGAGGGCATCGCCCTTCACGAAGCGTGCGCTCGGCGCCTGCTCGCGCGCGACCGCGAGCATTCGCTCGCTTTGATCGAGTCCGACGACTTCCCCGCGCAGATGCCGAGTGAGAAAGCCGGTCCCGCACGCGACGTCGAGCGTGCGGCGCGGGGAAAGACCGGCGACGACACGTTCGAGGACCTCCAGCTCGTCTTCCCAGCCCGGTCGATCCCGTTCGGCGTACAGGCCCACGCCGAGCCACCAGTCGTCGTACTCGGGGGCCCGGCGGTCGTAATAGGCCTTCACCGGCTCCTAGAGTACGCGCGATGGAATTGCCGCTCGAGTCGGTGCCGAACTTCTCCGAAGGGCGCGACCGGGCAACCATTGACGCGCTCGGCCAGGCGCTCTCGCACCATGCCGAGCTGCTCGACGTCCACTCGGATCCCGACCACAACCGATCCGTGTTCACGCTCGTGGGCGACGAGGAGAACCTCGTCGCCGCACTCCTGGCGGGGATCTCGACTGCGCAGGAGCGGATCGATCTCCGCCGGCACGAGGGCGCGCATCCGCGGATCGGCGCCGCCGACGTCGTCCCGATCGTGGCCCTCGACCCGGCCGACGCGGAACGTGCGCGAGCGTGCGCGCTCCGCCTCGCAGATCGCATCGGATCGGAGCTCGAGCTGCCTGTCTTCCTCTATGCCGACTCGGCCCCCGGCCACGGCCCCGCGTTCTTCCGCCAGGGCGGCCCCGTCGAGCTGCAACGTCGGATCGATGCGGGTGAGGTGCGTCCTGACTTCGGCCCTGCACGACTGGACGAGCGTGCCGGCGGGGTCATCGTCGGTGCGCGGCGCCCGCTGATCGCGTTCAACGTCAACCTGGAGACGGACGACGTCGAGATCGCGCGCGCGGTCGCCGCAGTCGTGCGGGAGACGGGCGGCGGCTTCCCGGGAGTGCGTGCGCTCGGGCTTGCGTTGCCGAGCGTCGGGCGCGTCCAGGTGAGCATGAACGTGGAGGACTACGAGGCCGCGGAGCTCCACGAGCTCGTGGCGCGCGTCGAGGAGGAGGCACGCGCCCGAGGGACGGCGGTTGCGGGTGCCGAGCTGGTGGGCCTGCTGCCGGCGGGCGCCGCCCTCGCCGCCGCGGGTGCCGTGCTGCGGATCGAAGGCTTCAGCCCTTCGCGCGTGCTGGAGCTGCGCCTCCTCGACCGGATGCGTGACCGGCCCTGAGCGACACCAGGCCCGCAAGGCCGACCAGAGGCAGCGCGATCGCCGCGCCGACGAACACCGATCGCGTGGCGAGAACCGCGAACAGGGGTCCGATGAAGATCAAACCGGTCGCGTGAGCCCCGCGGTGGACGAGCGAGATCAGCCCGATGACGCGTCCCAACACGGCGTCGGGCACATCCTCCTGCGCGGCTGAATAGAGCAAGACCATCACTCCGGCCTGGATCGCCCCCGTCACCACGCCCGCCGCGAGGGCGGGTGGAAGGGAATCGGCGAGCGCGAAGAGCGCGTAGCCGAGCGCATAACCCAGCCAGAGGAAGAGGCTGAGGCGAACCTTGTGTCGAACCGCGATGCGCGACAACAGCGCACCGGAGGCGACCGCACCGACCGCATACGCAGCTGCAACGAGCGAGAAGCTTCCGGCGCCGAGATCGAGGGTCTTGCGGACGAGCTGCGGCACTCCGACCATCCAGGTTCCCGATCCGACCGTCACGCCGACCGCAAGAACGAGCACGCCGATCGTGAGCGCGCGGCGTGGGCGCAGTGCCGCGAACGCTGCTCGGATTCGTGGTGGCGTCACGGTCTCGGCCCGCGCCGTCCGCGCCGCGCGAACTCCTGCGATCAGAACCGCGGACGCGAAGAACGATGCCGCGTTGAACAGGAAGAAGACGCTGAGCGGCATGAACACCAGCAGACCGCCCGCCGCGGCCCAGCCGCCAACCCGAACCGCCTCCGCCGACGCCCGCACGAGACCGTTCGCCGTTTGCACGTTGCGGCGTTCGACGAGCGTCGGAAGGAGCGCACCGTAGGCCGGGTCGAAGTAGCTGGTCGCCGTCACGATCGCGAAGGCGGCCACCACGAGCATCCAGAGCTGCAAATTCCCGGTGAGCCCGGCGACGGCGACGGGCACCAGCACCAGTCCGCGAACCAGGTCGGCAGCCACCATCGTGCTCCGCCGGTCACGGCGGTCGGCGACCACGCCACCGTGCAGGCCGAAGATGAGCGCGGGAACGCTGTCCGCGAGCCGGACCGCGAGCACGCCGAGCGGCCCGGCCGTGACGAGCGCGAACCACATCAATGCGACGTACTGAAAGGCGTCCCCGAGCTCGCTGACGACCACCGCCGCATACGTGCGTCGGAAGTCGCGGCGCCGCAGCAGGTGGAGTGCGCGCTCCCTCGGGATCGGCGGCAGTGGTACGCCGGCCAGCGTCTCCTCGGGCTCTGCGGTCACCGGGTCGGCCATGCCAGGAGTCTGCCGGTAAGGCCGGAGCTAGACTGGCCGCGCGATGGCTCAGGCGACCGCGATCCGCCTGACCGGAGACGATCTCCGGATCGAAGACGTCTGGGCGGTCGCCTTCGGCGACGCCGACGCTGCACTTTCGGACGAAGCCAGGGCGAAGATGCGCGCCGCGCGAGAGCTCGTCGAGCGCGCCGCGCACGGGACCCGCGAGCACACGTACGGAATCAACACGGGCTTCGGCCGGTTCGTCTCGAGGTCGATCCCAGAGGAGCAGACCGAGGAGCTCCAGCTACGGCTCCTGCGAAGTCACGCCTGTGGGGTCGGCGAGCCCTACGCGACGGAGATCGTCCGCGCGGCCATGCTCCTGCGCGCCAACGCATTGGCGAAGGGCACGTCCGGAGCGAGGATCGAGACCGTCGAGCTCCTGTTGGAGTGCGTCAACCGCGGTGTGCTCCCGCACGTCCCCAGTCGAGGCTCCGTCGGCGCGAGCGGAGACCTCGCGCCGCTGGCGCACCTCGCGCTGCCCTTGGTGGCGGAGGGCGAGGCCTGGTACGACGGCGAGCTGCTGTCGGGTGCCGACGCGCTCGCAGCGGCAGGGCTCGAGCCCACGCGTCTTGCGGCGAAAGAGGGCCTCTCTCTCATCAACGGTACGCAGTTCATGGCGGCGTTCGGCTCGCTGGGTCTTGTGCGTGCACGCCGGCTGGCCGCGGCGGCAGACCTCGCCTGTGCGCTCTCGCTCGAGGCGCTGCAGGGGTCGCGCACGAGCTTCATTCCGCAGATCCACCGTCTCCGTCCCCTGCGCGGGCAGGCGGCGTCGGCGGCGAACGTCATGCAGTTGCTCGAGGGCTCGGCCATCATCGAAGCGCACAAGTGGTGCGACAAGGTGCAGGACGCGTACTCGCTGCGGTGTGCTCCACAAGTGCACGGCGCGGCCCGTGACCTGCTCGACTACGTCGAGGGGACATTCGCGGTCGAACTCAACGCCGCGACGGACAACCCGCTCGTGCTCGTGGAGGACGAGCTGCTCGTCTCCAACGGCAACTTCCATGGACAGCCGCTCGCGTTCGCGCTCGACGCGCTCGCAATGGCGAGCTCCGAGCTGGCGAACATCTCCGAGCGCCGCGTCGAACGGCTCGTGAATCCAAACCTGTCCGACGGACTGCCGGCGTTCCTGACGACGGACGGCGGCCTGAACTCGGGCTTCATGATCCTGCAGTACGTGGCCGCGTCGCTCGTGAGCGAGAACAAGGTGCTCTGTCACCCCGCAAGCGTGGACTCGATCCCGACCAGCGCCGGTCAGGAAGACCACGTCTCGATGGGGAACGCGGCCGGGCTCAAGGCATGGCAGGTGCTTGCGAATTCGGAGCGTGCGCTGGCGATCGAGCTCCTCGCCGGCGCGCAGGGGGTCGAGTTCCTCGCTCCGCTCGAGCCCGGGCAAGGGGTCCGGGCGACGCACGCCTTCGTGCGGTCGGTCTCGGAACGCCTGCGCGACGACCGGCCGCTGGCCGGCGACATCGAGGCGGTGGCGGTGGCGATCCGCGACGGCTCGCTCCTCGCGGCCGTCGAAGCCGAAGTGGGAGAGCTCTCATGAGCGCCACCCGTTCCCTCGAAGCGGTGGTGGAGGAGCTCTGCGGCGACCTGGCGCACATCCGCGCTCCGCGCGGGAGTCAGTTACACGCGCGCGCGTGGGCGACCGAGGCTCCGCTGCGGATGCTGCTCAACAACCTCGATCCCGAGGTAGCCGAGCGCCCGGAGGAGCTCGTCGTCTACGGCGGCTCCGGCAAGGCGGCGCGAAACCCCGAGGCGCTGCGCGCGATCGTCCGGTCGCTGCTCCAGCTCGGCGAGGACGAGACCCTCCTCGTCCAGAGCGGAAAGCCGGTCGGCGTCTTCCGCACCCATCCGGGCGCGCCACGCGTGCTGATCGCGAACGCGTTGCTCGTGCCGCGGTGGGCGACGTGGGACGAGTTCCGGCGCCTCGAGGCGCTCGGGCTGACGATGTTCGGCCAGATGACGGCCGGAAGCTGGATCTACATCGGGACGCAGGGGATCCTGCAGGGCACCTACCAGACGTTCGCAGCGGCGGGCGAGACGCACTTCGGCTCGCCCGATCTGTCCGGTCGCACGATTCTGACGGCCGGCCTCGGCGGCATGGGCGGAGCTCAGCCGCTGGCCGGGACGATGGCCGGCGCGGCGATCCTCTGCGTCGAGGTCGATCCGGCGCGCATCGAGCGGCGAATCGACACGCGGTATCTCGACGAGGCGGCCGATTCGCTCGACGATGCTGTCGCGCGGATCCGGGCGGCGGCGTCCGAGCGGCGCGCACTGTCCGTCGGCTTGCTCGGGAACGCGGCGGAGGTCGTGCCGGAGCTGGCACGGCGCGGCGAGCACTTCGACCTCGTGACGGATCAGACTGCGGCGCACGACCCGCTCACGGGATACATCCCGGTGGGTCTGACCGTCGAGGAGGCCGCGGCGCTCCGTTCGTCCGATCCTGACGAGTACCTGACGCGGGCGCGCGCGTCGATCGTCCGCCACGTCGAGGCACTTCTCGAGTACGTCCGAGCCGGCAGCTACGTTTTCGATTATGGCAACAACCTCAGAGGTGAGGCCCGTGAAGGTGGGGTAGCGGAGGCCTTCTCATACCCGGGCTTCGTCCCGGCCTATATTCGGCCGCTCTTCTGTCGCGGCGTCGGTCCGTTTCGGTGGGCGGCGCTCTCCGGTGAGGCGGCGGACATTGCGGCCATCGACGCAGTGCTCCGCGACCTCTTCCCGGACGATCCGCTCCTCCAGCGATGGCTCGAGCTCGCACCGCGCCGGGTGGCGTTCCAGGGCTTGCCCGCCCGGATCTGCTGGCTTGGCTACGGCGATCGGGCGCAAGCGGGCCTTGCCATCAATGAGCTCGTGCGGACCGGAGAGGTCAAGGCACCCGTGGTGATCGGGCGGGATCACCTCGATTCGGGTTCGGTCGCCTCGCCCTTCCGCGAGACGGAGGCGATGCGTGACGGCTCCGACGCCATCGCCGATTGGCCGATCCTCAACGCCCTCCTCAACGTCGCTGCGGGCGCGACGTGGGTGAGCGTCCACCACGGTGGGGGCGTCGGCATCGGCAACTCCATTCACGCCGGCATGGTCGTCGTGGCCGACGGATCCGAGGACGCGGCGGAGCGCCTGGAACGCGTGCTGACGACCGATCCCGGAACCGGGGTCATGCGGCACGTCGATGCGGGCTATCCCGAGGCTCTCGCTGCGGCCGAGGCGCACGGGCTCGAGCCGCCGATGCCGCCGTCCGAACGCGGATGAGCCCCGCGGGCGGCCGACGCCGCCTGCTCGTCCGCGACCTCGCGCAACTCGCCACTCCGGCGCGGTCGGCCGCTCCCCTGCGGGGCGACGCTCTGAGCGACGTGCAGGTACTGGAGAACGCCTACGTTCTGTGCGACGGCGAGTCGATCGAGGCCGTCGGTTTCATGCGCGACCTCGGTCGGCTCGGCGCCGATGTCGAGGAGCTCGACGGCCGGGGATTGTGCGCCATCCCGGGCCTCGTCGACTGCCACACGCATGCGTGCTTCGCAGGCGACCGCGTCGAGGAGTTCTCGCTGCGGGCTGCGGGGGCGACGTACGAGGAGCTCCACGCGGCGGGCGGAGGGATCATGGCGACGGTCCGCGCGACGCGCGCGGCGGGCGCGGGCGAGCTCACCGAGGCGGTGCGCACGCACCGCGCCTGGATGCTGCGTGCCGGCACGACGACGTTCGAGTCCAAATCGGGATACGGGCTCGATCGCACAACGGAGCTCGCGTCGCTGCGCGCGATCGCGGACGCCGGTGGTGTCCCGACCTGGCTCGGCGCACACGCGGTCCCGCCCGAATTCGGCGGCGCAGACGCGTACCTCGACTTTGCGCTGACCGAGGTGCTCCCTGCCGCGGCGGAACTCGCCGAAGCTGCCGACGTCTTCCTGGAGCGCGGGGCCTTCGACGCCGTGCAGGCACGCCGCTATCTGGAGGCCTGCAGCGGCGCCGGCCTCGTGCTGCGCCTGCACGGGGACCAGTTCACCGAGCAGGGTGCGGTCGCGCTTGCGATCGAGCTCGGAGCACGGTCGGTCGACCACCTGGAGGCCACGGGCACGGCGGGCGTGGCTGCGCTCGCCGCGAGCGACGTGGCCGCCGTCCTGCTGCCTGCCAGTGCCCTCTTCCTCGGCCGGCCGATGCCGCCCGCTCGCGCGCTCGTCGACGGGGGCGCGATCGTGGTGCTCGCGACGGACTTCAATCCAGGCAGCGCGTTCTGCGAGAGCCTCCCGCTGGTGTGCTCGCTCGCGGCGACCCAGCTCAGGCTCTCGCCTGCCGAGGCGCTCGCCGCCTGCACGGTCAACGCGGCACACGTGCTCGGCCGCTCCGGGAAGCTTGGCCGGCTCGCTCCGGGCTACGCCGCCGACCTCGTCCTCCTCGACGCCCCCGACTGGCGCTACCTCGCCTACCACCTCGGCGGGGGGCTCGTCGCGAACGTGATCGTCGGGGGGACGCTCGTGGAGCTACGCTAAGCACGATGCCGACGAAGAAGCAGCGGCGGCGGATGCAGAAGGCGCGCCGACACGAATACGAGTACGTCTATGTCGACGAGGAGGGTAACGAGGTCCCGGTCGATCCTGCCGAGCTGCACCCGGAGAAGGACGGCAAGAAATCCGAGACTCGCGCGCGACGAAACGGCAACCGCGGTCCCGAGGCCCGCAAAGGCTCGCGCCGAACGATCGAACCGCCGTCCTGGCGCCGCGCCGCTCGCCGAGGGCTGATCTTCGCGCCGGTTCTCGTCGTCGGGATGGCCCTCCTCAACCAGAACGCGTCGATCCTGCAGCAGATCCCGTCCGCGATCGTCCTGATCGCCTTCTTCATCCCGTTCAGCTATTTCACCGACTCGCTCGCGTACCGCATGTACCGCAAGCGGGTCGAGGGCCGCTAGAGCTAGAGACCTTTCTCTTCTCCCCGATAGTGGCCCTCGCCCGGCCACGGCGCGAGGACGAGCAGGATTCGCGCTCCGGTGTCGGTCGAGATCGAACGCCGCTCGTCGGCGTCGAACGAGAAGAAGGAGCCGGTCTCGCCGTCGATCGTCTTTCCGCCGGACTCGACTCGCACGGAGCCCTCGATCACGGAGACGAGTGCCCGTTCCTTGACCTGGTGGTCGCCGAGCCGCTGTCCGGGCTCGAGCGCGACGAGCACCGCGCGCGCCGCCGGATCGGACCGCAGCACGACGGGCGAACGGCTGCCGCCCGGCGTATCGATCTCCCGCAAGTTCCAGCTCTGCACGCCGCGATCCTAAACGGCGGCGCGGGCAAAGCCCGCACCACCTTCTATGGTCGGCGTCGCAAGCGACCGCCTCGGGCGGCGCGGGCGAAGCTGCGCCAAGGCCGCCGTTAGACTCAAACGCCCGTGAGCCTCGCCGTCGACCGATACGAGCTCGGCCCGATCGGCACGAACTGCTACGTCGTCCGCGTCGAGCGCGGCGCATCGGAAGCCGTCGTCGTCGACCCGGGCGCCGACGCCGCGCGACTTCGGCTCGAGCTGGCAGGCATGAAAGCCCGGTGCGCGGCCATCCTCCTCACTCACGGCCACTGGGACCACCTCGGGGCCGTGGCCGATCTGGCCGAGGGAACGGGCGCTCCGGTTCACATGGCGGAGGACGAGCGGGTCCTGCTGGAGGACGTCAACAGCTTCACGCCGCCCGGCATCCAGCTGCGGCCGTACACGCCCGACGTCCTGCTCCAGGGCGACGAGCCGCTCGAGCTCGCCGGCATCTCCTTCGCGACGCTGCGCGTTCCCGGTCACTCTCCCGGTCACCTCGCCTACTACGCCGACGGGTGCCTCTTCTCGGGGGACCTCGTGTTCGCGGGCTCCGTCGGCCGCACGGACATTCCCGGCGCGGACTGGGACACGCTGGTCGGATCCGTGCGCATGCTCGCGGACCGCTTTCCGCCGGAAACGGTCGTCTATCCCGGCCACGGGCCGGAGACCACGCTCGAGGCCGAGCTCGAACGCAATCCGTTTCTTTCGGAGCTGCGCGCGTGACGCGCTTCGAGGCGCCGCGCGGAACGCACGACATCCTTCCGTCCGAGCAGCCGCTCTGGCAGTGGGTGATAGGGCAAATGGAGGAGGTCTGCGATCTCTACGGCTACCGCCGGATCGACACGCCCGGGATCGAAGACACCGAGCTGATCATCCGCACGTCCGGTGGGGGATCGGACGTCGTGCAGAAGGAGACGTACACGTTCCGGGACCGCGGCGGCCGGTCATTGACTCTGCGTCCGGAGGGGACCGCGCCCATCTGCCGCGCGTACATCGAGCACGGCCTGCACCGCGAGCCACAGCCGCAGAAGCTCTACACGATCGGCCCGATGTGGCGCTACGACCGGCCGCAGAAAGGCCGCTACCGCGAGCACTGGCAACTATCCGTGGAAGCGATCGGGACTGACGATCCGGCCGTCGACGCGGAGGTGATTCAGCTCTACGCCGAGCTGTTAGGACGGCTTGGCGTGACCGAGTACGAGCTCCATCTGAACACGATTGGCGATCAGACTTGCCGGCCGAAATACATAGAGGAGCTCACCCGTTGGCTGGATCTGAATGATCACCTGCTCAACGAGGAGGCCCGAGCGAAGAGACGCACCAGCCCTTTACGCGTTTTCGACGTCAAAGACGCAAACGTGCAGGCCGCTCTTGCGTCCGCGCCAGACCTCAGTGAGTACCTCTGCGATGCATGTCGCGAACACTTTCATGCGGTTCGGGCCCACCTGAACTCGTACGAGATTCAATACGAGATCAAACACCGGCTCGTGCGTGGGCTCGACTACTACACACGCACCGTCTTTGAGTTCAAGAGCCGGGATCTCGGTGCTCAGGACAGCATCTGCAGTGGCGGTCGCTACGACGGCTTGATCGAAGAGATCGGCGGACCGCCCACGCCGGGTATGGGATTCGGGGCCGGCGTGGAGCGCCTAACTTTCAGTGTCAGAGGCGGGCCGACGAAGCCGGCTGGAGTCGACGTGTACTTCGTCTGCGCGGAGAGCTCTGACCGCGACCGCGTGCTTCCGCTCCTGGCGGAGCTGCGGCGCCGCGGGCTCCGCGCCGACATGGACTACGGGGGCCGGTCGCAGAAGGGGCAGATCGGCCAGGCAAGCCGGCTCGGCGCGGGCTGGACGGTCATCGTCGACGGCGATCAGGCAACGGTGCGCGAGCCGGGGCGTGACGACTGGACGGCGACTCTCGACGAGCTTGTCGACAGAATTTCCGGATGACCGGCTGGCGCGACCTCCACTGCGGTGAGGCGCGGCCCGCCGACGCGGGTCGCGCTGTCACGCTCGCCGGTTGGGCCGCACGTCGTCGCGACCACGGCGGCCTGATCTTCATCGATCTTCGCGACGAGACGGGAGTGACCCAGCTCGTCGTCAATCCCGAAAACGCGCCGGACGCCGCGGCGATCGCGCGGGACGTGCGGAACGAGTTCGTCCTGCAAGCGAGCGGCACGATCGTGCAGCGGACCCCGGAGACCGTCAACCCGCGGATGCCCACGGGTGAGATTGAGCTGCGAGTCGACACGCTCCGAGTCCTGAGCACGTGCCCGCCGCTGCCGTTCCAGCTCGACGAGGAGAACGTCGACGAAGCCCTGCGCCAGAAGTACCGCTGGATCGACCTACGCCGCGACCACATGCAGCGCAACATCCGGATTCGCGCGCAGCTCGTCCGGATCATCCGGGAGGAGATGGAGCGAGACGGCTTTGTCGACATCGAGACGCCGATCCTCTGGAAGCCGACGCCCGAGGGCGCGCGCGACTTCGTCGTCCCCGCGCGGCTCCAGAAAGGAAAGTTCTATGCGCTTCCGCAGTCGCCGCAGATCGCCAAGCAGCTGCTCGTCATTTCCGGCTTCGAGCGCTACTACCAGATCGCGCGCTGCTTCCGCGACGAGGATCCTCGCGCCGACCGTCTACAGGAGCTGACGCAGCTCGACGTCGAGATGGCGTTTCCGGACCGCGAGTTCATCTTCGCGCTGATGGAGCGGATCGTCGAACGGATCTGGCGCGAGTGCATCGGCGTGCAGCTCTCGCCGCCTTTCGAGCGGCTGAGCTACGACGAGACGATGCTGCGCTACGGCATCGACCGCCCCGACCTCCGCTTCGGGATGGAGATCCAGGAGGCGACCGAGGCCACACGCGGATCCGAGTTCAGCGTCTTCGCGAACGCGCCCTGCGTCCGCTACATCTTGGTGCCCAAAGAGTTCTCTCGTGCGGAGCTGCAGGCGCTCGAGACGCAGGCGAAGTCTTGGGGCGCGAAGGGCCTCGCCTACATCGTCTTCCGTGCCGACGGCGCGGTGAGCTCGCCCATTGCAAAGTTCCTGGACCAGGACCTCCCCCACCGCTGGGGTCAGGCGGGGCACACGCTGCTCTTCGTCGCCGACGAGGAGCGGATGGTCGCCAAGGTGTTGGGGCTCCTTCGTCTCCAGCTGGGTCGCGATCTCGACCTGATCGACGACTCGCGCTGGGAGTTCCGGTGGATCGTCGACATGGCCGCGGCGGAGTTCGACGAGCAGACCGGCACATGGCATGCGGCACACCATCCGTTCACGCGGCCGACCGACGAAACCCTGGATTTCCTCAAGACCGACCCCTCGCGGGCGCGCGCGGTTGCGTACGACCTCGTTGGGAACGGCATCGAGCTCGCCGGCGGGTCCTTCCGCATCCACGAGCCGGAGTTGCAGCAACAGGTGTTCGCCAATCTCGGCATCGGCCCGGAGGAGCAGCGGGAGAAGTTCGGATTCCTGCTCGACGCGCTGGCGATGGGCGCGCCGCCGCACGGCGGCATCGCTTCGGGGATAGACCGCCTCCTCATGGCCCTCCTTGCCGAGGAACGGATTCGCGATACACAGGCCTTCCCCAAGAACCAGGTCGGCTACGACTACATGACGGGAGCGCCGAGCGACCTGCCGCCGGAACAGCTGGACGAGCTCGGCATCCAACTCAAGCCGCAGGCAGGAACTAGCCGATGAAACGGGCATACTTCTATTTGGAGGGCTAGCCGCAGATGGCCACACAGGAACCAGGACAACAACCTTCACTCACCGCGCTCCCGCGGCTCGAGGACCTGCCGAAGAGCGGCGACGGCTACGACGCCGAGAAGGTGCGCGAGGCCTTCGAGGCCTTCCGGCGGCACTCGGCCCAGCTGCAGGCCCAGCTCCGAGTCCTGCAGGCCGCGAGCCGGAGTGGACAGACCGTCGAGCCGACCGGGCACGCCGTGCGGATGGACGCCCTCCATCTGATCCGTTCCGCGGCCGAGTTTGCGGACACGGTCGAGGCCGACGCGCAGCGCGCTTCCGAGGCGCAGCTGTCGAAGACCGAGGAAGAGGTCCGGCGGCGCCGCCGCGAGCAGCAGGATCGTGAGGCCGAGATCGAGCGCTACCGGCAGGAGAGCGAGCGGCAGCGTGCGGACATGCTGAACAACGTCCGCAACGAAGTGCGCGAGCTGCTCGCGAACGCGAACCGCGAATCTACGCAGGAGTTGCGGGAGGCCGAAGCCAAGGGCAGTCGTCTGCTCGAGCAGGCGCGGCACCAGGCGACCGAGCTGACGAACGCCACGCGCGCCGAGGTCGAGCAGACGCTCGAGTGGGCGCGGGCGCAGGCCGCCGCGATTCTCAGCCGAGCTCAGAGCGGGACCGAGCAACTGCTTGCCGCCGCCGGTCTGGGCGAGGAGGAGATCAAGCGGGTGGGCGAGGCAATCGTCCAGGCGGCCAACGAGGCGACCGAGGCGAGCCGAACGCCTCCCGCCGCTGCGCGTCCCGCCGCCGCGATGGCGGCTGCGCCGCCGCCGCTCTCACCGCCGTCGGCAGCGCCCGAGACGACCGAGACGGGGGGCGCGCCGAGCGCGCCGAAAGCCTCCGGTGAGGAAGAGGCTCAGGACGCGGGCACGAGGCCCGCGGACGAGCAGTAGGACGAGCAACAGCCGTAGGATTCCCCCGTGCCCGTCGTCGGCCCCCGGTTCCTCATCGAGGCCGGATTCATCATCGCGGTTGCCGTCATCGCTGGAATCGAGCGACTCGGCACCTGGTGGATCATCGCGGTCGTGGCAGGCGCATGGATCATCGTCGCCGGGGTCGAGATCGGCGTGTGGGCGCGACAGGTGATCGCGCGCGAGAAGCGCGTGGTCCTGGAAGCCGAACCTCTTCCGCCGCCGCCAACATCCGTGATGCCGCCGCGAACATCCGTGGTCGTACGTCCCGAGCCGAGGGTCGAGGCGCCGCCCGAACCGACGCCCGAGCCGCCCCGAATCGTGGCCGTCCCGCCGCCGGAGCCGGAACCGGAGCCAGAGCCCGAGCCCGAACCTGAGCCGGAGCGGGTCGTCGCGTTCAGACCGCCGAGTGACGGGCCGCGTGAGTGGAACCTCTGGGAGCTCGAACGCGCCGCCCGTGCTCACAGCGGCGACGACGTGGCGCGCGACGAAGAACGCTCATACCTCCTCATGTATCTCCGTGAATTCGCGGGTCCGGACGGGATGCTGCCGGCGGACTTCGACGGCCTCGTCCGCGACGCGTTCGGGGACGTGCTCCACACCGTCGGCGCGTGAATCCGGTCCTCCTCCAGCGCGCGGTCTGGCTGGCCGGGATCACCTTCGTCGCCGCGATTGCTGCGGTTGCGATCACGCGCAGGGATTCGGACAGCCACCGCAGCCTGCCCGGAGCCGTAGCCGTTCCCGGGACGAAGAACGGCTACTACACGGCGAAGGCTGCTCCGTATGGTCCGACCAGCGCCCACCGACGCACTGCGTGTGGACGTCCGTTCCTCAAGACGACTGAGGGCGTGGCGCATCCGGTGTTGCCCTGCGGAGTGCGGCTCTACATCCGTTTCCACGGGAGGGAGGTCCTGACCCAGGTCGTCGACCGCGGCCCGAACGTCCCCGGTCGGGAGTTCGACGTCACGAAGGCGCTGGCGAACCGAGTCGACCTGCACGGCACGCAGATCATCCAGTGGCGGTTCGCGAGGTAGCAGCTACTCTGCGCTGGCTCGACCCTGTTCGTGGCTCGCGCATTCCAACGTAGAACCAACACCACTGCTAAGGGAGCCCGCGTCCGGCCGAGGCTTCGCCGAAAGCCGGCAGGGCACCCACCTGGCAAGACCAGGTTCACAGCGGGCGCGGGTCACGGCAGGGTCTGAGCGGCAAAGTCCGCTCGCTTCGCTCGCATGATGACTTCGCCGCTGTTCTGATCTCCGAGAGCGGCTCGGACGAGCGCCGGCAAAGCCGGCACTCGCGGCGATTGTCGCTAGCCTGAATTGATGGTCGAGGTTCTCGGAGATTCGGCGCGCGGGTCGGAGTTTGCGCTCGTCCGCCTCACGCTCGAAGGCGACCGGATTGTCTCTGCCGATGCGCTTGGGCTCGAGCGATCGCTCGTTGGGTTGACGCTGCTCGAGGCCGCTGCCGTTGGGGGCGAGACCCTTGCCGTCGATGCCCTTGCGAATGCGATCGGCCCGGTCTTTCGGGCACCTTCCTCGCCGGGACGCGTTGCCGTCGCGATGAGCGGTGGCGTTGACAGTGCCGTCGCGCTGCTCAAGTCGCTCCCGAATGCGATCGGTGTCACCTTGAGGCTCTGGCTCGACCCGGACGGGCCGGACGCGGAGCGAGCCTGTTGCTCCCCGGAGGCCGTCATCGCGGCCCGTGAGACCTGTCATGCCCTCGGCGTCCCGCACGTGACGCTCGATCTGCGCGAGGAATTCCGCACGGCCGTCGTCGATCCCTTCGTGCGCGGCTACGCCCGCGGCGAGACACCGAACCCTTGCATCAAGTGCAATGGGAGCTTCCGGTTCGGCCAACTGCTCGCATTCGCTCACCGCTCCGGAGGGGACACGCTCGCCACGGGCCATTACGCGCGCATCGTCGAGCACCGCGGTGCGCGCCTGCTCGCCCGCGGTGTCGATCCCCACAAGGACCAGTCGTACATGCTCGCGGGGCTCGATCCGGCGAAGCTCGACCGCATCTCCTTTCCGCTCGGCGAGCAGACGAAGGAGGAGACGCGCGCCGAGGCTGAGCGCGCCGGCCTGGCGGCCGCAGGCCGTGGCGAGAGCCAGGAAGCGTGCTTCCTGGCCGGTGACGATTACCGCGCATTCCTCGAACGGCGCGGTCTCGAGACCGAGGCGGGATCGATCGTCGACGAGGAGGGACGCGAGCTCGGCCGGCACGCCGGCTATTGGAGGTTCACGCCCGGACAGCGCAAGGGCTTGGGCGTGTCCGCGGCGGAACCGCTCTACGCACTCCGCGCCGACGCCCGCACGAACAGGGTCGTGGTCGGCCCGCGCGAGGCGCTGGCCCGCACCAGAGTCGAAGCCGCGGGGCGGCTCTACGTCCCAGTCGAGCGTGCCGAGGCGAAGCTTCGCTATCGCTCCGAGCCGGTGGCGGCGAGCGTGCACGGGACGGCCGACGGCTTCAGGCTCGAATTGGAGAGGCCTGTCTACGGCGTGGCCGTAGGACAGGCGGCCGTTCTGTACGAGGAGGGGATAGTGGTCGGCGCCGGTCGGCTCCTCGAGGAGCCCTGACGCCTAAGATCAGATCCGGGTGAACCTCCTAGCACTCACCCGCGCAACCCCGCCCGGGCCTTCCCCGTTCTATCCGTGGGTCGGACTGGAGGGACACGTTGAGCTTCGATGAGATCTCGTTGACGCTGCCTGCAGACGGGGCGTTCCATCGCGTCGCCCACCTCGTGGTTGGCGGTCTGGCGGTCCGCCTCGACCTGACGTTCGAGCATCTCGAGGACCTCGAGCTCGCTCTCGACGCACTGCTCGAGCGAACGAGTAGCGAGCACGACGTGACCCTTCGCGTCCGCATACTCGACGGCGAGCTTCGGACCGTAATCGGGCCGTTCACTGCGGTTCGGGCCGAGCTCGCCGAAGGCGGAGAGGACTCGCTCAACCTCCACCGGATCCTCGCCACGGTTTGCGACCGGGTGGAGATCACCGACCACGAGGGCGCCCAGTGGGTGGAGCTGTCGAAACGGGTGGACAGCGAGAGAGGTGCCAGCGCGTGAGCGAGTCCGACAAGGTTCTCCTGCGCAGGTATCACGAGGAAGGCGACCTCCAGGCGCGCGAGCAGTTGATCGAGCAGTACATGTCGCTCGTCCGCTCGCTGGCCCGCCGTTACTCCTACCGCGGCGAGCAACTCGAGGATCTCGTCCAGATCGGCGCGATCGGCTTGATCAAGGCCATCGACCGCTTCGACCTCGATCGCGGTGTCGAGCTGACGACCTATGCGACGCCGAACATCATCGGCGAGATCAAGCGTCACTTCCGCGACAAGGGCTGGTCGGTGCGGGTCCCGCGCGGCCTGCAGGAGCTGAACGTCCAGCTCTCCCGGCTCGTCGAGCAGCTGACCGTGCAGCTCGGACGCTCGCCGACGATCTCCGAGCTGGCAAAGGCCGTCGGCTCGGAAGAGGAGGAAGTGCTGGAGGCGCTCGAGTCCGGCCGGGCGTACTCGTCGCTGTCGCTCTCCTCGAGCGGCGGCGGCCAGGACGACGGCGAGGAGCTGGACCCGCTCGAGTCGATCGGGACCGAGGAGCACCAGTACGAGGTCTCGGAGGACCGGGCCGTGCTCGCGCCGGGATTCCGTGTGCTCGACGACCGCGAGCGCAAGATCCTCCATCTGCGCTTCTTCAAAGGTCTGACGCAGTCCCAGATCGCCCAGCAGGTGGGAATCTCACAGATGCACGTGTCGCGCCTGATCCGTCGCTCGCTCGAGAAGATCCGCGAGGAGATCGCCGAAGAGGAGGGGAGCGAGCCGAAGGTCGCCCGTCGGTGACGGACCGCGTCGACGAGCTCGCCTTCGTGCGGGAGCAGTACGAAACGGAAGACCGCCTCAGGGCGCGCAAGTCGGCGTACGCGAACGCCGAGGGCGACGACCCGCGGGAGTTTGCCTTCGAGGCGATTGCCGAGGCGAATCCGCGCCGCGTGCTCGAGGTCGGTGGCGGCGAGGGAGAGCTCGCAGAGCGGATCGTGAACGAGCTGGGCGCGGAAGTCGTCGGAGTCGACCAGTCCGAGCGCATGGTCGAGCTCCAACGGTCGAAGGGAATCGACGCGCGCGTCGGCGACGTCCAGGATCTACCGTTCGCGGACGGCGAGTTCGACGTCGCCGTCGCGGCGTGGATGCTCTACCACGTCGCCGACCTCGATCGGGCGCTCGCTGAGCTTGCGCGTGTCCTGAAGCCAGGCGGAAGGCTCATCGCCGTGACGAACGCCGTCGAGCACCTGCAGGAGCTCTGGGATCTTGCGCGCCGCGCGACCTCGACCCGTCGGTTCGACTTCCGCAGCGACAACGGCGAGGAGTCGCTGCGTCGACACTTCGCGAAGGTGGAGCGTCGCGACGCCCACGGTTGGGTGACGATGGACGACGCAGCCGTCCGCCGCTTCGCGGCGAGCTGGGACGCCCTGGCAACGCTCGTGACCGCGCCCCCGCTCGACGAGCCGCTCCGAGTCCGCCGCCACAGCACCGTCTTCGTGGCTCACAAGGCTCCTTCGTAGGGCGCCCCTACAATCGAGGCATGCAGAGCTCAGGGCTGCGCGCGGGATTTCGCGCCTTCTTCGAGTCGAAGGGCCATCAGTTCAGGCCTTCGGCCTCGCTGATCCCGCGGGCCGACGATCGCTCGACGCTGCTCACCACGGCCGGCATGCAGCCGTTGATGCCGTTCTTCCTCGGCCGCGAGCAGCCGCCTGCACCCCTCCTCACGACGGTGCAGAAGTGCTTCCGCACGCCTGACATCGACGAGGTCGGCCTCGACGGCCACCACCTCACCTTCTTCGAGATGCTCGGCAACTTCTCGTTCGGCCAGTACTTCAAGGCAGGCGCGATCGAGCTGGCGTGGGAGTTCGTCTTCGACCACCTCCAGATCGATCCGGAACGGTTCTGGGTCAGCGTCTTCGCCGGCGACCCCGAGCTCGGCCTGTCGCAGGACGACGTCGCCCACCACGCCTGGCTGGAGATCGGCCAGCCGCTGGAACGGATCGTCCACCTGCCTGCTTCCGAGAACTTCTGGTCGGTCGGCGGTCCAGGCCCGTGTGGACCCGACACCGAGATGTACTACGACTGGGGAGAGGAGCACGGCTGCGGCGAGCCTGACTGCAAGCCGAGCTGTACGCGCTGCGAGCGCTTCCTCGAGTTCTGGAACCTCGTCTTCATGGAGTTCGAGCTGCACGCGGACGGCAAGCTGACGCCGCTTCCGCAGCAGAACGTGGACACGGGGATGGGCGTCGAGCGGACGGCCGCAATCCTTCAGGACGTCATGACCGTCTACGAGACCGACGGCTACCAGGCGATCATGCGCTGGATCGCAGACGAGAGCGGCCTCGCCTACGGCGACACGCCGGAGGCAACCAAGGCGCACCGGATCCTCGCCGACCACGGCCGCGGCATGACCTTTCTCGCCGCCGACGGCGTCGCGCCGTCGAATGAAGGGCGCGGCTACGTGATGAGGCGGATCGTGCGCCGCGCCGTCCAGCAGGCGGGACGCGTCGGTCTCGAGCCGCCCTACCTCGCTCGTCTGGCCGACGTCGTGATCGAGCAGATGCGCGAGGGATATCCGGAGCTCGAGGAGCATCGAGCCGACATCCACCGGATCCTTTCTGCCGAGGAGGAGCGCTTCGGCCAGACCCTCGCGCGCGGGATGCGGCTGTTCGAGGAGGTGGCGGAGCAGGGAGGCGACATCTCCGGCGAGGAGGCGTTCCGCCTCCACGACACCTTCGGCTTCCCGCTCGAGCTGACGCAGGAGCTCGCGCGCGAGCGCGGACTGGGGGTAAACGAGGAGGAGTTCACACGGCTGATGGAGCAGCAGCGCGAGCGGTCGCGAGCCGCGATCTCGAAGGACGACCAGCGTTCGGCCGAGTTCGCCAAGGCCGCCGGCTTCCGGACGGAGTTCGTCGGCTACGAGAAGACCGACGTCCTCACGCAGATCGGCGCCGTCGAAGAGATCGGCGACGGGCTCTTCCTCGCCAAGCTGCGCGAGTCGCCGTTCTATCCGGCGGGTGGCGGGCAGGTCACCGACGCGGGCTGGATCGAGCTCGATGACGGCAGCGGCAAGCGTGCCGAGCTGCGCGAGGCGTACCGGTTCGAGGAGGACCAGGCGCTGCTCTTCGAAGCCGAGGGGTTCTCCGAGGGCGACCGCGTTCGCGCCGTCGTGCCGTGGGCGGTTCGTTTCCCGACGATGGCGAACCACACCGCGACCCACCTTCTGCACAAGGCGCTGCAGGACGTGCTCGGCGACCACGTGCGCCAGGCGGGCTCTGCCGTCCGGCCGGACAAGCTGCGCTTCGACTTCACTCACCCACAGCAGCTCACCGCGGAAGAGCGGGCCGAGATCGAGCGCCGGGTGAACGAGAAGATCTTCGAGAACCTCCCCGTGCACACGTTCGTGACGCCGATCGAGGAGGCGCGCCGGCTCGGGGCGATGATGCTCTTCGGCGAGAAATACGGAGAGCACGTCCGCGTCGTCGAGATCCCGGGGTACTCGCGCGAGCTGTGCGGCGGCACGCACGTCCGCTGGACGGCAGAGATCGGACCGTTCGTGATCCTGTCGGAGGGTTCGGTCGGTGCCGGTGCCAGGCGAATCGAAGCGCTCACCTCCGGCGAGGCCTACTCGTTCTTCCACGGCGCCCGGCTCGAGGCGGAGGAGCTGCGGCGCGAAGTCGACGCCGTGCGCAAGGAGGCGCGAAAGCCGAAGGCCGCGGCTGCCGCCGACTTCACGATCGTGGAGAGAGAGGGGAACGTCGTCCTCGTCGAGGCGAAGGCGCTCAAGGGTGGAGAGCTCCGCGATCTCTCCGACCGAGTCCGCCAGCAGGAAAAGGCAGCGGGGGTCATCGTGGGCTCCGTCGACAACGGACGTGCGTATCTCGTCGTCAACCTGGACGAGTCACTGGTCGGCCGCGGTCTGGATGCGTCCGAGCTCGTCCGTGAGATCGGCCGCCATATCGGCGGCGGCGGCGGTGGTCGCCCAACCCTTGGGGAGGCCGGCGGAAAGAATCCGGCGGGTCTGCGCGACGCACTCGAGGCAGGCAAGCAAGCGATCGTCCAGGCGTTGAGATGAAGGTGCTCGCGCTGGACTACGGCCGGGCGCGCACCGGCGTCGCGGTCTCGGACCCGACCGGCACGATCGCGCGGCCGCTCTGCGTGGTCGAGCAAGCCGCCGGCGAGGACGGCCTTGCGCGGCTGGCGGAGCTGATCCGCGAGCAGGAGGCCGAACGGGTCGTCGTCGGCCTGCCCCTGAGCCTGCGCGGCGAACGCGGCGAGCAGGTGCGCGAGACGGACAGGTTCGTCGCGGCGTTGACCGATCTGACCGATGTGCCTGTCGTGACCTTCGACGAGCGATTCACCACCGACCTTGCCGAGCAGACCCCCGCGGACGCGCCTGAAGATGCGCGCGCGGCCGCCCATCTTCTTTCCAGCTACCTCGCGTGGGCGACGAGCGCGGCCTGATGCCGCCGCGGCCGGGGCGGCCGCCGCGGGCTCCGAATCCCCGGCAGGTCACGCGCCGCCGCGCACTCGCACTCGGCGTGCTCGTGCTGCTCCTCGGCGGTCTCGGCTGGCTCGCGGTTGCGGCGATCGGAGGCGGCGACGGTGAGACGGAGGCGCCGACGACGAGCTCCAGCACGCTGATCTACCGAACGGTGACGAAGACCACGGCCAGTGGACCCGTGGAGACGGTCATCGCGATGCCGAAACCGTTCCACATCGTCTTTCCCGAAGGCTTCACACGGCAGGAGATGGCGGAGCGTGTAGCGGCCGTCGGGAAAATCGCGGAGCGCAAGCGGCACGTGAAGGCAAAGCTCTCCCGCCGTACGTACCTCTCGGCGACGCGACGGCCGCGCGCGCCGGCGTGTCTCCGCAGCCGAGTGCGAACCATCGAAGGCTTCCTCTTCCCGGCGACGTACGAGTTCTTCAGACAGACGAGCTCAGCGCAGCTCGTCGACGACCAGGTCACGGCGTTCTGCGAGAACTGGGAGCAGGTCGATCTCGGGTACGCGCGCTCGAAGAACCTCACGCCCTACGACGTGCTCGTCATCGCCTCGATGGTCGAGAAGGAGACGCTCTCCCCAGACGAGCGCCAGCTGGTCGCCGCCGTCATCTACAACCGCCTGCACGCGGGCATGCCGCTCGGGATCGACGCGACGCTGCGTTACGGCCTGGGCATTCCGCCCACCGAGTCGATCCACCAATCGCAGCTCGACAACGACTCGCCGTACAACACCCGCAAGCATGCCGGACTTCCACCCACCCCGATCGCCAATCCGGGGCTGGCCTCCATGCAGGCGGCGGCGCACCCGGCGAAGGTCGACTACCTGTACTTCGTCCGCAAGCCGGACAAGAAGCACCACTTCTTCACGGCGAGCTTCAAGGCGTTTCAGGCGTACGCCAACGCGCACGGTTACGGCGGGCCGTGATCTCCGGAGAGACGCGGCTCGTCGGGCTGCTCGGCGATCCGGTCTCGGGCTCGCTGTCGCCGCTGATGCAGAACGCCGCCTTCGCCGCGCGGGGACTCGATTGGGCGTATCTGCCGCTGGCGGTGCGAGGCGACGACCTGGAGGACGCACTTCGCGGGCTCGTCGCGCTCCGGTTCGCGGGCGCGAACGTGACGACGCCGCACAAGCTGGCTGTCGCGAAACTCGTGGAGACCGATGCGCCGTCGGTGAACACGCTCGTGGTCCGCGAGGGGCGCGCGTACGGCTTGACGACCGACGCCGCGATCCTGGGAGGCCTCGATTTCGAGCGGGCGGCCATCCTGGGTGACGGCGGCTCGGCGACGGCATTCGCCGCGGCCCTGCCGGAGGCGACGCGCTTTTCGCGGCGCGGTACCTGGCCACCCGACGTGGGCGGCGCGGATCTCGTCGTCAACGCGACGTCTGCGCGCGACGAGGTTCTCGCGACGCTCGGCTCGGGTCGGACGTTGATCGACCTTCCGTATCCGCGCACGGCCACGGCGCACGCCGCCGAGGCGGCGGGAGCGCGTGTCATCGACGGCCTCGAGGTGCTAGTCGCGCAAGGCGCGGCGGCGTTCGAGCTCTGGACGGGCATCCCGGCCCCCGTCGACGTCATGCGCGCGGCGATCCACAGCCGTTGACACGAGACATCCGGTTGTGAGAGAGTCACCCTGACAGCTGCGGTTTTCCATTCGTCCTACTGGGAGGGGCGCTTGGGGTCGGGAACCGCGGCAGTCAGAAAGATACGCCTCGTCGGGGCGCCTCTGACACTTCCCGAAGGCACGACTGCGGCTTCGTCCGTGCATGTGCGCGGCGGAAATCCAGTCGAACCAAGGAGGAGAGGATGAGCAGATCCACCCTGCGCCGCTTGCTTGTAGTGGCAGCGGCGCTGGTCGTCGGCTCGCTTGCGACAGCGATCCCGGCCTTCGGTGCGGACACGTTTACACCGAATCCGGTGAACGTGATTCTGCCCGCCGGGGGTTCCACGACCGTCAACAAGACGTTGCACCTGGACGCGTTACCGGGCGCGGCCGACATCATCGTCGCGGTCGACACGACGTCGAGCATGACCGACGCCATTGACCAGGCGAAGGCCCAGGCGAACCAGCTCTGCGTCGACGTCAGGAATCAAATTCCGGGCGCGCGCTTCGCCGCCGTCGACTTCGAGGATTATCCGGGCATGCCGTTCGGGGGGCCGGGGGACACTCCGTACCTCCTGCTGACGCCCGGCTATGTCGCGGATTGCACCGTCTTCTCGGCCGCGATCGCCACGATGGTGGCCGACGGCGGCGGCGACTTCGCCGAGGCATACAACCGCGTCTTCTACGAAGCCGTCAACGACCCGGTGCTCCTCGCGAGCCGCAATCCGGACGCCGTGCGGTTCGCAGTCGTCCTCGGCGATGCTCCGCCGCATGATGCGACGCAGACCCAGGCGCCCTCGTGCGGCGACCGGCCGCCGACCGATTTCGGTCGGAACGGGGTCCCTGGGGGTGGAGACGACATCGAGACCGAAGCAGCGATCGCCGGCCTCATTGCAGACCAGACGACGCTGTTGATGATCCGCTACAGCAACTTCATCCCCCTGGCGTGCTATTCGGAGCTGGCGAATCCGACCGGGGGTACCGCCGTGAACGCCGGAGCGGATCTCTCCGGCACCATCATTGCCCAGATCCAGGCAGCGGCGGCACAGATCGACACCGTCGACCTCGTCGTCTCGGGGATGTGCCCGCCGGTGGGCATCACGTTCAATCCAACGCCGCCCTACGGCCCGTTCACGGCACCGGTGGACATCAACTTCACCGAGACGATCACGGCGCCGACGTTAGTCGGGGTGTATTCATGTGCAGTCACGGCGGTCGTCGACGGCACTCCCCGGGCGATCCAGCACGTGAACGTCACCGTCATCCCAGGCCCGCCGGCGACGCTCACGCTCGCACCGAAGACGGCCACCAACACCGTCGACGCCCAGCACTGCGTCACGGCAACCGTCAAGGACCAGTTCGGAAACCCGACGCCGGGAATCACGGTCCGCTTCTCCGTCACGGGGCCGGGCGCCACGAGCGGCGCGAGGACGACGGATGCCAACGGCGAAGCCACCTTCTGCTACACGAGCGCGTTACCGGGCTCGGACGTCATCAAGGCGTTCGCCGATACCAACGACAACGGCGTGCAGGACGTCGGCGAACCCAGCGACACCGCCACGAAGGTGTGGGTGCTTCCGACCAGCACGCCTGGGTGCAAGGTCACCTACGGTGGTCGCATCACGGCAGCCGACGGTGACAAGGCGACGTTCGGGGGCAACGCCATGGTCCCGGCCTCCGGTCCGAAAGGGCAGGAGCAATACCAGGATCACGGCAGCGCGATCAACCTGAACGTCCATTCGATCGACGTCCTTGCCGTCACCTGCAGCCGAGACGGCAAGTCGGCGAGCATCTTCGGCACGGCGACGATCAATGGATCCGGAACGTTCGACTTCCGGATCGACGTGACCGACAACGGAGAGCCTGGCGCGGGGAGCGACACGTACCGCATCCGGCTGAGCAGTGGATACGACTCCGGGGAGCAGACGCTCCTCGGTGGCAACGTCCAGCTCCACTAGCGCTCCGGAAATCGACGAGAGGCCCGCTTCGGCGGGCCTCTCGTCAGTCCACCCTCAGTAGGCTTGGCTCGTGGCGTTGAGCTTGGTCACCGCCGGTGAGTCGCACGGCCCGGCGCTCGTCGCAATCGTGACCGGCCTCCCCGCCGGGCTCGTCCTCGACAAGGAGGCGATCGACGCGGATCTCCGGCGCCGGCAACAGGGGTACGGCCGCAGCCCGCGCCAGCAGATCGAGGTGGATGTTGTGGAGGTGCTCGCCGGCCTTCGCCACGGCCGCACGCTGGGGACGCCGCTCGCGCTCGTCGTCCGCAACCGCGACCACGAGAACTGGAATTGGGGGATGAGTCCCTGGCCGCCCGAGGGCGAGCCGTCCGGGAAGGGGACGAAGGAGGTCACGCTGCCGCGGCCGGGCCACGCGGACCTGGCGGGCGCCCTCAAGTACGGGCTGTCCGACGTGCGCGACGCACTCGAGCGCGCGAGCGCGCGGCATACGGCGGCGATCGTCGCCGCGGGCGCGGCCGCGAAGGCGCTGCTCGCCGAGATCGGGATCACGGTCGAGGGCCGTGTCCTGACCGAGGATCTCGAGCAGCGCGTGGACGAGGCGCGCGCCGATCGGGACACCGTCGGCGGCGTCGTCGAGGTACGCGCCCGCGGCGTGCCACCCGGGCTCGGGTCGTATGCGACGAAGGAGGAACGGCTCGATGCGCGGCTCGCGGCGACGCTGATGGGGACGCAGGCGGTCAAGGGCGTGGAGATCGGAGACGGTTTCGCGCTTGCCGGCAAGCGCGGATCCGAAGCCCACGACGAGATCCTCCGCGACGAGCGGGGTCTGTACCGCGAGACGAATCGGGCCGGGGGGATCGAGGGAGGCGTCTCGAACGGCGAGGAGATCGTGGCCCGCGCCGCGATGAAGCCGCTGCCGACGCTGATGCGGCCGCTCGCGTCCATCGATCTCCAGACGGGTCAGCCCGCGGAGGCGCTCGTCGAGCGCAGCGACACCGCCGCCGTCGAAGCGCTCGCGGTCGTCGCCGAGGCGTGCGTCGCGTGGGAGATCGCTCGCGCGGCGCGGGAGAAGTTCGGCGGTGACGCGCTCGGCGACTTCGTCGCAGGGCACCACGCATACCTGGAGCGGATCGACTGGCAGCCACGCACGCGCTGAAACGGCACCTCGCGCTCGTCGGGTTCATGGGCGCAGGGAAGTCCACGCTCGGTCCGGAGGTCGCCGAGCGGCTCGATCGCCGGTTCGTCGATCTCGACCGCGAGCTCGAACACAGCCTCGGGCAGTCCATCCCGGAGCTCTTCCAACGGAGCGGCGGTGAGGTCGAGTTCCGCGTTCGCGAGGCGGAGCAGGCAATCACCGCCCTCCGTCTGCACGATCCCGCAGTGATCGCTTTCGGCGGCGGAGCCGTTGAGACCACGTCGATCCGGAATGAGCTCCGCGAGCGGGCGTTCACGGTTCTCCTCGAGGTCGATCCCGGCACTGCCTGGGAGCGCAGCGCCGGTGGCGACCGGCCGCTGGCTCAGGACGAGACGGAGTTTCACGCGCTCTACGAGCGCCGGCGTGAGCTCTACGACGACGTGGCCGATGCGCGTGCTCATGACGTCGACGACGTCGTCCTGGCTGCGGGCGGTGTGCACGTGCGGGCGGGATCGCTGAAGCTGCTCCAGTCGCTGGTGCCGGGGGACCGGCCCGTCGCGCTCGTCACCGATCCACACGTCGCCGGCATCTACGGTGTGACGGTCCAGGTTGCGCTCGGAACGCGACTCGCCTCGGTGCACGAGGTTCCTCAGGGTGAGGAAGCGAAGACGGCGGCGGTGGCAGAGCGGCTCTGGAACGAGCTCCGTCTCGACCGCCGCGGAACCGTCGTCGCGCTCGGCGGGGGCTGCACGACGGATCTCGCCGGTTTCGTCGCGGCGACGTACATGCGCGGGCTCGACTGGGTGGTCGTACCGACGTCGCTCGTGGGCCAGGTCGACGCGGCCATCGGCGGCAAGACGGCGGTCGATCTCCCACAGGGGAAGAACCTCGTCGGCGCATTCCATTGGCCGATGCGCGTCGTCGCCGATCCTTCGACGCTCGAGACGTTGCCGGAAGAGGAGCGGCGGGAGGGGATGGCGGAGGTCGTGAAGACCGGATTGCTCGCCGGCGAGCCGTTCTGGGAGCTGCCGACCGCCGAGCTCGTTCGCCGCTGTGCGGCGTTCAAGACGGCCGTCTGCCTGCGTGACCCGTACGACCGCGGCGAACGCGCGATTCTCAATCTCGGCCACACGTTCGCCCATGCGCTCGAGGCGGCCGCGGATTACCGGGGGCTCACGCATGGCAGCGCGGTCGCTCTCGGCCTGCTGGCGGCGCTCCGCCTATCCGGCCGCCCGACGGACGTCGTCGAGCAGCTCCTGCAACCGCGCCCGGTTCGCATCGACCGCGACCGGGCCTGGGCGGCTCTGGGACGGGACAAGAAGACGGGACTCGTGTTGCTCGACGACGAGGGGCCGCGTTGGAACGTCGAGGTACCGGCCAACGAGGTTCGGCGCGCGCTCGACGAGTTGATCCTCTAGGACGACGGGCGGATAACCGGGATTCGCCGGATCTTGGCTGTCGGGTGCCGTACGTCTCTGCGGCGAGGACCGATTCCTACGACCGGGTGGCCGGGCTCCTCGTGGGCGGCGACGAGTACCTCTCGAAGCCGCTCTCTTGCGACGAGTTCATGATCCGCGTCGAGCGGCTGATCGCTCGCGCGACGCCGCTCAACCCGGAGGTGACAGGGCGGCTGACGAACCGAGAGCAGGAAGTGCTGCGCCTGCTCGCCGACGGGAAGGCGCCGTCAGAGATCGCAACGATCCTCGTCATTACGCCGAAGACGGTTGCGACGCATGTCGACCACATCCTGCGGAAGCTCGGCGTCAGCAGTCGTACCCAGGCGATCGCGCTCGCGTACCGGCGCGAGCTCGTCCGGACCGTGTAGCCCCGGCCGCAGCTGCCGTCTTCCGGCTCTAGAGTGCCCGCCGTGCAGGTCGTCGTCCTGAACGGCGCGAATCTCGATGTCCTTGCGCGTCGCGATCCGGCCGTCTACGGCGGCATCTCGCTGTCCGAGCTGGAGACGCGGATCTACGAGTGGGCCTCCGCGCTCGGGTGCCACGTTCGCTGCCGGCAAACGAACCACGAAGGCGAGTACGTCGAATGGTGTCATGACGCGCTCGACTGGGCCGACGGCGTCGTGGTCAATCCCGGGGCGTGGGCGCACTACTCCTACGCGATCCGCGACGCGCTCGAGCTGCTCGACGCGCCGATCGTCGAGGTCCACCTCTCGAACATCGAGGAGCGGGAGGAATGGCGGCGCACCTCCGTGATCGCGGAGCTTGCCGCGAAGCGGGTCCTCGGCAGAGGGCCGGAGGGCTACCGCGAGGCGCTCGAGTTCCTGGTCGAACGCGTCGGGTCCGCGCGGTGAACCCTCGCATCGAGCGGCTGCGCGAGTCGCTCGAGGAGCCTCTCCTCGTCACCAACCCGACGAACATCCTCTATCTGTTCGGCTTCCGAAGCTCGAACGCGGCCCTCCTCGTCGAGCAGGACCGTGTCCGCCTCTTCACCGACTTTCGCTACTCCGAGGCGGCGCGGTCCGTCGAGGGCGTCGAGTTCGAAGAGACGAAGCGGGCACTCCTGAAGGATCTCGCCGGGCGCCTGTCGGGCAGGATCGCTTTCGAGCGGGACTACGTCTCGTATGCGGGCTACGAGACGCTGCGCGGAGGTTCGATCGAGCTCGTTTCGCGGAGCGGCCTCGTCGAGAACCTGCGGGCCGCAAAGGACGACGAGGAGCTGGCGTGCATCAAGCAGGCGTGCGAGATCGCCGACCGTGCGTACGAGCGGCTCGCGGACGAGAGGTTCGTCGGGCGAACCGAGCGTGACCTCGCCTGGACGATCGAGCAGCTCTTCCACGCCGAGGGTGGGGAGAGCCTGGCCTTCGAGACGATCGTCGCGTCGGGGCCGAACGCCGCGCGTCCGCACGGTCGTGCCACCGACCGCGAGATCGGCCGGGGCGAGACGGTGATCGTCGACGCCGGCTGTACGGTGAAGGGCTACGCCTCCGACTACACGCGTACGTTTGCGACCGGGCCCCTCGACGGTGTAGTGAAGGGGGCCTACGCCGTCGTGCTGGCCGCACAGCAGGCCGGCCTTGACGCACTCCGCGCGGGGATCACGGGAGTCGACGCGGATGCAGCGGCCCGCCGGGTCGTGGACGAAACCCCCTTCGCCGGCACGTTCGGCCACGGACTCGGCCACGGCCTCGGGCTCGAGGTCCACGAGGCACCACGGCTCTCGACCGAGTCGACGGACAGACTCGGAATCGGCAACGTCGTCACCGTGGAGCCCGGGATCTACCTCGAGGGCCGGGCAGGAATCCGGATCGAGGACGACGTCGTCATCACCGAGCTCGGAATCGAGAACTACACGCGCCTCCGCAAGGACCTGATCACGGTCGACTAGCCTTCAGGCTGCGTGGCCGAGACCGTCAACACGAATCAGTTCAAGAACGGGATGCACATCGAGCTCGACGGCGGCGTCTGGCGCATCGTCGAGTTCCAGCACGTCAAGCCCGGCAAGGGCGGTGCGTTCGTCCGCACCAAGCTCAAGGCGCTCGACGGTGGCGCGGTCGTCGACCGAACCTTTCGCGCAGGCGAGAAATTCGCGCGCGTCCGGACCGAGACGAAGGACATGCAGTACCTCTACGACACGGGCGACGAGGTCGTGTTCATGGATCAGGACACCTACGAGCAGACGTCGCTTCCGCACGCGCTGGTCGCGGACGCGCTCGAGTTCATGCAGCCCTCGAGCTCAGCGCAGATCATGCTCGTGAACGGGCGCCCCTCGGGTGTGCAGCTGCCCGCGTCGGTCGAGCTCACGGTGTCCGAGACCGAGCCGGGCGTGAAGGGCGACACGGTCTCCAACGTGACGAAGCCTGCCAAGCTCGAGACCGGCGCCGTTGTCCAGGTGCCGCTGTTCGTGAACCAGGGCGACCGGATCAAGGTCGACCCGCGCGAGAAGCGCTACATCAGCCGGGCCTAGTGCCCCCTCCCCGCAATGCATGCCGGCTTCTGGCCCGCGATCACGCGGCGGCAGAGTTCACCCTCGTCCTTCCAGCCGTGGCGCGTCGTAACCACGGTTCGTCTGGAGGGTTAGTCCGAAAGCGCTCGGTCGAGAGCCGCAGCGCCGTCCTCGAGGATGGGCTCCCCGTGTGAGACGAGCACGAGCTCGACCGGAAGCGCGCTGAGCCGGGCGCGGAGCAGCGGCTTCAGCTCCGTTCGCGCCCAGTCTTGCTCGTCCTTCGGGAACCACGTGACGGGCAATTCGATGCCCCCGTCCTTTCCGATCAGGAGATCGCCGATGACAAGCGCTCGATGGGGCTCGAGGAAGAACATCGCCTCGACCCAGTCGCTGCCTTTGATCAGCTCGGCCTTCACCCCGGCCGGCAGTTCGCCCTTCTCCTCCGGACGCCAGAGCGTCGCGCGGTAGCGCTCGAGCACGGCGGCGACGCTGCGCTCGTGCCAGTGCACCGTCAGCAGCACGTGGACCGGACGATCGGCGCGCTCGACGTCACGGTCGAGAGCCGACCAGAAGCGCTCTTCCTCGTCCTGCGGGACGAGAGGATCCACGACGACGACCGCATCGGGCAGCTCCGCGTAGACCGAGCCGACCTCGGGTCCCCACTGTTCGGCGTGGTCCCACGCGGGATGAGACGCCGTCCAGCGCCACAAGCCGGGCCGCAGTTCCCGCACGACCATCCTGGCGAAAACCTACCGGTGCGGCGCTAGGCTGCCCGCATGCCGGCGCTTGCCGACACCACGATTCGCCTGCTCGGCCAGGAGCCTCTGGCCGGACGACTGCCGACCGCCGAGCAGCTTCGCATCGCCGAGATCCTCGACGGGGCGGGCTTCGCCTACCTCGAGGTTTCGGGAGGCGGCTGTTTCGACAGCGCGGTCAGGCGCGGAGTCGAGAGCCCGTGGGAACGCATTCGCGCGCTCAGGGCGCGGGTGAAGACGCCGCTCGGACTGGCTCTGCGAGGTCGCTTCCTTGTCGGCTCGCGGCCGGTCGACAACGATTTCATTCGCCGCTTCATCTCGTCTGCCGCCGAGAACGGCATCGACGTCTTCCGGCTGCACGATCCGCTCAACGACGTCTCGAACCTCCGCGAAGCGGCGGACGCGGTCGCCACGTCCGGAGGCGAGTTCGAGGCCGGGCTCGTCTACAGCCCGGGTCGCACCGGCGAGACGGATCCGCTGATGGAGCAGGCGCGGGAACTGCCGAACCTCGGCGCGGCGCGCGTGCTGCTGCACGACCCGACCGGCTCGCTGCAGCCTCACCGTGCTCGGGAGCTGGTGACGGGTCTCCGGGAAGCGACCGGACTCCCGGTCGGAATCTATTGCCAGGGATCCGCCGGCAACGCCCTCGCGGCGGCACTCGAGGCGGCGCGCGCGGGCGCAGAGCTCATCGCCTGCGCCGTGTATCCGATCGCGCTCACCCTGCATCGCGTGTCGGGCGAGGCGCTGGCGGAGGCACTCGCGGGCCTCGGGCTCGAGTGTGCGGTCGACGTTCCGACCTTGTGGCGAGCCTCGGACCTCGTCGACGAGTACATCGGCGACAAACCGGTGACGCCGCTCGCTCCGCGCATCGCCGTGCGCGCGGCGCAACACGATCTGCCGGCAAGCCTCGTCGCAGCGCTCGATTCGAATTTGCGCGCGCAGGCGGCGGGAGATCGGCTCGACGAGACGATCGCCGAGCTGCTCCAGATCCGGGCCGAGGTCGGCTGGCCTCCGCTTGCTTCTCCCATCGGCCAGGTCCTCGGTTCGCAGGCATTGCTGAACGTTCTTGCGTCGAGTCGTTACTCGGTCGTCGTCGACGAGGTTCGCTCTCTGGTCGACGGGAGGCTCGGAATGCCGCCTGCGCCGATCGAGAAGAGCGTCAAGCGCGCCGTCGCCCTCACGGCCGACCCGGATTCCGCCGAGGACATGACCGCTCCGGGTCTCCAAGAGGTACGCGCCCAGGCCGAGGGGATCGCGTCGAGCGAGGAGGAGCTCTTGCTCCTCGGACTGTTCGGAGAGGAGGCGGAGCTGCTCCTGCGCTCGATCCGCGGACGCTCGTCCGGTGAGGAGACGCTGACCGCCGGCGGCGTCGACCAGGCGCGGGCGGACCGCATCCGCGAGGTCGTGCGGATCGTCCAGGAGACGGGGATCGGGGAGGTGACGATCGAGGAGGCCGGTATGCGTGTGTCGGTGCGCCGAACGGAGGACAGGGCGCCGCTCTTGCTACCCGCAGAGCAGCAGGCGCTCGGGCCGGAAGAGGAGGGGATGCCGGAACCGTCACCCTCGTCGGCGAACGGCCTCATCCGCATCGAGGCGCCGATGGTGGGGACGTTCTACCGCGCGCCGCAGCCGGGAGCGCCGCCCTTCGTCGAGGAGGGACAGCCGGTCGGTGCTGGGCAAACGCTCTGCATCCTCGAGGCGATGAAGCTGATGAACGAGGTCAAGGCGGACGTCGACGGGATCGTCCGCTCGATCCACGTCGAGAACGCACAGCCGGTCGAGTTCGGCCAGCTCCTCTTCGAACTCGAGCCCGTCATCGGCCGACCCCTAGACGCGCTGTGAAGATCCTTTGCGCTTTATGTCAGGCCACCGGGGATAAGACGGCCGCGCCAAGGCCGCGCGGGCTTAGCCCGTGCGGCCGTTTAGATCCGGCACGGCCTCTACGGCGGACATCGCAAGCGATGTCCGCGCTGGACGCGCTCTAAGCGATGTTCTCGCGCGTTCTGGTTGCGAACCGCGGCGAAGTCGCGGTCCGCGTCATCCGTGCGGTGCACGAGCTCGGGATGGAGGCGGTCGCCGTCTACTCGACCGTGGACTCGGGCGCACTGCACGTGCGGCTCGCCGATCGCGCGGTCTGCGTCGGGCCCCCCTCGGCCGCCGAGAGCTACCTGAACGTGCCCTCGATCATCGCCGCCGGCGAGACAACCGGCTGCGAAGCCGTTCATCCCGGTTGGGGATTCCTGGCCGAGAACCCGGAATTCGTCCGTGCGTGCGAGGACAACGACCTCGTGTTCGTCGGGCCGGACGCCGACGTGATGGGCCGGATGGGAGACAAGGTGGAGGCGAAACGTGAGCTGGCCGAGGCCGGCGTCCCCCTCGTCCCGGGCACCGAGGCCGTCGGGCTCGAGGAGGCCCGCAGCGCGGCAGCGGAGCTCGGCTACCCGGTTCTCCTGAAGCCGTCCGCCGGGGGAGGCGGGAAGGGTATGCGTCTCGTCGAAGGTGAGGGCGAGCTCGACGATGCGTTCGATCGGGCGAGCGCGGAGGCGTTCGCCGCATTCGGGGACGGCAGGCTGTACGTAGAGAAGCTGATCACACCCGCGCGTCATGTCGAGGTACAGGTGCTGTGCGATGCTGACGGCGGCGTCCTCACCCTCGGCGAGCGCGAATGCTCGATTCAGCGGCGGCACCAGAAGTTGATCGAGGAATCGCCGTCGGCCGCGCTCGACGAGGAGACGCGCGCAGCGCTCGAGACCGACGTCGCGCGTGCGTGTCGCGCGATCGGGTATCTCAACGCCGGCACCTTCGAATTCCTGCTCGCACCCGATGGCTCGTATCACTTCATCGAGCTGAACGCGCGTCTGCAGGTCGAGCACCCCGTGAGCGAGGTCGTCACAGGCATCGACATCGTGCGCGAGCAGCTGCGCATCGCCGCCGGGGAACAGCTCCGAACGACGGGCCGCGCAGAGCGCCGCGGACACGCGATCGAGGTGCGGCTGAACGCGGAGGATCCCTCGCGCCGCTTCGCTCCCTCGCCGGGCGTGATCGAGCGGTTTCGCGCGCCGCTCGGGCCGGGGATCCGAGTCGACACACACGTCGAGGAGGGCTCGGTGATCTCGCCCTACTACGACTCGCTGATCGGGAAGGTGATCGTCTGGGACGAGGACCGGCCGGCAGCGATCGGGCGGTGCCTGCGTGCGCTGGGCGAGGTCGAGCTTCGCGGCGTCCAGACGACGCGTGAGGTCGCGATCGAGATTCTTCAGAGCGATGAGTTCCGCAGCGGCAACTACTCGACCAGCTTCCTGGAGCAGACGCCGCTGGCGGCCGTGGGTGCCGTATGAGCTTCATTCTCGAGGAGGCGAACGGCACGATCACGGTCACGCCGTCCGCTCTGGCCGGTCTGGTCACGAACGCGGCTGAGGCGGTCGAGGGCGCGCACGTCCGTCGGGGACGGCGCCGGCTCGACGTCGACGTGGCCGATGGGAGCGCCCGTGTCCGGCTCGAGCTCACGGCGCGCTACGGCGTCGTGCTTCCCGAGCTGGCTCGAGACGTCCAGGAACGCGTCGCCGAGGCACTCGCGACGATGTGCCGTGTCCAGGTCGAGGCCGTCGACGTCTCCGTGGAGGAGGTGCAGTGACCACGCTACGCGTCCAAGTTACGCCGAAGAATCGGGACCCGTTTCCCAGCGCGAGCGTCCGCAGTAGCTGCAAGGGATCTCCCGCGTGACCGGTAGGCGTGCGGCTCGGAGGACAGCACTCTTCGTCCTGTACCAGTGGGACGTCACGGGTCAGCCGCTGGCCTCGCTCTACGAGGGCGAGGTCGATCCCTTCGCGCGCGAGACTGCGGAGGCGGTCGCCGCACACGCAGCGGACTATGACCGCCGGATCACCGAAGCCGCCGAGGACTGGACGGCCGACCGGCTCGGGGTCATCGAGCGCAACATTCTCCGCATCGCGCTGCACGAGCTCGACGGCGACGACGTCCCCGACGAGGTGGCGATCGACGAGGCGGTCACGCTGGCCAAGCGCTACGCCACCGACGACGCCGCTCGGCTCGTGAACGGCATTCTTGGGAGGATCGTGCGGGAGCGCGTTTCATGAGTGCGGAGGAGGCGCTGGCTCGTGCCGAAGAGCTGCTCGCACGGCTCGAAAAGGCACGCGGAGAGCTCGAGCGTCTGTCACAGGCAGACGACGCCGAGAACGCGCTCGACGTCCTGGCCGAGCTGGCCGAGCTGAGCAAGGCGATCGAGGAGGAGCTCCAGCGTGCGAAGAGCGAAGCGGAGACCGATGCGGAGTCCTGAGGAGCTCCGGGAGCTGGCCGAGGACTACCTCGGCGAGCTGGCGCTGACGCCTGAGCTGCACGGCCAGGCCGAGTCGGTGCGCTACGCACTGGTGGGCGGGAAGCGCGTGCGCGCGGTGATTTGCCTGGCGACCGCCGAGGCCGCGGGCGCGGAGGCGGAGCGGGCGCTGCCGGCCGCCGCGGCGCTCGAGCTCGTGCAGGCGTTCTCGCTCGTCCACGACGATCTGCCCGCGCTCGACAACGACGCGGAGCGAAGAGGACGGCCGTCCGTGTGGGCGCAGCACGGCGAGGCGATCGCGGTCCTCGCCGGTGATGCGCTGCTCGCGGAGGCGTTCCGGCTCGCGCTCTCGTATCCGTTCCCAGAGGTGGGACGCGAGCTCGCGCAGGCGACACTCGGGATGATCGGCGGCCAGTACCTCGACATCACCGGTACGGCGCCGGACGAGGCGACGCTGCACAAGCTCAAGACGGGTTGTCTCTTCGCCGCCTCGGTCGGCTCCGCGCTGTGGGCGGCGGAGGTGCCGGAGCGTGAGCAAGCACCCTGGCGTGCGTTCGGCGACGAGCTCGGGCTGCTGTTCCAGATTGTTGACGACATCCTCGACCGCGACGGCTACGTGCTCACGCACGGCGAGGAGGGTGCCCGGCGGCTGGCGGACGAGGCCGCCGAACGCGCTCGCGCGCGTCTCGCCGATGTGCCCGCCGACACGTCCGTCCTCGAGGACATCGTGGTGGGGCTCGCGACGCGGACGTCTTGACCTCGCAGCCTGCACGCTTCGTGGTCGCCGTCGGCAGCGGAAAGGGCGGCGTCGGCAAGTCCACGGTCTCGCTGCACATCGCACTGGCACTGGTTCGCAGAGGCCTCTCGGTTGGACTGCTCGACGCTGACCTCTACGGCCCGGACATCCCGCTCATGGTGAACCTCACGCGGCGCGAGCGCGCGCGGCAGTGGGAGCTCTGGCGACAGGACGGCGTGCGCCACGAGCCGGTCGAGCGGCAGGGGATCCGGATCATGTCGGTCGGATTCCTCCTGGGCGAGCGGCAGGCTCTGACCATGGCGGCACCGCTTCTGACGGCGGCCCTCAGGCAACTCGTGGAGAACGTCGAGTGGGGTTCGCCGGACGTCCTGCTGATCGACCTTCCCCCGGGGACGGCCGACCTCCAGCAGCAGCTGTTCGAGGTCGTGAGACTCGACGGCGCGATCGTGGTCGTCGCCCCGCAGGACGTCGCGCACCTGGACGCGCGGAAGTTCCTCGACTTCCTGCGCGACGCCGGCGTCGCGGTTCTCGGAGGCGTCGAGAACATGAGCGGCCTGGTCTGCCCGCACTGCGGCGAGCGTGTGGACGTCTTCCCGCCGGTCGCGGAGGAGCGTTCGATCTGGTCGGAGGGCGTCCCGGCGCTCGGCCGCATCGCGCTCGATCCTGAGCTTGCTGCGATCGATGGCCTCTCGGCGCAGTCTGACGCGTTTGCCGCGGTCGCGGACCGCGTGATCGACGCGCTCGAACGCCGCTCCGCCGCGTGAAGAAGCGGCTCGACGTCCTGCTCGTAGAGCGCGGACTGGCGGAAAGTCGCACCCAGGCTCAAGCGCTCGTGATGGCCGGGCGCGTTCTCGGCTACGAGAAGCCGGGAACGCAGGTGGACGAATCCGCAGAGCTGGAGGTGGAGGCGCTACCGCGCTATGTGTCGCGCGGAGGGGAGAAGCTCGCGCACGCGCTCGATGCTCTCGGCGTCGATCCCGCCGGTCGGGACTGTCTCGACGTCGGCGCGTCGACCGGGGGGTTCACGGATGTCCTGCTCCAGCGCGGAGCAGCGCGCGTCGTGGCGGTCGACGTCGGGTATGGACAGCTCCACGAGCGGCTACGCGGCGATCCTCGAGTGACCGTGCTCGAGCGGACGAACGCGCGCGAGCTGCGCGAGCTCCCATTCGCACCGGAGCTCGTCGTTTGCGACGTCTCCTTCATCAGCCTCCGGCTCGCGCTGCCGCCCGCGCTCGCCCTCGCGAAGCCCGGCTGGGAGGCGGTCGTGCTGGTCAAACCGCAGTTCGAGGCGGGCCGCGCAGAGGTGGGAAAGGGCGGCGTCGTTCGCGAGATCGAAGTACGAAGGCGCGTGGTGCGGGAGATCGCCGAGGCCGCGCTGGCGTGGGGAGGGGAGGCGGTCGGGGCCGTAGACTCCGGCTTACCGGGTCCGAAAGGCAACCGGGAAGTGTTCCTCCACCTCGTCCACCGTGAGCGCGCGCATCTCCCTGACGACATCGACGACCGGATCGCGGCGGCTGTCAGCTGAAGCCGTCCAGCGCGCCGCCGTGATCACACACGGCAAGCCGCCCACGATCGGACCCGCGCTCGAACGGCTGGAAAAGGTTGCGCGCGAGGCGGGTGTCGAGCTCCTGCTTCCGGGCGAGGAGGTCGAGAAGCACGGCGTCGGAGAACCGGAGCACGACCTGACGAGTGCCGACATCGCAGTCGTGCTCGGGGGCGACGGGACGATGTTGCGCGCCCTGCAGCGCTTCCTCGGCACCGACATCCCGGTGATCGGAGTGAACTTTGGGCGGGTGGGCTTCCTCGCGTCGGTTCAGCCGAACGAGCTGGAGTCCGGGCTCGCGCGAGTCTTCTCGGGGGACTACCGAGTCGTGCAGCTGACGACGCTGGACGCGGAGGCCGACGGACAGCGGAGCGCGGCTGTCAACGACGTCGTCGTGCTGAGCTCGATCAAGGGGCGGATGGTGGAGCTCGCCTGGGCCCTCGGCGGCGAGGACCTCGGCGTGCAGCCGTGCGACGGGATGATCTGCGCGACGCCGTCGGGCTCGACCGCCTACAACCTGTCGAACGGCGGCCCCGTGCTCGTGCGCGGGCTCGATGCGATGGCCGTCACCTTCATCGCCCCGCATTCGCTGCACGCGCGGCCCATGGTCGTTCCCCGCGGCCTGGAGTTGCAGATCCGAAACCAGACGCCTGACGTCGAGGTGACGGTTCTCGTGGACGGACACGCCCTGGCCGGGGTCGGAACGGGGGCGCCGATCGTGGTTCGACTCGGCGAGCAGCGAAGCTTGCTGGCGACGCTGCCCGAGGCGACGTTCTTCAGGCGCTATCGCGAGACCTTCGGGTCGTAGCACTGTCGGCGCGCTTCGGTCACCCATCACTGCGGTGTGCGCGGCTACGCTCGACGTAGGGGAGGGAGGTGGGGTGTCCCGGTGCTAGACGCGTGTACCTCTAACGGCCCTGTGAGGTACTACGTCGTGACTCGAGAGCCCGGGGAGAGCTGGGACGCGTCGCGCGGGATGCGCGAGCAGGAGAAGTGGGACGAGCACGCAGTGTTCATGGACGGGCTCGTGGACGACGGCTTCATCGTCCTCGGCGGCCCGCTCGGCGACGGGGAGAGGTTTTTTGCTGGTCCTCGACGCCGACAGTGAGCAGGACGTCCACGCCCGCCTTGCGGACGATCCCTGGACGCCGATGGGGTTGCTCCGCATCACAAGGTCGAGCGCTGGGACATCCTGCTGGCGCCCGGCGAGTAGCGGAGCGGCGGCCTGAGGCCGAGGGCGCTCTTTTCGACGATGGTGCCGGCTCGCTCGGCCCCTTACCATCTGCGGCGGCACCGATGCTCCGCCGCCTCCGCATCCAGAATCTCGTCCTCATCCACGAGGCCGAGCTCGCCTTTGCTCCCGGCCTCAACGCGATCACGGGCGAGACCGGCGCGGGCAAGACGATTCTGGCCCAGGCGATCGGCCTGCTCCTCGGCGCGAAAGGGGACGCCGGCTTCATTGGGCCGGACGGCGACGAGGCGTACGTCGAGGCCGAGCTCGACGTTCCCGCCGGTCTGCTGGAGGAGGACGAGCTCGGCGCGCTCGCCGAGCTTCGCCCGGCAGATGAGGATGGTCTCGTGACGGCACGCCGCGTCTTTGCGGACGGACGAACCCGCGCCTATGCCTGGGGTCGCGGCGCGGCCCGGGAAGACCTCGCGGCGGCGGGAGAGCGACTGATTGCCATGTCCGGGCAGTTCGAGCAGCGCCGTCTTGCGCGCGTCTCGTATCAGCTCGACGTGCTCGATGCGTTCATCGGCGAGGTGCAGCTCCGCCGCCGGGCCGACTCTCGTCTGGCCTGGCGCGAGCTCACCGCGGCCCGAAGACGCCACGACGAGCTGCAAGCCGGTGCGACCGCGACCGAGGCACGCCTTGCCGAGCTGCGTGCGCTCGTCGAAGACACCGCGGGGATGGAGCGGGACGACGAAGAGCAGCTCCGCGCCGAGCGCGAACGGCTGCGTCACGTCACCGAGCTCGCCGAAGGAGCCGCGGCGGCGGCCGAAGCCCTGGCGCCGGAGGAGGGCGAAGGTGCTGCCGGCCTCGTCGCAAGCGCGGAGCGCGCCGTTGCTCCCCTCGAGCGGCTTGCGCCCGAGCTGACACGTGCCGGCGACGAGCTACGGGACGCGGAGCTGCGCCTCCGCGAGACCGCGAGCTCGCTGCGCGGCTTCCTGACGACCCTGGAGGCGGAGCCCGGACGGCTGGAGGAGGTCGAGGCCGGCCTCGATCGAATCGCCGAGGCGAAACGCCGGTTCCGTGTGCAGACCTACGAGGAGCTTCTCTCCCGCGCGGCGGAGGCGCGTGCCGAGCTCGAGGCGATCGACCAGGGGTTCGACCCGATCGCGGCGGCGGCCGAAGCGCTCGGTGCCGCCGAGGGCAAGGTGCGCGGACTGGCCGAGGAGCTGCGTTCTGCGCGCCGTGACGCGGCACCGGCGTTCGCGACCGAAGTTGCGCGCGAGCTCCGCGACGTCGGTATGGGCGAAGGCGAGTTCGTCGCGGAGCTGAGCGAACGCGAGGCAGGGCCGTCCGGTAGCGACGAAGTCTCCTTCCTCGTCCGGCCGAACCAGGGCCTGCCGCTCGCACCGGTGGCGGAGACGGCGTCGGGCGGGGAGCTCTCACGCATCGCACTCGCGATTGCGGCGGTCGCCGGCGGCGAGACGATGGTCTTCGACGAGATCGACGCCGGCATCGGCGGGGAGACCGCGCACCGCGTTGCCGAGACGCTTCGCAGGCTCGCCGAACGGGCACAGGTCATCACGATCACGCACCTTCCACAGATCGCCAGCGTCGCCGAACGCCATTTCCGCGTCGAGAAGATCCCGGGCGATCCGACGCACACGCGGATCGAGTCGCTCGACGAATCCTCGCGCAGGGAAGAGCTCCAGCGCATGCTCGGCGGTCGTGAGTTTCTCTCGAGCGTCCAATGAGCTTCGTCGAGCTGACCGGTCAGGCCAAGCTCGACCGGAGGACGAAAGACCTCATCAAGCGTCTGTCCGCCGACGACATCGCGATCATCGATCACACGGACCTCGACCGAGTCTCGGCTGAGGAACTGGTCGAGTCCGGCGTTCGCGTCGTCGTGAACGTGGCACCGTCGCAATCGGGCCGCTATCCGAACCCGGGGCCGCTTGCGTTGGTTCGCAGCGGCGTACGGTTGATCGACGCGCCGGGCGCCGACCTCTTCGAGAGCGTGAGCGAGGGCGAGCTCCTCACCGTTCGCGGTGCAGGGCTGTACCGCAACGGCACCTGTCTCGCGACCGGGCGCGTCCTCGATGAGCGGGAGCTCGAAGGCATGCTCGCAGAGCAGCGCGGCCGTGTCACCGAGGCATTGGAGGCGTTTGCCGAGAACACGATGCGCTATCTCCGCGAAGAGGGAAAGCTCCTGGCCGAGGGGATCGAGTTCCCGACTCTTGCGACGCGTTTTCGCGACCGGCATGCCTTGGTCGTCGCGCGAGGTCCCGGCTACAAGCGGGACCTGCGGATGGTCAAGCCGTACATCCGAGACTTCAAGCCCGTGCTGATCGCGGTCGACGGCGGTGCCGACGCGCTGATCGAGGCGGGGTACAAGCCCGACGTGATCGTGGGGGACATGGATTCCGTCTCCGACAAGGCCCTCGGCTGCGGCGCCGAGCTGCTCGTGCACGGCTACCGGGACGGGCGGGCACCAGGCGCCGAGCGGGCGGAGCAGCTCGGAGCCGCCTACGAGGTCGTGCACGCGACAGGAATCAGTGAGGACATCGCCCTCCTCCTTGCCTACGAGAAAGGATCCGCGCTGATCGTCGCCGTCGGGACACACTTCAACCTGATCGAATTCCTCGAGCGCAACCGCGACGGCATGTCCTCGACCTTCATCACGCGGCTGAAGGTGGGGGAGATCCTCATCGACGCCAAGGGTGTGTCGCGACTCGCCAGCCGCCAGGTCGGGATCTGGCCGCTCGTGCTGTTCACCGTCACCGGACTGGGGGCCATCGCGGTGGCGATCTCGGTCTCGCCCGCGCTGCGCGATCTGATCGAATACCTCGCGCTGCGTCTGCGCGACCTGCTCGGGATCGGCTGACTACGTGCCCCGCGCGTCCGCTTCGCGCGAGCTGCTCGCCCCGCGGGAGGACGTCTGGAAATTCATCGCCGAGCCGCATCACTTTCCAGACTGGTGGCCGGGGATCGCCGGTGTCAGTCCGGACCGTCGGGGCCTCGCGGAAGGCGCACGTTGGGCGGTTCGCGGCGCCGACCGGCCGACGCTCTTTCGACGGGCGACGTCGAGCGGGATGCTGCTCGTCCGCGCTGTACGGCCTCCCGAGCTCTTCGCCTGGACGCTGACCGGTGACCACATCGACGGGGAGCTGCGACTTGCAGAGCGCGACCCGAAGCGGACCGTCGCGGTGCTCGAGCTCGAGGCGCCGTGGCTGTACGGCTTCAGCCGTACCCTGCCGCGGCGCGCGCTGACCCGGCTGTACGCGTTGTGCCAGACTGCGGACGAGCTGTAGACCGCCCATGTTCGATCTTCGCTATCACGTCGCATCGCTTGCAGCGGTCTTCTTCGCGCTCGTAATCGGCATCCTCGTCGGCGTCGCGCTGGCTTCGCACGGGCTCGGACAAAGCGAACGGAGGAGCCTCGAGGACGATGTTCGACGCGCAGAAAACAGAGTTGACGCACTCCAAGCGCAGGTCGATTCGCTCCACCAAAGCAATGTTGCGGACGCGACGTTCGTCGGCAGCACATACAACGCGCTGATGACCGATCGCCTCAAGGGCAAGCGGATCGCGGTCCTGTTCGTCGGATCCGTCAACCACCGTGTTCAGAGCGACATCTCCACCGCAATCAAGGATGCGGGTGGTCGGGGCGCGCTGCGCCTGTACGCCGTGCAGGTCCCCATCGACGCGACGGCGCTCGAGCAGCGGCTTGCGAATCGTCCCGCTCTGGCCAAGTACGCAGGTGACGATCAGCTACGACATCTCGGCAGGCAGCTCGGAAGCGAGTTCGTCGACGGCGACGAGGCACCGCTCTGGAGCGCGCTGCACAACGTGATCGTGCAGGAGGCCACACCGCGATTCGGTGCAACGAAGCGGCGCGCAGACGGCGTCATCGTCGTCCGTACCGCCGATCCGCAGACTGGCGAGACGGCTCCTTTCGTCAAGGGCCTGTACGAAGGACTCGCCGACGCCGGGGTCCCGGCGGTCGGCGTCGCGGAGTCGAAGAGTGACTTCACCGCCCGCACCGTGTTTCAGCAAGCCCAGCTTTCGACGGTGGATGACATCGACCTCGCCGCGGGCAAGCTGGCGCTCGCGATCGTCCTCAGCGAGCCCGCGTCCCGCGCCGATTACGGCATCGGCGTGGGCGATTTGCTTCCGCCGGTGACGCCGGTCCTGACGCCGAGTGGATGACCCGCTCACCATCCTCGTCGCGGCGCGCGACGAGGAAGCCGTGATCGCACGGACCGTCTCGACCCTGCGCGGTGCGTTTCGCGACGCCGAGGTGATCGTCGCCGATGACGGCTCGAACGATCGTACGGCGGACGCCGCGGAGGAAGCCGGCGCGATCGTCTTGCGCCTGCCGCGTCGCGGCAAGGGACAGGCGCTGTCCGCCGCGGAGCGCGCAGCTCCGCCGGGCCGCCTGTTGCTCTGCGACGCGGATCTGGACGGCGATCTGTCGCGGCTGCTCAACGGCGACGGCGATCTGACGGTGGCCGCGTTCGCCGAGCGCGTCGGCGGCGGCTTCGGGTTCGCGAAGCGCGTGGCCGGCGGCTTGATCGAGCTCCTGGGCGGCGTTCGCACACGCGAACCGCTCTCGGGACAGCGTTCGTTGTCGGCGGCGGCACGGGCCGCGTGCTTCCCTGTCGCGGCCGGCTTCGGCTGCGAAGTGCGCATGACGATCGATGCGGCTGGGTCGGGCCTTCGCGTGCGCGAGGTCGAGCTGCCGCTTCGCCATCGCGTTACCGGCCGGGATGTCCACGGGTTCGTCCATCGAGCGCGCCAGCTGCGCGACGTCGTCTACGCGTGCGGACCCCTCGGGATCAACTTCCGCGGTCTGCGCCTGCCGCTCGTCGGCTGGAAGGTCGGTCTCGCCAACGGGCCGGCGGTCGCGGCCGTCGCGGCGCTCGGCCTCGCCGATGACCTCTGGAGCGGGCCCGAGCGTGGGTTCCGGGCCCACCTCCGCGGCGGACGGACGACCGGGATGCTGAAGCTGATCGGGATCCCCGCCGTGGGCCTGCTGGCGACGCGGCGGATCTCGGGTGCGCTGCTGGTCGGACTCGCCGCAAACGCCCTCAACCAGCTCGATACGCGCCCGGGTCGTGCGCTCAAGACCTATCTCGCCGGTGCCCTCGTCCTCGATGCCCCGGCGGGGATCGCCGTCCTGCTGCTTCCCTACGATCTCCGCGAGATGGCGATGCTCGGGGATGCAGGGTCGAACGCGCTGGGCGCCCTGCTAGGCTTGAAGTCCGTGGAGCGATTCACGGGACGAGGCCGATGGGTTGCGATTGGCGCCCTTGCCGGCCTCACCCTCCTCGGAGAGCGAACGTCCATCGGTGCATGGATCGAGCGCACCCCGGGCCTCGCCTGGATCGATCGGCTGGGACGAACATGAGCTCGCAGGCCCGCTCGACGAAGTACGTCTTCGTGACGGGCGGGGTGGTCTCGGCTCTCGGCAAGGGCATCGTCGCCGCGTCGCTCGGTCGCCTCCTGAAGGCTCGCGGCCTCCAGGTGCAGGCGCAGAAGTTCGATCCCTACCTCAACGTCGATCCGGGCACGATGAGCCCCTTCCAGCACGGCGAGGTCTTCGTAACCGAAGACGGAGCAGAGACCGACCTCGACATCGGCCATTACGAGCGCTTCATCGACGAGAACCTGACGCGCGCCGCCAGCCACACCGCCGGCGCGATCTGGGACTCGGTGCTGCGCAAGGAGCGCAAGGGTGAATTCCTCGGCGCGACCGTCCAGGTCATCCCGCACATCACGAACGAGATCAAGACCCGGATCCGTGCCAGCGCCGTCTCGACGCCGACGGACGTGATCATCAGCGAGATCGGCGGCACGGTCGGCGACATCGAGTCGCTGCCCTTCCTCGAAGCGATCCGCCAGTTCCGGCGCGAGGTCGGGGCGGAGAACGTCCTCTACCTCCACGTGACCCTCGTCCCCTTCATAGAGGCGGCGGGCGAGCTGAAAACCAAGCCGACGCAGCACTCGGTCAACGAGCTGCGCCGGATCGGTATCCACCCGGACATCGTCGTCTGCCGTTCACACGAGGAGCTTTCGACGGACATCCGCGAGAAGATCGCGCTCTTCGCAGACGTCGAGCAGGAAGCCGTGATCGCGTGCCCGGACGTGCCCGACGTCTACCTCGTCCCTTCACGCGTGAAGGCCGAGGGCCTCGATCGGCTCGTGTGCGAGAAGCTGGGACTTCCGCTCGGGGAGGCCCACCTCGGCGAATGGCTCGATCTGACGGAGCGACTCCAGCAATCCACGGAGGAGGTCGAGGTCGCGCTCGTCGGCAAGTACGTGAAGCTCCAGGATGCATATCTCTCCGTGCACGAGGCGCTCAAGCACGCCGGAGCGCATCACGGCTGCCGCGTGCGCGTGCGCTGGGTGGATGCCGAGAACATGTCGTACGACGAGGCGGCCGCCTTGCTCGAGCGGGTCGACGGGATCATCGTCCCGGGCGGCTTCGGCTCGCGGGGCTGGGAAGGCAAGATCCTTGCCTGCCGCGTCGCGCGCGAGCGAAGCATCCCGTATCTCGGCCTCTGTCTCGGCATGCACGTGGTCGTCTCCGAGTACGCACGCCACGTGCTGGGTCTCGAGGGAGCCAACTCGACCGAGATGGATCCCGAGACACCTCACGCGGTCATCGACCTGCTTCCAGAACAGAAGGAGATCGAGGACCTCGGTGGGACAATGCGGCTCGGTGCACAGGCTGTCGAGCTCGTCGAGGGGACACGTGCGCAAGAGGCGTACGGCGTGCCGGTCGTGCACGAGCGCCATCGCCATCGTTATGAGGTCAACAACCACTACCGTCCGGCGCTCGTCGACGCCGGTCTGGTCGTCTCCGGCACGTTTCAGGGGGGACGGCTGGTCGAGATCGTCGAGCTCCCCGACCACCCCTGGTTCGTGGCGAGTCAGTTTCATCCGGAGTTCAAGTCGCGGCCGACGCGGCCGACACCGCTCTTCCGCGAGTTCGTCGGCGCCGCGCTCGTACGCTCGCGTGACCGCGCCGGCGTCGGCGCAGTCTCCGCCTAGCGGTACATAAGATCGCGCGATGGCCTCGGAGGTCGTGGATCTCTTCACCGAGCTGGCTGCGCTGCCGAGTCCTCCCGGTGAGGAACGCGCGGTGGCGGATCTCGTCGCGCGGTATCTACGCGATCTCGGGTTGACGGTGGACGAGGACGACGCGGGCGAGAAGGTCGATTCGACGATCGGCAACCTCTACTGCCGAGTCGAGCCGACGGACGGCTCCGGCACGGCGATCTTCCTCTGCGCGCATCTCGACACCGTGCCGCCCACGGGCCCGATCGAACCCGTGATCGAGGAGGGCGTCGTCCGAAACGCGGGCGGGACGATCCTCGGGGCCGACGACAAGGCGGCGGTCGCCGCGATGCTCGAGGGGACGCGGCGGGTCCTCGCCGAGAATCGGCCGCACGGCGGGATCGAGCTGCTGTTCACGCCGAAGGAGGAGGTCGGGCTGCTTGGTGCGGCCGCGTTCGATCACGCGCGCCTGCGAGCGCGTGTGGGTTACGTCTACGACCAGGCCGCGCCGATCGGTGACGTGGTCCTCGGCGCGCCATATTCGCAGGCGATGGAGGTTCGCTTCCACGGACGTGCGGCGCACTCCGGGATGTACCCGGAAGAGGGGCGGTCGGCGATCGCCGCGGCCGCGCGCGCGGTCGCCGACCTTCGGCTCGGTCGCATCGACGACGAGACGACCGCGAACGTCGGGCTGATCGAGGGAGGGACGGCGGCGAACATCATTCCCGAGTGGTGCACGCTCAACGCAGAGGCACGCTCGCACGACGAGCGCAAGCTCACCGATCTCGTGCAGGAGATGCTCGATGCCTTCTCCTTCGCAGCGGGTCTCGAGGACTGCGAGGTCGAGACGAAGGTCTCGAAGAGCTATCGCGGGTATCGCTTCAAGCGTGACGACCAGGTCGTTCGCATCGCGCACGGAGCGCTGGAGCGGGCGGGGTACGCACCGAGCTACGGCCTCAGCGGCGGTGCGGCCGACGCGAATGTCCTCAACGAACGCGGGCTGGCGTGCCTCAACCTCGGCAACGGCATGCAGGAAATCCACACTCCGGACGAGCGGATCGCGGTCGAGGATCTCGAAGGAATGGTCGAGGTGACGCTCGCGCTGGTGGACGTCGCGCGAGATGCTGACGCTTAGGCGGGGACGCGTCACCGCGGTCGTCACGCGTGACGAAGGCCTGTCACGAATCGAGGTCGACGGTGCGCCCTGTGTCGCCTATCCGCGCTTGACGGGACCGGTGGCGCTCGGAGACGACGTGATCGTGAACGTCCAGGCACGCGAGCTTGGACTCGGATCGGGCGGGTTCGACGTGCTCTACGCGAATCTGAGCCGGGGACTCGACCTTCCTCCGGAGGCCGACGCCCACGTGATGAAGCTTCCGTACACGCCGGTGCAGGAGGCGGCGCGGCATGCAGAGGAGGGACGGGATCTGCCGGAGACGCTGGCGGGCATGCCGGTCGTCTGCTGCACGCTCCACAGCCAGGTGACACCCGTCTGTGCAGGGATCGGTGGAGGCACACGCGTCGCGTACGTGCAGGTGTCCGGCGGAGCGCTGCCCGTGTCGCTGTCCGACGCGCTGCGCGTGCTCCGCGAACGCGAGCTCGTCCAGGCAAGCGTCGCCGTCGGCTCCTGCGTCGACGCGGACGTGCAGTGCGTGTCGGTCGCGTCGGCGTTGCTCTGGGCCGTCGCCGAGGGCTTCGACGTCGTCGTCTGCGCGATCGGGCCGGGGATCGTCGGCACTGGATCGACCTTCGGACACGGCGGCATCGCCGCAGCCGAAGCGGCCAACGTCTGTCACGCGCTCGATGGCTTCGCCGTCCTCGCGGCGCGAGCCTCGGAATCGGACCGCCGGGACCGGCATCGCGGTGTGTCGCACCACACCCGTGCGGCACTGAGGCTCTGTCTGGGCAGCGTCGTGGTCGCGTGGCCCCTGGGCTGGGAAGCGCCGGCTTGGCTCGAGCCCCGGCAGGACGTCGACGTGAATGGGTGGCAGGACGCATGCGCGGGGCTACCGCTCGCGCACATGGGTCGCGGGCC
>DASWEF010000105.1:0-21299 GCA_036394855.1 Gaiellaceae bacterium | reverse complement strand
CAGGGTCTGACCCTGGCTGTGAGGAAAGCGTGACTTTTCGTCCACGGGCTACTCCCTGACCGGCGTGACGAGGGCGTCGCCGCGCTCGAACGCGAGGATGTTGTCGACGACGATCCGCGTCATCGCCTCGCGCGTCTGCCGCGTCCCGCTGCCGAGGTGCGGCGTCAGGACGACGTTCGGGAGCGAGAGCAGGTCCTCGGGGACGTACGGCTCGTGCGCAAAGACGTCGAGCCCCGCTCGGATCCGGCCCGAGACGAGCTCTGCGACCAATGCCGGCTCGTCGACGATCTCGCCGCGGGCGGTGTTCACGAGGCAGGCGCCGTCCCGCATCAGCGCCAGCCGTCGACGGTCGACGAGACCATGCGTCTCCGGGGTCAGCGGTGCGTGGATGGTGACGATGTCGGACGTCCGCAGCAGCTCGTCCAAGTCGCGATACTCGCCGAGCTCGGTCTCTGCACGCCGCCGTTGCGTGTAGAGCACGCGCAAGTCGAATCCGCGCGCGCGACGCGCAACCGCTTGGCCGATCCGGCCGAGGCCGAGGATTCCGAGCGTCGACCCGCTCAACTCCTCGGCAAGGAAGCCGTCGGCCCATGAGCCCGTCCACTCGCCCGCGCGGACGCGGCGGTCTCCCTCCACCACCCGCCGCCGCACGGCGAGGACCAGCGCGAAGGTCAGATCCGCCGTCGCCGCGTCGAGCACGCCCGGGGTGTTCGTGACCGCGACCCCGCGCTCACGGAACCTGTCGATGCCGAGCCTGTCGTACCCCACGCCGAAGTTCGCGACGAGCCGCAGTCCCGGCAGGAGCTCGAGCGGGATCGGCTCGTTCGCCACGACGATCGCCTCCAGCTCCGGCCTCGGCTCGGAGAGCTCCGAGAGTGGCCGTACCTCGACGTCGGCGAGCTCGTCGAACGCGGGGCCTGGATATCGCCGCGTGGCGAGAACCTTCAAGGGATGAGTCTCCCATGCCGAAACGAACTCACGATGAAGGTGAGAGTTGCGGCAATCGTGGGTGCAGCACTCGTCGCGATGGCCGCAGCGCCTGCAGGCGACGCGTTCCAGCTCGAGGGCGGACGATGGCCGACGACGACGATCACGTACTACAACGAAGTTCCCGCGTACGCCTGGGCCGTCGATACGGCCGCGTATGCGTGGAACACGAGCGGCGCGCGGGTCCAGTTCCTCAAGACGTCACGGCGCAACGCGAAGGTCCTGATCGGGATCCGTTGGTACAAGGTTGCCGGGGACGCCAACGTGCAGCGGGTAAACGGCCGCTTCGTCGGCGCGCAGGTCGGGATCCGCAGCGGCCAGGACCGCTACTCGATGGCCCTGGTCCTCACGCACGAGCTTGGACACGTGCTCGGTCTCGACCACGAGGATCGCTTTTGCGCGACGATGAACAGCTACCTCGTCAACGGGCATCCCGAGCACTGCCCGGCAGCTCCGGCGGGAAGCTGGATCTGCCGCCTGCTCCGGACGGACGACATCCGCGGCGCGGTCAGCCTCTACGGCGGCAGCGTCCGCCCGATCCGCGGGCCCGAGTTCTGCCGCAAGTAATCACTCCCGCCTGAGTACCTCGGCGAGCGGCCGCGTGTTGACGACGTCCGCGGCGGTCGCCCACCCACGCCGTGCGGTATGCACCGCAAGACGCATGTTCCCCAGTCCGCGCACCGAGTGCGCATCGGTCGAGACGACGATCGGGACGCCGGCCTCGACCGCGAGCCGGATCTCCGGCCCCGATAGGTCGAGCCGGTCGGGAAGCCCGTTCGTCTCGAGTGCGACCCCGGTCTCCAGCGCGACCTCGAAGGCCCGCTCGAGGTCGAGCGCATTCGGCGGACGGTGGTTGATGATCCGGCCCTTGGGGTGGCTCAGGGCGCGCACCGCCGGATGGCGCATCGCCTCGGTCACCTTGCGCGTGAGCTCGTCGCGCGGCTGCCGCTGCCCGGCATGGAGGCTGAGTTGCACCCACTCGAGCTCCTCGAGGATGTCGTCGGGAAGGTCCAGCTCGCCGTCGCTGCGGATGTCCACCTCGCTTCCGCGGAGGACGCGGAACGGTGCAAGTTCCTCGTTGACCGCTGCGATCTCCTCGCTCTGCCGCCGCAGGTCGTCTGCGTCGAGCCCCGGAACGACGCGCACGTTCGGCGTGTGGTCGCAGATGGCCAGGTACTCGTGGCCAAGCTCTCGCGCAGCGGTCGCCATCTCGAGCACGGACGCCTTGCCGTCCGACCACGTCGTGTGGACGTGCAGGTCGCCGCGGATGTCACTGCGTTCGAGCAGCACCGACGGCTGACCGCGGAACGGCTGCTCACGCAGCTCCGGCGGGCACCACGGCAGACCGAGTTGCGCGTAGAGCGTCTCCTCGTCCGGGGCAGCAGGAAGCTCGCCGAGCGCCTCGACGTACGCCCGCGTTCCGGTGGCACGCACGAGCTCCGTGCCGAACCGGTGCGGATCGGCGACGACGAGCTCGACCGGCACTCCCTCGACGGTGACGCCCAGCGCGCGGCGGGTCTCGCGTTCGAGCACGGACACGATCGCCGGCAACGCCGCGAACGCGTCGAGCACCGGCTTGGGCCGCGCGGCGGCGCAGACGACGGCGAACTCGAACGACGTGTCCGCCCAGCGGCGTGGATCTCCGGCCACTTCGCCCTCGAGCGCCGCCGCGATCTCCTCCACCAGCGCACGCGCGCGGTTCAGCAGCATCCCCTTCTTCTGCGGCCGCCCCTCCCGCTCGAGCCCGGCGAGCAGGCGGCGCTCGGTGTGGGGCCCGATCCCCGCGACAGACGTCAACCGTCCGGCGCGCGCAGCGTCACGAAACTCCTCGGGAGACGAGATCCCGAGCTCGCGCCCGATCTCGACCATCCGCTTCGGACCGATGCCGAGAAAGCGTCCGAGGCCGACGAGCTCCGGCTGAACCTCTCGCTCGAGCTCGTCGAGCTCCGCGATGCGACCCGTCTCGACGAGCTCCTGGAGCCGGGCCGCTATGCCGGACCCGATCCCGCGTAGCTCCTGCACCCGGCCCGCCGCGACGAGCTCGGCGATCGGCGCCTTCGTCTCGCGGATGGTTTCCGCGGCCCGCCGGTATGCGCGGGACGTGTAGTAGCCGGCCCCCGAGAGATCGAGCAGCCCGGCGAAGGCCTCGAGCTGCTCCGCGATCGCCGCGTTCTCCAGCCGTTTCACCGGCGGTAGTCTGCGCACATGGCGGGCATCGTCGTGCCGTTCCGCGGAACCGGCGGCAAGCAACGTCTCACGGGGCTCGGCGAGGAGCCGCACCGCGCGATCGTCCTCGCGATGCTCGCGGACGTGCTCGCGGCGGCGACCGAGGTGGGAAGGACGGTCGTCGTCACCGCGGACGAGGACGGACGTCGCGTTGCGCTCAAGGCCGGCGCGGAGGTCGTGGACGACCCGGGCGGGGGGCAGGGCGCCGCCGTCGCCGCGGCGATCGGGCTTTTCCCCTCCGACGCTGTGCTCGTCGTCAACGCCGACGTTCCCTGCGTCGTGCCCTACGACCTGCGTTCGCTCATCGCGGCCACGCCGATCGACGGGATCGCGCTGGTTCCGTCAGAGGACGGTCGTACGAACGCACTGAGCTTGCCCGCGCCGCAGCTGTTCGAGCCGCTGTACGGAGCACGGAGCGCCGAGCGCTTCGCGCGGGCGGCTCGCGATCTCGGCCTCGACGTGGTCGTCGCCGCGATTCCGAACCTCGCCGACGACGTCGACACGCCCGAAGATCTCCGCCGCGTGCAGCACCGCGCCGGACCGCAGACGCAGGTCGCGCTCCAGGGCCTGAGGATGGCGTCGTGAAGGTCGTGGCGCTCTCCGGCGGGGTCGGCGGCGCGCGCTTTCTGCGCGGTCTGGTGGATGTCCTGGACCCTGCCGACCTGACGGCCGTCGTCAACGTCGGCGACGACCTCGAGGTCCTCGGCCTCTCGGTCTGTCCCGATCTCGACAGCGTGCTCTACGCGCTGGCGGGCATCGCAGATGACGACCGCGGCTGGGGGAGGGCCGACGAGACCTGGAACGCGCTCGCAACGGTCGAGACGGTCGGCGGGGAGGACTGGTTCCGTCTCGGCGATCGCGATCTCGGCCTCCATCTCGTTCGGACGCAGGCGCTTCGAGCCGGTGAGTCGCTCTCCACCGTCACGGCCCGGCTCTCGGCAGCGCTCGGCCTCGAGAGCTCGATCCTGCCTGCGACCGATGATCCCGTGCGCACCTGGCTCGACACGCCGAACGGGAGCTTCGACTTTCAGCACTGGTTCGTCGCGCGCGGCCACCGCGATCCGGTCGATCGCGTGCGCTTCCAGGGTGCGGCCGACGCACGGCCGGCGCCCGGGGTGCTGGAAGCACTCCACGAGGCGGATCTGATCCTGGTTGCCCCGAGCAACCCGTTCGTCTCGATCGGGCCGATCCTCGCCGTCGAGCGGATCCGCTCGGCGCTCGAGCGCCGTCGCGTGCCCTGCGTCGGGGTGAGCCCGCTCATCGGCGGTCGTGCCGTGAAAGGTCCTGCGGCGGCGATGCTGCGGCGCCTCGAGGGCGGAACGACGGCGGTCCAGGTCGCGCAGTGCTACGCGGGCCTGATCGACGCGCTCGTCATCGACGAGGAGGATGCGGTTGACGCCGACGCGGTCGGCGCGCTCGGCGTCCGCCCGGTCGTGACGCGAACGCTCATGCGTGACGCGCCCGCGCGGAAACGATTGGCCGAGGCTGCGCTCGACGCGGTCGCGCTCGCATGAAGGTCGCCATCGTCGGGGGGACGGGCGCCTTCGGCCGTGCGCTTGCGAAGCGGCTTGCCGAGGTCGGCGCGGACGAGGTCGTGGTCGGCTCCCGCGACGCCGATCGCGCACGGAGCGCAGCCGAGGAGCTCGGCGTCGAGGGCGGTCTCAACGAGGCGGTCGTCGGCGAAGCGGACCTCGTCGTGCTCGCGGTGAAGTCCAATGCGACGCTCGAGACCGCGGCCGAGCTCGCGGACGCGATCGGAACGACGCCGGTCCTCTGCGTTGCGAGCGACCTCCGCTTTACCGACGACGGCGTTCTGCCGGGACGTCATCAGGGGTCGCTGGCCGAAGAGGTGGCGCGCATCGTGCGCGCCCCGGTCGCATCCGGATTGCAGTCGTTTGCCGCCGCAAACGTGATCGAGGGCGATCCGGGGGACGCGCTGATCTGCGGCGAGAGCTCGGAGGCAAAGGAACGTGCGCTCGAGCTGGCGGAGCGGCTGGGCGCCCGCGCGATCGACGTGGGGCCGCTTGCCAACTCGCGCGCGCTCGAAGGCATGACCTCCGTGATCCTCAACGTGAACAAGCGCTACAAGGCGCACGCCGGAATCCGCCTCACGGGCCTGCCCTGAGTCGAGAGCTGCGCATCATCCCCGTCGCCGGCCTGCCGGAGATTCAGGAAGGCGACGACCTGGCGGAGCTCGTAGCGGCAAAGGTCGACCTCGAGGACGGCGACGTCGTCGCGCTCGCGCAGAAGATCGTTTCGAAGTCGGAGGGACGCGTCGTCCGGCTCGCCGACGTGGAGCCGTCGGCGCACGCGCGCGAGATCGCCGAGGACGAGGATCCGAGGCGGATCGAGGTGATCCTCCGCGAGGCGGCGCGCGTCGTACGTATCCGCCCGCCGCTCGTGATCGCGGAGACGAAGCACGGATTCATCTGTGCATCCGCCGGCGTCGATGCGTCGAACGCGCCCGAGCCGGACACGGTCGTCCTTCTGCCCGAAGATCCGGACGGCTCGGCGCAGGCGATCCGAGAGCGGCTGCGCGAGCTGACGGGCCGCGAGGTCGCCGTCCTCATCACCGATTCGTTCGGGCGCCCGTGGCGGCAGGGCACGATCGACGTGGCGCTCGGCGCGGCCGGCCTCGAGGTGATACGCGACCTGCGCGGGACCCGTGACAGCGTCGGCTACGAGCTGCACGCGACGATGATCGCCGTCGCCGACGAGATCGCAAGCGCCGCGGAGCTCGTGATGGGAAAGGTCGACGGGATCCCGGCCGCGGTCCTGCGCGGACTCGAGGTCGCAGGCGACGGACACGCCCGCGACCTCGTGATCCCCGAAGAGCGCGATCTCTTTCGCTAGCTGCCCGCCCTTCGTCTCGGGGGCGGACCAAGAGCGGCGGTCGGCCTCTATGCGGCGCCGCCAAGTCGGCGCCTTAGTCGCTAGGCCGCTGCAGCCTGGCGGTACCGCTCGAGCACGCCGGGCCAGCCCTTGTCGTACCCCTCGCGGCCCTGGCGGAGCTCGTCGCGGAGGTTCTCCCACCCGCGGTGCTCGAGCACGACGATCGTGCCGTCCCCGTCGGCCGTGAAGCTGACCTCCAGCTCCGTCGGCTCGTCGTCCGCCTCGCGGCCGGGATGCCACGTCATACGCAAGCGGCTGGAGACTTCGTACTCCAGCACCTCGCCCCAGACGTTCTCCCGGCCGTCCTTGGCCTTCTCGACCAGGCGCCACCCGTCGCGGTCCTCGAACGTCACCGTCTGCGCGTCGTCGAGGTAGATCCCGTGCTTGTCGAGCGGCCACCAGGCGGCGATGTTCTCGGTGAAGACGCGAAAGGCCGTCTCCGGCGCCGCCTCGACGAAGATCTGCTTGTGGATCGTCTCCGTTGCCGTCATCGTCATTTCTTCCTCCGTTCTTCTTTTTCGGCCGCCGCCTTGAAGCTTGCGAGCGCCTCTTCCCAGAAGCCTTCGAGGTACGCGCGCAGCTCGGCGAGGCCGTCGGGATCGACGCGGTAGAGATGCCGCGCCCCGTTCTGTCGTTCCGTCACGAGACCCGCCTCCTTCAGGACTCGCAGGTGCTGCGACACCGCAGGCCGGCTGACCGGGAGACGTGCGGCGATCTCGCCGACGGCCCGCGGCCCTTGGCGGAGCTCCTCGAGGACCGCCCTCCTGGTCGGATCGCCGAGCGCCTGCAGTGCCGATGCGTAAGCCATGACTTACGGTAAGTTTACACTTACGGTAGCACCTGTCAACTACCCTGGCCGATCGTGGACGACCGAGCCGGTCTGCTGCTGGAGAGCGACGTCGATCCCGACCCGCTGGAGCAATTCAGGCGGTGGTACTCGGAGGCCGAGGCGGCCGGGATCCGGGCTCCGCATGCGATGGCGCTGGGGACGGCGACCACGGACGGCGTCCCCTCCGTGCGCATGGTGTTGCTGAAGGACGTGGATGACCGCGGCTTCGTGTTCTACACCGGGTACGTGAGCCGGAAGGCCGCCGAGCTGGAGGCCAATCCCCGCGCCTCGGCCCTGTTCTACTGGGATCCTCTCGGCCGCCAGGTGCGCGTGGAAGGCAGGGTCGAGCGTCTCAGCGGAGAGGAGTCGGATTTGTACTTCGCGACCCGTCCGCGCGGCGCACAGCTCGCCGCATCCGCGTCACGTCAGAGCGCGGTGCTCGCCGGCCGCGCAGAGCTCGATGCGCGCGTCGCCGAGATCGAGCGGGAACTCGGTCCCGCGGACGTCCCCCGGCCCGAGCACTGGGGCGGGTACAGGCTCCTGCCGGAGAGGTACGAGTTCTGGCAGCACCGCGCCGACCGGCTCCACGACCGTCTCCGGTATCGCCGCGCGGACGGCGGCTGGCTGATCGAGCGTCTCTCGCCCTAATCGAAGAGCGCCGCGAGCTCGTCGGCCTCGTCCTTCGAGAGCTTTACGTCGACCGCGCGGATTGCCCGCTCGAGCTGCTGCGGGCTCCGCGGTCCCACGACGACCGCAGTTACGAGCGGCTGGGCCAGCACCCATGCGATTGCGAGCGTCGCCGCGTCGATGCCTCGCTGCGCTGCTGCGTCCTTGAAGCGGTCGAGCGCGTCGAACGTCGCGTCCGTGCGCAGGTGCTCGTAGGGCTCGGGCCGGATCGCCATCCGCGATCCGGGTGGAGGCGGTTCGTCGCGCTTGTATTTCCCGGTCAGCCAGCCACCGGCGAGCGGGCTGAACGGCGTGTACGCGATGCCGAACGCCTCGCAGAGGCCGAGCACCTCCCGTTCGTCGGTGCGATCGAGCAACGAGTACGAGTTCTGCACGACGGCCGGCCGTCCGGCGGTCAGCATCCCCCGAAGCTGATCGGCATCGAAGTTGCTGACGCCGTATGCCTTGATCAGCCTGAGCTCGATGAGGCCCTCGAAGGTCGCGATCATCTCATCGAGCGGCGTCTCCGGATCGAACTCGTGCGCGAGGTAGAGGTCGACATACTCGACTCGCAGACGATCGAGGCTGGACTCGAGCTGCCGCGACATTCGTGCGCGCGAGAGGCCCTGATCCTGTCCGGCAGCCATCGGGTTGAACGTCTTGGTCGCGAGCTGCGGCCGGTCTCCTCTGCTCGCGATCCAGTTCCCGATCATGGTCTCGCTGTTACCGCCGCCGTACGCGTCGGCTGTGTCGAACATCGTGATGCCGAGCTCCCGCGCGGCGTCCATGAGCCGGAACGCCTCCTCTTCGCTCTCGCCCTGGCCGAATAGCTCCGGAGCCGAGCCGATCCCGCCGAAGTTGCCGCAGCCCAGGATGATTCGCGAGACCTCGATGCCGGTCCCGCCGAGCTGACGGCGCTCCATCGCGGGATTCTCTCTCAGGCACGATGCACACGGTGCTGGTGCCGCTCCTCGTTGCAGCAGTTGCGTGCCCACCTCCGCCGCCGGCGGCGGAGCCGCGCGCGGACCGTCCTCGCTACGCGCTGAACGTCCGGATCGCGCCGTCGTTTCGGACGGTCACAGGCGAGCTCACGGTGACGTTCACTCCGAACCGGCCGACCGACCGGCTCGTCTTTCGTCTGTGGCCGAACGGGCCGCTGCAACGTCAAAGCGGATCCCGTCTGGACGCAGGGCCGGTCACCAGGGGCGGAACGCGGCTCCGCGTGCAGAGGCCCAACGCGACGACCTTGATCGTGCGCCTGGGTCGAATGCTGCCCGCCGAGTCGGCAGTCACCGTGCGCGTGCCCTGGCGGCTGCGCATGCCGAGCGGCCATTACGACCGCATCGCCCGCTTCGCCGGCGGCCTCCGCCTCGGGACGTTCTTCCCGCTCCTTGCCTGGGATCCCCGACGCGGCTGGGTTACGGATCCAGCGGCGCGGATCCTCTCCGAGAGCTCCAGCACGCCGGCGGCCGACTTCGACATCCGCGTTCGCGCGCCGAGCGGCGTGCGCACGGTCGTCTCGGGTATACCGGTCGGCGCGGGTCATTGGCGCGCCGAGGCGGTGCGGGACGTCGCCCTAGCGGTCGGGCGCTTTCGCATCGCGACCACGACCGCTCACGCGCCCGATCCCGTGACGATCCGCGTCGCTCTCACGACCGGAAAGCCGGATGTCCCGCTCGCGCTGGCCAGACATGCGCTCGAGGCGCACTCAGAACGTTACGGCCCATACCGCTGGCCCGTGTACACCGTTGTCGTCACGCCCGACGTGCGCAACATCGGGATCGAGTACCCGACGCTCATCTTCTTCGGGCGGAGCAACTACGCGCGGCTGATCCTCGACCACGAGACGGCGCACCAATGGTTCTACTCGCTCGTCGGCAACGACCAAGCGCGTGATCCCTGGCTGGACGAAACGCTCGCGACGTGGGCGCAGAAGCGTCTCGGCTCGGCCGGGCGACGCGCGCCTCCAAGGATCCCGGCCTCGGTGCGTCGCCATGTCGGTGCGCCGATGACGTACTGGAGCAACCTCGGCCGCTGGTACTACTACGGCGTCTACGAAGAGGGAGTCAAGGCGCTGGCGTCGCTTCACGACGACGCCGCGGTGGACTGCGCGTTGCGCGCCTACGCGGCGCGGCAGGCGTACTCGATCGCGCAGCCGGGAGACCTGCTGGACGAGCTCAACCGTGTGATCCCCGGCGCCGAGCGCCGCCTCGCCGCTTGGGGGATCAAGCGGTGAGATGCTTTCTCAGAGCTGCGAGACGTGCGTCCCAGTCGGCGCCGACGCTTGCCATCCAGTCCATCGCGACCCCGAGTGGCGCCGGCGTCAGCTCGTAGCGCGTCTCGCGCCCCTCACGCCGGCTCTCGACGAGGCCCGCTTCGTTGAGCGCGGCCAGGTGCTTTGCCACGGCCTGCCGTGTCACGGGCAGCTCCGCGGCGAGCTCCGTCGCGGTGGCGGTGTCCCGTTCGGCGAGCGCCTCGAGCACGTAGCGGCGATTCGCATCGGCGAGCGCGTCGAAGACGCGGCCCGTTGGATCGGTCACGCGTAGGCGAAGGCGTTGGCCCTGAGCTCGAGTGCCGTCGCGAACTGCGGAGTCGACTCGCGGACGAGCAGGCGCGTTCCCTCCTCGACCTCCTCCAGGGTCAGCTCGACCGTGCCCTCGTCGTCCCAGTCCAGGACGAGCCGCTCGCCGGGCGCCGCCTCGACGACGGTCGCACGGCGCTCCTCGCCGTCGTCCCACCGGAAGACGCCTTCGCCGCCCTCTCGCGGGTCGAGCTCGACGTCGTTCGCGAACCACTCCTCGAGCTGCTCTGGGTCCGTCAACGCTTCCCAGACCTCGTCCGGCGGGACGGGGAAGACGATCTCGCGTGTCACTTCCACGACTCCTCCAATCCGCAACCCTGAGGTTGCGTATACTAGGCGCAACCGAACAGTTGCACGTTATCAGGAGGCCGGATGCCGCTGATCCCGATGGTCGTCGAGAACGAGGGACGTTACGAGCGCTCCTTCGACATCTACTCGCGGCTGCTGCGCGAGCGGATCGTCTTCCTCGGCCAGCCGGTCGAAGACGACATCGCGAACGTCATCACCGCGCAACTCCTGTTCCTCGAGGCCGAGGATCCCGACAAGGACATCTCGCTCTACATCAACTCTCCGGGCGGCTCCTCGTACGCCGGAATGGCGATCTACGACGCCATGCAGTACGTGCGGCCCGACGTGCAGACGATCTGCACCGGGATGGGGATGTCGGCGGCGGCGATGATCCTGTGCGGCGGAGCACCGGGGAAGCGCTTCGTGCTGCCGAACGCGAAGGTGATGATCCACCAGGGGTCGGGCGGCTTTCGCGGATCGCCGGCGGACATCCAGATCGCCGCGAAGGAGATCCTCGAGATGACGCGCCGGATGGCGGAGATCATCGCGCGGCACTCCGGCCAGCCGTTGGAGCAGGTCGTGAAGGACATCGATCGCGACCGCTTCATGGCGCCCGACGAGGCGGTCGCGTACGGACTCGTCGACGGCGTGATGCCGCCGGCGGCGGTGCGCTTCGCCGGAGCACGCTGATGGAGACGGGAAACGCCGTTCGCGAGAGTTCCGACATCGTCGCCGGCTGGCGTGCTTGGGTCGTGACGGAGACCGCCGCGGGCCTCAGGCTTGCATCGGTCCTGCACGACCTCGTCTGGCCGCTTCAGCAGCCCGCCCTTGCCGAGTGTCGCCGGCACGAAGATCCTTTCGCCGAGGCGCTCCCGCCGCATCCGGTTCCGGGCGCTGCCTGCAACTGCGGCTTCCACGCCGCGCGCGACCCGGTGGACGCGCTCTCGTACGCCCGCGGCCGCGACGAGCCCGGCACGGTCTGCCGCGTGCTCGGCGAGGTCTCGCTGTGGGGCCACGTCGTCGAGACCGAGGCCGGCTGGCGCGCCTCGCACGCGTATCCAGTTCGGCTCTATGTCGCGGATCCCCACGTCGTGAGGGCTCTGGCGGTGTACGGAGTCCCCGTACTCTCCTGGCCGTGCGGGTCGTCTTCCGGGAGCTTGACGCCGGCCTCGAGTGGCTGGTCGAGGACGAGTTCCTCGAGCGCTGTTCCCATGCGCTCGTAGCCGACGGCCGAGTCTGGCTCCTCGACCCGGTCGACGGCGAGGGGGTCGAAGAACGGATCCGCGCGGCGGGCGAGGCGGCGGGCGTGATCCAGCTGCTCGACCGCCACAACCGCGACTGCGCTTCGCTCGCGGAGAAGCTCGGCGTGCCTCACCATGTGGTGCCGCGCAAGCCGCTCGGACCGTTCATCTTCCGTGTGATCCGCGCAAGCCGTCACTGGCAGGAGGTCGCGCTTTGGTGGGAGGAACAACGGGTACTCGCGTGTGGCGACGCCCTCGGCACGGCGCGCTACTACAGAGCCGGCGAGGACCTCCTCGCTGTGCATCCACTCCTACGCTGGATCCCGCCGCGCCGTGCGTTTGCGGATCTACAGCCGCTCGACATCCTCTGCGGACACGGAGAAGGAATTCACGAGGGTGCCGAGGCCGCGCTGCGCGAGGCGCTCAGGACAGCGCGACGGCGGATTCCCGCACAGATCGCTGTCTCGGCGCGGGCTTGGCTTCGGGCGCGCTGATCCAGCTCGCCGCGAGGAAGCCGACCGCGATCGCGAGCGCCCCCGCGGCAGCGTCGAAGAAGAAGTGATTGCCCGTGCCGACGATCACGAGCATCATCACGGCCGGGTAGCTCCAGCCGATCGCGCGAGCGACGCGTCCGCGTGCAAGTGCTGCGATCGTCACGCCCACGAGCAGCGCGTAGCCGAAGTGCAGGCTCGGGACTGCGGCGAATGGGTTGTACAGGCTGCCCAGGAGGTCGGAGCTGAGGTTCACCTTCGCGCTGTTCGAAACCGTGTCGGCGAAGCCGAGGCCCGCAAGGCGAGGCGGGGCGACGGGATAGAGGAGGTAGAGCACGAGCGCGACGCCCGTTGCGGCGACGAGGGTGTTGCGCACCAGCGGGAAGCGCTCCGGGTGGCGCCGGTACAGCCAGACGAGGAACGCCGCGGTGCCGGCGAAATGCAGCACGATGTAGGCGATCCCGAGCAGCGTCGGGACCCCGGGAACCCAGTCCGCGCCGCGCTGAATCGCGCGCTCGCCGAACAGGTGCAAATGCCGCTCGAGGGCCACGATCCAATCCGTGTGCTCGCGGGCCCCGGCGAGACTTGCGTGCCCGCGTCCCCGCACGACCTCGTAGATGGCGTAGAGACCTGCGAGCGTGGCGATCTCCACCAGACCTCGGTGGGGAGAGGAGGCGAGGCCCTTCAAGGAGGGGAAGCGGTGGAGGATCGCCACGTTCATATGAACGAGGCTACGGCCGGGGATCATCCTGGGCAGTGCGGCTATCCCTACTTGGCGTTTCGGCTACCCGGCGTCTTTGCAGGCCTCATCGGGCGAGGTCTTAGTGAGCTCTTAACCGGCTCTCAGCCCTTTCTCAGAGAACGCTGGTTCCGTACGAGCCGATGACCATCCCCGCCGATGAGACACTGCTCTCGACTGGAGGCTTTCCCGATGGATGAGTCCACGCTCACACGACGCGGATCGCTGCTGAGACTCGGCGGCTTCCTGGTCACCGCGCTCGGTGCGGCCGGACTGAAGATCGAGACGTCGGAAGGCGCCGGGCCCGCGGCCGTTGCCTCGGGAGCAGTCTCCTGCGTCCTCACGCCAGAGCAGACGGAAGGCCCGTACTACATCGCCGGCGAGAAGCTTCGCCGCAACATCACCGAGGGACGCCCAGGCGCGCCGCTGCTCCTCCGCGCCTTCGTCGTCGATGCCTCGACGTGCAAGGCGATCAAGAACGCCACCGTCGACATCTGGCACGCCGACGCCGGCGGCGTCTATTCGGGCTTCGGCCAGGGAGCGGCGAGCCGCACGTTCATGCGCGGGATCCAGAAGACGAACGCGAAGGGCCTGGCGCTCTTCCGCACCGTCTATCCCGGCTGGTATCAGGGCCGCACCGTCCACATCCACGTGAAGGTCCATCTCGGCGGCAACGTCGTCCACACCGGCCAGCTCTACTTCCCCGAAACGCTGACGGATGCCGTCTATCGCAAGGCGCCGTACAGCAGCCGGCCGAGCCGCGAGACGCGGAACGCAAACGACTCCGTCTATCGCAACGGCGGCAGCAAGTCGTTGATGAGGATCCGCAAGAACAGCGCCGGCGTCTACGTCGCAACGATCACGATGGGCGTCAACAGGTCTTAATCCAATGGGCCTGAGGTTAGTGCAGGCGAAGCCGCACTAATCTCAGGCCGGACTCACGCGGGCGGGGATGCGGCAGCACCACCGCCCGCGGATACGACGAGTCGCCAAGCGCAGCCATTGGAGTGCGCGGCTTTGCCGCGCACGTTGGCCCGCGAAGCGGCGATCCCAAGATCCGAACAAAAGCGTCAGCTTTTGTTCGGGCCAGGTCGGTAGATTCGGCGCGTGGAGCAGATCACGCGCCGGGAGTTGCTCGTTCGCGGCGGGCGCCTTGCTCTCGTTGCGAGCACGGTGCCGCTCGCCGGGCGGCTGGCCGAGCTCGGGTGGTCTGCGCCTCCGACCGGGATCTACGCGGAGCTTGCGCGCTCGCTGCGCGGCGACGTGATCCAGCGCGGCGATACCGCTTACGACGCTGCCCGACTGCTCTACAACACGCGTTTCGACGCGGTGAAGCCGCGCGCCGTGGTCTTTTGCGAGTCGCTCGCGGACGTGCAGCGGACGGTGCGCTGGTCGCGCAAGCACAAGCTCCGGATCGTCCCGCGCTCCGGCGGCCACAGCTACGGCGGCTACTCGACCACGGCGGGCGTGATCGTCGACGTCTCGCGGCTGAACCGCATCTCGGTCGACGCACGCCGGCGTGCGGCGGTCGGCGCCGGCGCAAGGCTGATCGACGTCTACGAGCGCCTCTGGCAAAACGGGCTGACCGTTCCCGCGGGAACGTGCCCGACGGTCGGCATCGCGGGGCTCGCCCTCGGCGGCGGGATCGGGCTCGCCGCGCGCAAGTTCGGCCTGACGTGCGACAACCTGCTCGAGGCGACGATCGTGACCGGGGACGGCAACGCTCTGGTGTGCAACGCGCACGAACACGCGGACCTGTACTGGGCGCTTCGCGGCGGGGGAGGAGGAAGCCTTGGGATCGTGACGCGGCTCGTCTTCAGGACGCACCCTGTCGGGCAGGTCACGACGTTCGCACTCGAGTGGCCGTGGTCGGATGCGAAGCGAGTCCTCCAGGCCTGGCAGAAGCAGGCGCCGCACGCGCCCGACGGGCTCTTCTCGGTGCTGAACCTGAACGCGGCGGGCGGGTCCTCCGTGCCGCACATCACGTGCGCAGGGCAGTTCTTCGGCACGGAGGAGCGACTCCGCGCGCTGCTGAAGCCCGTGGCCGAAGCGGGGACGCCGACGCGCTTCACGACGACCTCGCGGAGCTACATGAGCGCACAGCTGATGTGGGGCGGCTGCTCGGGATCCGTTGCGGAGTGCCATCTCCAGCCGCAAGGGAAGCTCGGTCGCTCGACGTTCAAGGGGAAGTCGAGCTTCGCCAACCGGCCGCTGACCTCGACCGGGATCGACGCGTTGCTCCACCAGATCGAGGCGCGGCTCACGGCCGGACCCGGGCGCGGTCTGATCCTTCTGGATTCGTACGGCGGCGCGATCAACCGCGTGACGAAGAACGCAACCGCGTTCGTGCACCGCGACGCGCTCTTCTCGATGCAGTACCTGGCGTACTGGGATCCGCCGGAGCCCGCGACGGCGAATCTCCGCTGGCTGCAGAGCTTCTACGCGGCGATGCGCCCGCACGTCTCGGCGTTCGCGTATCAGAACTACATCGATCCCGATCTGAAGAACTGGGCCCACGCGTACTACGGCTCGAACCTGCCGCGGCTCGTCGCCGTGAAGCGCCGCTACGACCCGGCGAACGTCTTCCGCTCGCGACAGAGCATCCCGGTCAGGCGCTGAGCGGCAGAGCGCAGGTGACGACCGTTCCCTTGCCGGGCGGGCTGACGACGAACAGCGTTCCTCCCAGCGACTCCGCACGGTCACGCAGGCCGAGGATCCCGGTGCCCCCGGTCGGATCGGCGCCGCCGCGGCCGTCGTCGCTGATCTCGAAGCGCAGGGACTCATCGTCGCGGCCGAAGACGACTTTCGCGCAGGACGCCTTCGCATGCTTCGCGACGTTCGTCAGCGCCTCCGAGACGATGTAGTAGGCCGTCGCCTCGACGTGCGCGGGGAACCGCTCCTCCGGCGCGTTCACCTCCACCTGCACGGGCAGCCGCTCGCCGAGCGCCTTGAGTGCAGATCCGAGCCCTTGCTCCGTCAGCGTCGCGGGATGAAGGCCGCGCGCGAGCTCCCGCAGCTCCTCGAGCGCCTTGTCGAGCTCTTCCGCCCCCTGCTGCAACAGCGGTGCGACCGCGCCCGGCTCCTGTTCGAGCTTCGCGCGGGCGAGGCGAAGCGTCAGCGCGAGCGAGACTAGCCGCTGCTGTGCGCCGTCGTGGAGGTTGCGCTCGAGCTTCCGCCGCTGCTCGTCGCCCGCCTTCACGATGCGTGCGCGCGAGGAGCTCAGATCCTCGCGCGCCTGCGCGCTCGCGACCGCGAGGGAGACGAGCTCGCAGAAGGCGTAGAGCCGGTTCTCGCTCTCCGGCGGGAGCGACTCCGAGCTCGCGATCCCGACCGCACCCCACGGAACGCCGGCGACGAAGATCGGTGCTGCGACGGTCGACCGGTAGCCGACGCGGATCATCGTCTTCGCCACCTCGGTCGAAAGGGCGAAGTAGTCGTCGATCCGAGCAGGCAGGCCGGTGTCGCGCGCACGGCCGATCGCCGTGTTGTCGTCGGCGAGAATGCGATCTCCGACCTTGAAGGCGCCGACCTCGTCGCGGTCGTAGCGACCGACGACGGTTGCGGTGTCGTCGCCCTCGAAGCGGAAGACCGCGGATCCGTTCACGTCGAGGACGCGTGCGCACTCCTCCGAGACGGCTGTGAACACACGCTCCGGGCTCGCTTCCGATGCGACGAGCGTCGCGACTCGCCGTAACGCGCGCTGCTCCTGCGCGAGCCGGCCGACCTCCGCGAGCTTGGCCTCGAGGTCGCCTTCGAAGGCGCGTACGTCTTCGCCCCCGCCGACGCGTTCGGTCAAGTCGAGGCCCGTCGTGACGAGGTAGATCGGCCCGCCGTCGTCGCCCAGCATCGGCTTGTTCGACCAGGCGATCAGGCGGCGACCGCCGTCCTTGGTCTGCCAGTGGCCGACCTGCGGGCTGGAGAGTCCCGTCTTCCAGACGTGCGCGAGCACTTCGCCGAACGCCTCCGCTTCCTCGCGCGGGATGACGAAGTCGCGAGCGTCGCGGCCGAGCACCTCGTCGCGGCCGAATCCCGTCGCGCGCTCGCAGGCGTCGTTGAACAGGAGGATCCGTCCGTCCCTGTCGAGCACGCAGACGAGGGACTGCGTGGTCTCGGTGAGAACTCGGGCGAACTCGTCGCCGAGGGCGAATTCAGGCGTCTGCGACATCGAAGAGCGTCGCCTCGTACTGCTCGAGCGCCAGACGGGTCGCGCCGACGTTCGCGGCGGTGAGCTCGCTGAGCTGATCCCCTGCCGCGGTACTCGCCTCGAGCGCCTCCTCGTCCGCCCAGAGCGTGATCACGAGCGTCTTTCCACCCGCGCGGTCGGCGAGGCGGATCAAGCCTCGGAAGCCGGTGCTGTCGCGAAGCCAAGGCAGCAGTTGGTCGCGAACGATCTCGAGCCCGCGGTCGTGCTGCTCAGGAGTTGTCTCGAGGACGTGGACGCGTGCGAACACCCGACCGTTTTACACTGTTGTCATGCCCTTCGCCGCCCGTCTCGCCATCGCCTGGGCAATCAACCTGGCCGCCCTCTGGGCGGCGGACGCGCTCTGGGACGGCGTGAGGATCGACGGCTGGGCGGCTTTCCTGATCGGCTCGGCCGTGCTCGGGGTCGCGAACGCCGTCATCAAGCCGGTGCTGGCCGTGCTGACCTTGCCGCTGATCATCCTCACCCTCGGCTTCTTCTACCTCGTGATCAACATCGCGATGATCGCGCTCGCGGAATGGATCGCGCCGGACTTCTCGATCGACGGGTTCTGGTCCTACGTCGGAGCGGTCGTCGTCGTCTGGGCCGTGAACTGGATCGGCGACCAGGTCGTCGGCGACGTCGAGCGGCGGGCCCGACCGCGCTTGATCTAAGGATCCGACGTTTGGCTGGCCGTCCTGCCGGTGAAGGGGACCTCAGCGGAAGATCGCTTTCGAAGGGGGCGGAAAGGAGTGGCTCATGGCCACATTCCGTGAAGAACAGACCAGAACCGGACTCAGGTCCTGGAGCCGCACACGCTGGCTCGTCCTGACCGGAGTTCTCGTCGCGATCGTCGTCGCGGTCGTCCTCATCCTCGTGTACTCGGGCGGAGGCGGCTCCGGCGGCGGTGGTGGCTACTAGAGGAAAGGCTGATACCGAGAAGGCCCGCGCGAGCGGGCCTTCTCATCACGGTTCTCAGGCGGGAGTGGACGACCGCGGTCAGGCGGTGGCGAACCGTTTGGCCGCGCGAGCCCTTGCGCGTTCGGCCTCGACCTCGCGATCCTTCGGCGTCGCTGACGTCACGAGCGCGTCGATCAACCGTCTCGACGTGTCAGCGACCTCGTCTACGGCCCGGTCGAACGCCTCCTCGTTCGCGCGCGACGGCTTCGTGAAGCCGCTGATCTTGCGCACGTACTGGAGAGCGGCATCCCGGACTTCCTCGTCGGTGGCCGGAGGCTCGAAGTTGAAGAGCGTGTGGATGTTTCGGCACATGCTGCAATCGTACGCATCTGCGTCTACGGCCGGACGAGCTCCGTCCGCAGCTCGTGGCTCTCGTCGGGTAGCCGCGCCTCGTAGTAGATGCGAAAACCGCCGTCCGGAAGCGGTAGGACGTCGAGGTAGCGCACGTCGGCGACCGCTTCGTCGTTCGTCTGCTCCAATGCGCCGAGCGAGGCGCCGGTGAGCCGCGCGAGACCGGTTCGCTCGAACCAGTTCTCTTCTTTCGTCGCGCGGCCGTCATACGCCGCACGGCCGTCGGGCAGCACGGTGGTGACTCGTGCGCCGCGCGCGTCCCACATTCCCGGGCGGCCTGTCAGCACGGTTCCGTGCCATTCCCAGTCGAGGCCGTCCTTGCTGGTGGCGTACGCCGTGGTCATGCGGTCCTCCTCGTCCGGCTGATCGAGCGGGTGGCAGCAGATCCAGGCCTGCCAGCCGCCGTCCTCCGTCCGTTGCACGAGGGGGTCCTTGACCCCCACGTGCTCGTCGCCGGGGAAGACCGTTCGCGCTTCGGCGGTGGCGAAGTCCGCGGGGTCGTCCGCCTCGAGCACGTCGATCCACCAGTGCTTGCTCGGAGGCGGCGCGGCGGGGCAGACGTAGAGACGCCAGCGGCCCTCATCCGTGCGTATGAGTGCCGGACGTTCCATCGACTGCGCGCCGAACCGGGCCTGGTCGATCGTGGCGACGGTCGTGAGGTGTTCGCCGTCCTCCGAACGCGCGACCACCGTCGACCCCCGCCCCTTCTCGCCGGTGCGGACGCGGTAGGCGACGACGAACGCGCCGTCGTCGTCGAGCGCGGCACTGGACGATCCCGCCCACCAGCCGCGTCCCGTGCCCGGCGCGGGCACTGCGATCACGGCGTTCGCGGTCCCAGGGAGCGGGAAGTCCGACACCCTGCGACTTCTAACACTTAGCTGTCGGGTTGCATCTCCTGCGTCAGCCAGGGATCCTCGCCGGGGTCACTGCCGCCGGCGACGGTCACGAGCCGCGGGAGGTAGTGATCCCAGCCGTGCGCGTGTGACTCGGCCGCCTCGGCGTTCGGCAGGTCGCGGTGCACGAAGCGCAGGTTGGTCCCATCGCCCTCGGGCGTCAGCTCGATCTCGATCGTCGAAGATCCCGGCGGTACACCGCTCTCGTTCTCCCAGCCCCAAGTGAAGGCGAGCCGGCGGGGCGGGTCGAGCTCGACGAACTCGCCGCGCGCGGTGTGTCCCGGAATGACCTCGCAATGGTAGAGCCCGCCGGGCTGCGGCTCGAAGGTCGCCTTCTGTCCCATCCAGCGTGTCGCCTTGTCGGGATCGACCAGGAACTCCCAGACGGTCTCCGGACTGGCGGCGATCGAGATCTGCCGCTCGACCGTGATGGTCTCAGTGCTTGTGTCCATGCTTCTTCTGCTCCTCCTTCTCTGCCTCTCGTTTGAGTGTCTCGAGCCGCTCGTCCCAGAATCCCTCGAGGAAGGCCTTGAGCTCGGCGAGCCCCTCGGGGCGGGCCCGGTACAGGCGTCTCGTGCCGTTGCGTCGCTCGCTCACGAGCCCCGCCTCCTTCAGGACGTTCAGATGCTGGGAGACCGCCGGCCGAGTGACGTCGAAGTGAGACGCGATCTCGCCGGCGCTGAGCTCGTCGCTGCGGACGAGCGTGAGGATCTGGCGGCGCCGGGGGGCGGCGATGGCTTTCAGCGCGGCTTCCACGGCACTTATTTAAGCAGATACTTACGTAAGCATCAACTTAACAATCTCATCCCTTTGCGACCTCGCCGGCGGCCTAAAGGGTCTTCGCCGTAAGGCCGATCTTTGACGGGGCGCCGAGGACCGCTACCCTCGCGCGCCGAAGTAATCCGGGGTCATGAGACGTCTCACACTCATCTTCGCGCCGTTCGCCGTCGCTGCGGCCCTCGCAGCGACGCCCGGCTCTGCCGCAAGCTTCGACGACAGTGCGCCGTGCCCGGCGGACGGCCCGCTGCTCGTTTGCCCGACGATGTACGTCGGCCAAGCCGTCCAGCTCCAGTTGCGCGCCCTCCACGGCTGCGACGTCTATCGCTGGGAGATGGTCAACGGCGGCCTGCCCGCGGGCTTGTCGATGTCGTCGAGTGGTCTCGTGACAGGCGTGCCGAGGACAGCGGGCTCAACGCGGCCGTGGATGATCGTGCACGACCTCACCTCCTCCGAGGGCGGCCCCTCATGGTGTGGTGGCGACAACCACTCCGAACGGCAGTTCGTGTTCAACGTCGTTGGCGGGGGCGGGAGCCCAGCGCCGGCGCCCGCACCGGCGCCACTGCCGCAGCCTGCGTTGCAGATCAGCACAGGCGGCCTGCCGAGCGCCACGGCCGGCTCCGCGTACACCGCGACGCTCACCACCTCGGGCGGCGGGAGTGTCACCTGGACGGTGAGCTCAGGTTCTTTGCCGGCCGGTCTGAGCCTCGGCTCGAACGGCGTCCTGTCCGGAACGCCGACGAGCCCGGGCCATTACACCCTCACCGTGCGCGTCGCCGATGGCAGCCGTTCGGCGTCGAAGCAGTTCGACCTCGTCGTGGTCGACAAGCTGACCGCGAGCGCGCCTGCCGCGCAGACCTGGGAGGTCGGGCGACCGCTGCAGATCTCGATCGACGCCACGGGCGGCACGCCCGGCTACAGCTGGAAGATTGACGGCACGCTTCCGGTGCACACCGGCTTCGTGGGCGACAAGGGCAACGGCTCGACGAGCCTCCTTCAGGGCGTGCCCGGCGAAGCCGGCACGTTTCCCCTCGTGCTCACGGTCGCCGACGCCACCGGCGCGACCGCGCAGGTGACGGTGACGTTGATCGTTGCGCCGAAGCTGCAGATCAAGACGGTCGCGATCGCACGGGCGCAGGTCGGCAAGCGCTACCGCCTCGGGCTTCTCTACAGCGGCGGCGTCGGCCCGACTCGTTGG
>DASWEF010000104.1:0-16438 GCA_036394855.1 Gaiellaceae bacterium | reverse complement strand
AGCCCCTCCGTGTGGTGGATCGCTTCAGGTCGAAAGCATTCCTCGATCGCAGTCACGACCGATGCAGGCAAGTCATGGCACGTTTCAGCTCCGCCGACCCTGCCGCCAGCCGCGAGTCTGGAGATCAGCGCCGGTGACTCTCGACGAGCCTGGCTGACGTCGCCGCGAAAGACTGCCCTCTATGCCACGAGCGACGGCGGCCGCACGTGGCGTCGCCTCGGGCTTCCTCCGGTCTAATCGACGGGAAGCTCGGCGACGCGACGCTCGATCTCGTCGCGAATCCTGCGCACGGTCTCGAGGTCCTCTCCCGCCGGATCCTGCAAATCCCAGTCGACGTAGCGCTTCCCGGGAATGACCGGGCAGGCATCGCCGCAGCCCATCGTGACGACGACCTCGGCCCACTCCGCGTCCGCCTGCTCGAGCCTCTTCGGCACTCGATCGGCGAGCTCCGGCATCAGCTCCGCAACCTCTGGATGGACATGCTCCGCAGGTGTCGTTCCCGCCGACCGGGCACTGCCTCCGCGCCGCTCGTAGAGCGCCTGCGCCATCTGCGACCGGCCCGCGTTCTGCCGGCAGACGAAGAGAACGTTCACGAGCCGAGCGCACCTCGCAGCGCATCGATCGCCTCGGGCACGAGCCGGTAGTAGGCCCAGGTGCCGCGCCGTGTCGACTCCACCAATCCGGCCTCGCGGAGGATCTTCAGATGGTGCGAGATCGTGGGCTGGGAGAGCTCGAACGTCTCCGTCAGGTCGCACACGCAGACCTCCTCCGCCGCCGCGAGGCGGTTGACGATCGCGACGCGCGTGGGGTCGGCGAGCGCCTTGAACCGGGCTGCAAGCTCGTCGCGCTCCTGTTCGGAGAGCGGCTCAGTCGCAGGCCCGCAGCAGATGACGGGGAGCACGGCAAGAGTCTTCATTGACAACCATCAATATAGCAGCTAGGCTGCGGACTCTGGTTGGATCGAGAAACGTCGATGAAGGGAGCGCGATGAGCACCGACCTGAAGGAGGAGATCAGGGCCCGCTATGCCGAGGCGGCCCTCGGCGCAGCCGCCGGCTGTGGCTGCAGCGGCGATTCGTGTTGCGAGGACAACGGTTGCTGCGGCGATGCCGGCCCGGGGGCCTTTGGCGCCGCGCTCTACGACCCCGAGCTGCAGGGCGAGGTCCCCGAGGCCGCGGTCCTCGCCAGCCTCGGCTGCGGAAACCCGACGGCGGTTGCCGAGTTGCGCGAAGGCGAGGTCGTGCTCGACCTGGGATCCGGCGGCGGCATCGACGTCTTGCTGTCGGCCAAGCGGGTGGGACCGACCGGTCTTGCGTACGGCGTCGACATGACCGACGAGATGCTCGAGCTCGCACGCCGCAACGCCGCCGAGGCGGGCGTGACGAACGCACGCTTCCTCAAGGGTGAGATCGAGAACATCCCTCTGCCCAGCGAATCGGTCGACGTCGTCATCTCGAACTGCGTCGTCAACCTCTCGACGGACAAGCCGAGCGTGCTACGAGAGATCCACCGCGTGCTCCGCCCCGGAGGCCGTGTCGGCATCTCCGACGTCGTCGCCGAGGACCGACTGTCGCCGGACGATCGAGCCGAGCGCGGCAGCTACGTCGGCTGCATCGCCGGTGCACTCTCTAAGGAAGAGTACGAGCGAGGTCTACGGAAAGCCGGCTTCTCCGAAATGTCCGTGCGCTTCACGCATCGCGTCGCAGACGGCATGCACAGCGCGATCGTGCAAGCAACTAAACGTTGAAGCGCACGTTCAAGACATCGCCGTCCTGAACGAGGTACGTCTTGCCCTCGAGTCGCTGCAGCCCGCGCCGCGCCGCCTCGGTGTGTGAACCGGCCTCGACGAGGTCGTCCCAGCGGATCACCTCGCAGCGGATGAAGCCGCGCGCGAGATCGGTGTGAACCGTCGCTGCAGCTTCGAGGGCTGTCTGGCCGCGGCGCAGCGTCCACGCACGTGTCTCCTTGTCCCCGGCGGTGAAGAAGCTGATCAACCCGAGCTCGTCGGTCAGGCGGCGGACGACCTCCTCCAGCGCCGAGGCGCCCTCGCGAAAGGCGGCGGCCTCGTCGGCGCCGAGCTCCGCGAGCTCCGCCTCGAGCTTGAGATCGATACCCGAGGGACCGTTCTCGACCGCGAGCAGCGGCTTGGCGGTCAGAGGCTCGAGCTCCGCCGGCAGGTCGCCCGGCGAGTCGGCCAGCGAGCCGCCGCCGTCGACATGGGAAAGCAGCCGTTCCAGCTCCCCCACCTCCTGCTTCAGCCTGAGCTCGCCGGATTTCGCTTGCTTGGCGACTCGCTCGAGTCGTCGCTCGACGTGATCGCGGTCGGCCACGAGCAACTCCAGGCGCAGCGTCTCGAGATCGTCCGCCGGCACACGCGTCCCGGAGAAGCCGTCGAGGACGACGAGGAGCGCGTCGACCTGACGCAGGTTTCCCAGCAGCTCCGGTCCGGTGCCGCGTACTTCCACGACGCGGATCGCAGCCGGCGTCACCTTGCGCGGCCGGATCACTTCCGCGATGCGCGAGAGACGGGGATCGGGAATCGACGCCATGCCGACGTCGCCCGTCGCGCGTGCACCGGTCAGCGCGTGAAAGAGCGTCGACTTCCCGGAGCTCGGCAGCCCGACGATGCCAACCTCGAGCGCCAAGCTACTTCTCGGAGCTTGCTATGTGCTTTTGCAGCGAGACGAGAGCGCGGTGCTGGAGCGACTTGATCGCCCCCTCGGTCTTCCCGAGGATCGTCGCCACCTCGGCATTCGGCAGGTTGAAGACGAACTTGAGTGTCAGTACCTGTTGCTGTTCGTTTGAGAGCCCTTCGATCAAGTCGAGCATGCTTTGACGGCCGATCGTGTGCAACGCCGCGACCTCGGCCGAGGGCTCGGACTCGCCGACCGGTTCCGGCACTTCCTCCTCGGGCTGCCAGTGGCGCGTCGCGCGAAAGTGATCCATTGCAAGGTTGTGCGCGATCCGGAAGAGCCACGCGGAAAACGGTGCCGCCCGCCAGCGGAACTGCTTGATCGACTCGAGCATCTTCAAGAAGGTCTGCGTGGTCAGGTCCTCGGCGTCGTGGCGGTTCCCGACGCTCATGTGGAGATAGCTGTAGATGCGGTCGAAATGAAGGAGGTAGAGCTCCTCGAGCGCGGTCCGGTCGCCTCCCTGGGCGCGCTCGACGAGGCGGCGCACCTCTTCCGTCGATTCCCTGGCCGGGCGCGCCGGAGCGTGAGTGGCTTCCTTGGCCATCAACGATGAGATGCCCCCCTCGTGGCGGGGTCTAACTCCCGGCTCAGGGGGCGGCAGCTCCGAAGCCAACCCGGCCCTCCCGGGCGAAGCGCTTCACGTAGACCACGCGCTGGAGGGCGATCGTGTACCGGCCGTCCTCCGCATCGAGGGAGAGAGCCGCCTCGCCCGTCCCGGCGCGCAGGTCTGCAGACCCGAGCGCCTGCTCCAGCGCGTCCGCGCTCGCGGGCGTGACCAGGGCGCCCATGATCTGGCCCCCGTCGAAGGCGACCTCGATCCGGACGCGGTCGAGGCTAGCCAGCCGAGACCACCTCCGAGAGCACGCCGTGCACGGAATCCGGGTGCACGAAGGCGACCTGGAGCCCGAACAGGCCCTCGCGTGGACGCTCGTCGATCAGGTCGGCTCCCGCGTCGGTGAGGTCGGCAAGGGTCGCGTCGAGATCGGCGACCTCGTAGGCAACGTGGTGCATCCCGGGTCCGCGCTTTGCGATGAAGCGACCGACCGGTGTCTCCTCGCCGAGCGGCTCGAGCAGCTCGACCCGGCCCTCGCCGATGCGGAGCGAGGCGGCGCGCACTCCTTGCGCCTCCACGGTTGCGCGGTGCTCGACCTCCGCGCCGAAGAGACGCACGTAGGTCGCGAGTGCGCTGTCGAGGTCGTCGACCGCGACACCGAGGTGATGGATCCCCCGCGCTTCCACGGGTCGATGCTATCTCGTGGTTCTCGGCGAACGCGCCCGGTGACGCGTAGGGCCTAGCCCTCGCCGGGCAAGGCGACGACTTGTGGCGTCCCGACGGTCTCGGACGCCCAGGATTCCGCGTCGACGTCGGCGAGTAGTTGCAGAACTTCCTCGCGGACGAGCGTCTCCTTCTCCAGCAGTGACTGCGTGAGGCGATCGAGCGGTGCGCGATGCTTCTCGAGCAGCCGAACGGCCTCCGTGTAGGCCTCGTCGGTCAGCCGCGCTTGCTCGTTGTCCCGGAGCCGCTTCGTGTCTTCGGAAAGGGCGTAGTTGTCGGCCCGCATGGTCCGTGATGTAACGAAGTCCGACATGCCCCATTCAAACACCATTGCGCGCGCGATCTCCGTCGCCTTCTCGAGGTCGCTCGCGGCCCCGTTCGTCACGCGGCCGAACACGACCTGTTCCGCTGCCCGCCCGGCGAGTGCGATCTTGAGCATGTCGATCAGCTCTTCCTTCGTCTCCATGTAGCGATCTTCCGAAGGGAGGTTGAGCGTGTAGCCCAAGGCGTTTCCACGCGACACGATCGTGACCTTCTGGACCGGCGCGATCTCGCCCATCAGGTGCGACATGAGTGCGTGGCCCGCCTCGTGGGCGGCGAGGATGCGTCGCTCCTTCTGCGTCAGCACCTTGCGCTGCTGGATCCCGGCGACGACACGCTCGATCGCGCCGTCGAAGTCGCTCGCCGCGATGTACTGCGCCTTTCGCCGTCCCGCGAAGATGGCCGCTTCGTTGGCGATGTTGGCGAGATCCGCGCCCGTCAATCCCGAGGTCTGACGGGCAAGCACGGCGAGGTCGACGTCCGCCGCGAGTGGCTTGTTGCGCGTGTGGACCTGAAGGATCGCCTCGCGTCCGTTGAGGTCCGGCGGGCCGACGAGCATCTGGCGGTCGAAGCGTCCAGGGCGCAGCAGCGCGGGATCGAGGTCCTGGAGGCGGTTCGACGCACCCATGACGACGACCTGGTCGGCGGGCGAGAACCCGTCGAGCTCGACGAGGAGCTGGTTGAGAGTCTGGTCCTGCTCACGGGTGAACCCCTGTCCCGTGCGCGCAGCGCCGACGGCGTCGATCTCGTCGATGAAGATGATCGAGGGTGCGTTCTTCCGCGCTTCCTCGAAGAGCTTCCGCATGCGCGACGCGCCGAGCCCGACGAACATCTCGACGAACGCGGACGCGCTCTGCGAGTAGAACTTCGCGCCGGACTCGCCGGCGACACCCTTCGCAAGCAAGGTCTTCCCTGTTCCCGGCGGGCCGTACAGAAGAATCCCCTTGGGCACCTTCGCGCCGAGCTGCTCGAAACGCTTGGGGTGCCGAAGGAAGTCGATGACCTCCTGCAGCTCCGCCTTTGCCTCTTCGACGCCGGCGACGTCGGCGAGACTGCCCGAGCCGTCCGAGCCCGCCTCGAGGTGCGTCGGCTTGACGCGCGGCATCATCTGCAGCGTCCGCCAGAGCAGATAGACGATCGCCATCATGCACAGGAAGAACAGAAGCGGCAGCCACTCGCCTGCGTACGCAGGGATCTGGTGAATCCAGGAGGCGCCTAGCACGAAGCCTGCATCGGCAGGAGCGCCGCAGAGCCTTAGCCCAGGCTCGAGACGACCTGTTCGACCGTGGTGAACTCGACGCCCTGCTCGCGCCAGGCGGCGGTACAGGCCTCGACCCGGCTCTCGTCCAGGCCTCGGGCCGCATCCTCGACGAAGCGCACCTTCCGGCCCCGCTCGAGGAACCCCCGGATGGCCGCGTCGTCACAGACGTCGGTCGCGACCCCGAAGACGACGATCTCGTCGGGATCGAGCCGCTCGAGCAACCGGTCGGTGTTCGGGTTCTTGAAGACGTCGAAGCTCTTCTTGAGCAGGAGGAACTCGCGGCCCTCGAGATAGCGCTCGGGGAGCGATTCGAGCGTGATCGGAACCGGATCTTCCTGCTCGGTCTCCAGGATCTTGCGCGCCCCGCGCGTCCCGCGCAGGCAGTGGGGCGGATATGTCGTCCGGAGGTCGGGATGCTCCGAGATCTCGTCGTCGGTCAGCTCGTGATCGTCGGCCGAGGCGACGTGCACCAGGTCCGCCCCACGCGCGGCGTCGACGAGCCGCTTCATCGCCGGCGCGGTCGCCTCCGCGCCCGGGACGTACAGCTTCCCGTCCGGGAGCATGAAGTCGACCTGGGTGTCGACGTCCCAGAGGATCACTCGACGAGCGCGAGCCGCGGATTCGGCTTGTACCGGCGACCGACCTTCGCGGCCGGACGCCCGTCGGTGAGGACGATGTCCGCGGTGAAGTCGTTGGAGCCGCGGATCAGGGACGAGCCGACGCCGTAGGCGTCGACGGGAACGTCCTTCTCCTCGAACTCGCGGATCTTCTCGATCGTGAATCCGCCGGAGGCGACGATGTTCACCTGCTCGAAGCCGTCCGCATCGAGGGCGTCTCGAACCTTGCGAACGAGGCGCTCGTTGACACCGATCGGCTTGAAGTCGCCCATCTCATCCCAGAGGGAGCGGTCGACGAGCGATTCGGACGTGTCCAGCCGCACACCCCACAGTCGCGGGCCGAGCGCGCGTGCGACCTCGAGCGCGGTCTGGACGGAGTGGTTCTCGAAGTCCACGAGCACGGTGATGTTGACGTCGTCGCTCGCCCACTCGGCGAACTTCGTCGCAGCGAGGACCGTGTTGCCTCCGTACGAGGCGATCAGCGAGTGCGGAACGGTCCCGATGCCCCGGCCTCCCCACCACGACGCCTGCTCGTCGGTCGTCACGCCGACCGGCGCGCCGACAATGCGGCCGGCGACGTAGGCGGCATAGCCGTCGCCCGTCTGGACGCGATGGTGGTCGTGGCGCGCCGGCATGAAGATGATCGGCTTGCCGTTGGCGGCTTCCAGCACGCGAACGGTGTTCGTCGTGATCAGCGTGCGCCGCGCGAGCACGCCGAGGTACAGCGTCTCGAGGTGCGCGAACAGCGTGTAGTCGCCCTCGATCGTCATCACCGACTCCCACGGCTCGATGCGGTCGCCGTCGTAGAGCGCGTGCACGGTGAGCGAATCCCAGTCGTGCGAGCAGAGCTTGAGGATTGCGAGCGCCTCGTCCATGCCGCCGAGAAAGGAGTGGTTCTTCTGGAACACCTGCATCACGACGCGCGGGAATCTGCCGTCCCGCAGGAGCGTTGCGCGCGCGTGGTTGAAGTATGCGTCCGTGTAGTAGCCCTCGCGCATCTTCTCGACGGGGAGATCGAAGACCTCGGGCGCCAGGCGTTCGCGCGTGCGTTCCTCGACGGCCATCGTCAGTCGTGCTCGAGCCGAAGGCAGGCTGCGAGTGCCGCCTCGGCGACCTCGATCTGCTCGGGCGTCGGCTCTGCGGTCGCCACTCGATGCTGAAGCTCGTGGCCCGGCCTGGCGAGGGCGCGGGCGAGCCGCTTCTCGGGATTGCGCACCATCCAGCCGAAGATCTCCGTCGACGCTGCGAGCGCGACGAGTTGCGCGCCCAGACGCACGGGCGTACGGATGTGCACCGGTGCACGCGACGCGAGCGTGTTGGCAAGCGCTGTCGTGGCCAGCAGAGGCCCGAGCAAGTGAGAGCCGCAGCGCTCGTGCTCTCGCGGTGCATGCTCGCCGTGCTCGTAGCTGCCGATCGAGATGTGCTCGGCGCCGTGGTACGCGGCGACGTCGGGCCCGCGAAGGGCGAGCGCGGCAGGCGCGACTGAGAGGAGGCCGCCGACGAGCTCCCGGGCGGCGGGTCCGACATTGGTGGAGTCGCGCACGAGCTTGACGACGACGGCGCCGCCGAGCATGGCCGCCAGGACGGCGGGGCGCTGGAAGGGCAGCCGCGCTTCGGGGAGCGCCTTGCGGATCTGAGGTATGAGCGCCATGGCGTCCAGCAGGCGGGCGGGGCCGCGGAGCAGGGGACTCTCGATCGCGGCGCCGCTGAATCGCTTCCTCCGCGCGGCCACCTCGAGGCGGCCGTCGTCCGTCCGGATCGCGCACGCCCAGGAGGTGGGCCCGTGCACGAGCACCCCGTTGGCAAGGGCCATTCCGCCCAGCCGGACCTTTTCCTCGCTCATGAGCTCGAGGTTATCGACTCAGAGTCGAATTCCGCAAATCACGCCGCGAGCACGGTCTGCGCCGCGTGGCGAAGGAAGGAGACGCCGAGCTCCAGGTCCTCGACGGGGACCCGCTCGTCCGCGGAATGGATCAGCCGGGCCGCGAGCTCGGCGTGCATGACGCGGGAGGGGAAGAAGCCGTAGGCAACCGTCCCGAAGGCCTCGCGAAACCAGTGGCTGTCGGTGAAGCCGGCCACGCAGATCGGCGCGGCGCGCGCCCCGGGCTCCACTTCCTCGACCCAGCTGCTGACGGCCTGCCAGAGCGGCGTGTCGAGCGGCGAGCGCGTCCCGCCGTGAGCCTCGAGCACCTCGAGGCCGTAGTCACCCTCGCCGAGCAGCTCCCGAACGACAGCCTGGCCCTCTTCGGGCGTCATGCCGGGCAGGAGGCGGGAGTCGACCGTGACGTCGCAGAGGGCAGGAACGACGTTCCGCTTCTGGGAGGCCGTCACCATCGTCGGCGTGATCGTCATGGACAGGAGCGGCTCGACCATCTCGCCGAAGTGCTCGCCGATCGCGCCCGCACGCTCGAGCGCATCCTCGGGCGACGCCGGCTTCTCCCCGGTCACGGCTTCGAGCAACGCCTCGACTTCCGGCGTCAGCCGCTGCTCGGGCTCGTACTCTCCGAGCGCGGTGATCAGACGCGCCGCTTTGACGAGCGCGTTGTCCGCGATCCCCGGCATCGAGGCGTGACCGCTGCGCCCGCGCACACGGAGGCGGAACGGCGCGCTCATCTTCTCGGCGACCGAGCAGATGTAGAAGGGCTTCCCGCCGAGCTCGAGCCGATCCCCCGAGCCTTCGTTGATGCAGTAGTCGCAGCGCACGGCCTCGGGGTGCGCCTCGCAGAGCCACTGCGCACCGAACCCCGCCCCGACCTCCTCGTCTGCCGTCGCCGCGAAGACCAAGTCGCCGGACGGCGTGAAGCCTTCACGCGCAAGTGACGCGACGGCGACCGCGCTCGCCGCGATCTGACCCTTCATGTCGAGCGCGCCGCGTCCCCACACTTCCCCGTCGCGCAGCTCGCCGCCGAATGGATCCGCCGCCCACTCGGCCGGATCCGCGAGCACGACGTCGGTGTGCGAGAGGAAGAGCAGCGTAGGTCCGCCGCTGCGGCCGGGGATGCGCGCGACGAGATTCGCGCGCTCGGGAATCTTTGCGTAGAGCTCGCACGCGACCCCGCTGTCCTCGAGGTACGCGCGCAGCAGCTCGGCGGCGGCGGTCTCGTCCCCGGGCGGATTGGTCGTATCGACGCGGATGAGCTCCTGGAGGAGCTCGGTCACCTCGGCCCTCAGCGTCTGCGTCGCCGGCAACGCCATCAGTCGCCGCCCTCCTCCTCTTTCGAGCGTGCCGTCAGCTGATTCCGCGCCCGCCAGAGCGACGGGAAGAAGTTGTGATGGATCATCTTGCCGAGCACCTCGACCGGCGTTCCCTGCGTGCCCACCACCTGGTCGCCGATGATGCGCGCGACGACCTTGTAATGGCGAATGCGCCACATCGTGATCCGCTCGTCCCACTCGATCAGAGCCTCCGCGAGCTGGTACAGCTCCTCCTGCTCCCGCCCCCGGACGTACAGCTCGACGAGATCCAAGCCCGCTTCGGCGACGGCGGCGTCGAAGGCCTCGCCGAGGGGCGGCGTGACCCGGCGGACTTCCCGAAACCCTGGTGAGTCGAAGCCGCTCCCATGGCCGAGGACACGCCTGATCGTCTGGTACTCCCACGGCGACATCTGCTCGAGCATGTCGAGCTGCCGGGTGACGAACTGGACGCAGAGGGACGCGCGCCGAAGCAGGCGGAGCGCCGCACCGATCTCGCCGGCGCGGACATGTGCGGTCGCACGTGCGACCTCAGACGTGCCGAGCTTGAGCCACAGCTCCGAGGACTGGTGGACGGTCTGGAACAGCAGCTCGTCCGGATGAATCTGCTCCTCGGGCGTCTTCTGCAGGGCGAGCAGGTCGTCGGTACGAAGGTAGCGTTCGTAGTCCGACGCGCCCTTCCCGGGCAGGATCGGCTCGGAGAAATCCTCGTGCGTCTCGGTTGCCACGGGACCCTGCGGAGCATACTTCTCCTGCAATGAGCGACCTCTTCTCCGATGCGGCAGAGCAGCGGCTGCCCGAGGTCGCACCCCTCGCGCTGCGCATGCGACCGCAGACGCTCGAGGAGTTCGTCGGTCAGGAGCACATGCTCGGGGAGGGATCGGCCCTCCGAGTCGCGATCGAGCAGGACCGCGTCGGCTCGGCGATCTTCTACGGGCCGCCGGGCAGCGGGAAGACGACGCTGGCGCGCATCATCGCACGCGTGACGGGAGCGGCCTTCGAGGAGCTTTCCGCGGTCTCGGCCACGGTGGCGCAGGTGAGAGAGGTCCTCGCGCGTGCGCGCGAGCGGCTCGGAGCCAACGGGCAGCGGACGATCCTCTTCCTCGACGAGATCCACCGCTTCAACAAGGCCCAGCAGGACGCACTTCTCCCCGGTGTCGAGGAGGGCGTGATCACGCTGATCGGCGCGACGACGGAGAATCCCTACTTCGAGGTCAACTCGGCGCTCCTCTCACGAGCGCAGGTGTACGAGCTCGAGCCGCTGTCCCTCGAGGAGCTCGAGACGGTCGCGCGTCGCGGAGCGGCCGAGATCGGGGCCGAGGTTCCGGCTGACCTCGTGCGGCTCATCGCCACGCGGGCCGGTGGGGACGCGCGATCGGTCCACAACATCCTCGAGCTCGCGTGGCAGACGGCGCAGGCGGCGGGAGAGCCGTTGTCGGAGGCGCACGTCGAGGACGCCGCGCGCAAGCGGCCGCTCGTCTACGACAAGGCCGCGGACGCGCACTACGACTTCATCTCGGCGTTCATCAAGTCGATGCGCGGCTCGGATCCCGACGCGAGCGTCTACTACCTCGTCGCCATGCTCGAGAGCGGCGAGGACGCCCGTTACATCGCGCGGCGCATGATCGTCCTCGCTTCGGAGGACATCGGCAATGCGGATCCGCGCGCGCTGGTCGTGGCAGTCGCAGCGGCGCAGGCAGTCGAGCACGTCGGCCTGCCCGAGGCACGGCTCAACCTCGCGCAGGCAGCGATCTACCTCGCGCGCGCACCGAAGTCCAACGCGAGCTACACGGCGCTGAAGCGCGCGACGGCGGACGTGCGCGAGCGCGGCAACATCCGCCCGCCCAAGGCGCTTCGCGACGCGAGCTGGTACGGCAGGCAGCTCGGCCACGGCGAGGGCTACGTCTATCCGCATTCCGACCCGGAAGGGTTCGAGACGGACTATCTCCCCGAGGAGCTGAAGGGGAAGACCTACTACGAGCCGTCCGGGAGCGGCGAAGAGACCGCAGAGTGAAGCGCGCGCTCTTTGTCGCCTGTGTCGTGGCGTTGTTCGCCGCCGCTCCGGCCTCCGCAGCGATCTTCCTGCGGTTGACCGCGACCACGATCCACCGCGGTGGGCTCCTGCACCTCGCGGGCAACCCGGAGGCGATGCCGCTGTACGCGCTTCCGCTCGCTCGAGTGCCGCGCTGCATGCGCGACGGCGGTTGCGCGGAGCTGATGCGCAGGTCCAATCCGCCGACGAGACCGTTCGTCTTCATCGGCCGAACGCCAGGAAGCTCTCCCGGCTTTGCCGTCGTGCGCGCCTTCACGATTCGGGTGCCGCGCGAGCTTGCGCGGGGGCGCTACAAGCTCTTCGTCTGGTGCCGCCCGTGTGGCGGCTCGCTCATTCCAGTCGGCACCAACGCGTTCGGCCAGACCCTTCGCATCGTGCAGTAGCTCGGCTCGGTCAGAGCCACGCCGCATCCGTTCGGCCGTGATCCTTCCGTCACGCTGTCTCAGGCACGGTGTCTGACACCGGGCCGTGGCCCACGGTGACTGGTGCTGATCCGACGCTAGTCAGAGCCGCGCCGCGTTCGTTCGGCGGCCATCTTGCCGAAGCTGCCGCCGAGCTTTTCCCAGGCCCGGGCCACGCGTTCCGTATCGAACTCGACGCGGCGGAACTCGAACTGGCCGTCGTCGTGACGCAGCGCGTACGCCGCACGTACGTCGCCGTCCAGCGGCATGCCGACGCTGCCGGGGTTGATCAGCGTCGTGCCGTTCGGCCCCGAGCGGCGAAACTGGAGATGGCTGTGGCCGAAGACCACCGTCTCGTCGTGCACGCCGTTCAGCATCCGCTCGTCCTGCTTGTCTGGCTCAGCCGGAAAGCTCTCCGCGCACGAGAGCGGCGAGCCGTGCACGTACAGGACGCCGTCCAGCTCGGCCTGGGTCTGGAGCGAGAAGAGCCAGCCCTCGTCGGGGCCGAGCCCGGAGTCGCGCTCGCTCAACGCCTCGACCACCTCGGGCCGATCCAGAGGGGGCTCCCGCAGCCACTTCTCGCCGTTGCCGCGGATCCAGGTCGCGTTCGGTAAGGAGCGCAGCCGCTCGATCGTCTCGCGCGGCCAGGGCGACCACGACGCGAAATCGCCGCCGAGCAGATAACGACCGACGCCCGCGCGCTCGGCGTCCTCCAGCACCTCTTCGAGCGCGACCAGATTGCCGTGAATGTCGTACAGGACGGCGAGCACGCCTCGTTAGGCTCCCACAGGTGAAGATCGTCTGCCTCGTCAAGCAGGTTCCGCGCGCGGACTCGATCGAGTTCGACCAGGAGACGAAGCAGCTCCGACGCGAAGGCGTGCCGCTCCTGCTCAATCCCTTCGACGCCGCGGCGGTCGCGCACGCGGTGGCGCACAAGAAGAAGAGCAGGGGTGGCGAGGTAATCGCGATGACGATGGGACCGCCGCAGGCCGAGGAGGCCCTCCGCACTTGTCTGGCGCTCGGCGCGGACCGTTGCATCCATCTCTCCGACCGCGCCTTCGCGGTCGCCGACACGATCGGGACCTCGCGCACGCTGGCGATGGCGATCGAGAAGGAGGGCGGTGTCGACCTCGTGCTCTGCGGCCGCAAGACGACGGATTCCGAGACCTGGCAGGTGCCGCCCGAGACTGCCGCCTTCCTGCGCTGGCCACACCTCACGAGCGTCGTCGAGACGGAGCTCGTCGGCCGGCGGATCCGTGCTACCCGTCAGACCGATCATGGGTACGAGACGTACGACCTCGACGGCCCCGCCGTGCTCTCGCTCGGCTATGCCCGCGAAGCAGACGGGGTCGGCGAGGGCACGATCGACGTCTGGACCGCGGCGGATCTCGTCGACGACCTGCGCGAGAACGACAAGCGTTTCGGCCAGACCGGATCGCCGACGCGGGTGCTCGCCGTGCGAGACGTGACGCCGGAACGCGACGGCGAGCCGGCCGAGTCCGTCGACGCCGCCGTGGAGCGGATTCGCGCCCTCCTCGCGGAACGACGCGTCGCCCCCTCTTCATGGGACAAGCCCGAGCATCTCGCCGAGAAGCCGGGCAAGAGCTACGACTGCTGGACCTTCGTCGAGCGGGTGGGCCGCCGCCCCACGCGTGCGTCGCGCGAGCTGATCGGCAAAGGTCGCGAGCTGGCCGGCAAGCTCGGCGGAGAGAACGTCGCGCTCGTGCTCGGGCACGATGTCGACGTTCTGGCGCGGGAAGCTGCGCGCCACGGCGCCGAGCGCGTCATCGCGGTTCAGGACGAGCGGCTCGCGGACTACCACTCGGAGATCTGGAGCGGAGCGCTGCGGTCGGTCGTCGAGCAAACGCGACCGCACGTCCTGCTCTTCCCCGCAACGGCGACCGGTCGCGACCTCGGGCCGCGCGTCGCCGGCGAGCTCGAGCTGGGCATGACGGGCGACTGTGTCGGGCTCGATATCGCCCGCGGCGGTCGCCTGCTGCAGACGAAGCCCGCCTACGGCGGCAACATCGTCTCCGTGATCATGGGCTCGACGACGCCCCAGCTCGCGACGGTCCGTCCCCGCATGTTCGAGCCGCTCGAGGCCCGCGACGTCGAGGCGAAGATCGAGCGGATCGATGTCGGAACTCTCCCTGATCCCGTCGCACGTCTCGTCGAGCGAAAGGACGCGCCGGCCTGGGATCTCGACGAGGCGGACACCGTGGTCTGCGTCGGCCCGGAATCCGTCGAGCTCCCGACCCTGCCGGAGGGTGTCGCGCTCGGTGGAACGCGCGAGGTCTGCGCGGAGGGACTCCTGCCGGGAAACCGCCAGCTCGGGCTTTTCGGCCGACCCGTCGCGCCTCGACTGCTCGTCACCGTCGGCGTCCCCGGCGATTTCGAGCACCTGACCGGGTTCGTGAAGTCGAACGTGATCGTGGCGATCAACTCCACCCATGATGCCCCGATGCTCAAAGCCGCCGATGTCGGCCTCGTCGGCGACTGGCGGGAGCTGCTTCCCGCCTTGCTCGGGTCCGTCTGATGCTTCTGCAGCTGCACGAATGGGGCGATCGCACGGCCCCGCCGGTTGTTGCTCTGCACGGGATCGGCGGCTTCGGTCGTCGCTTCCGGAAGCTCGCTGACGAGCGGCTTGCCGCACGCTTTCGCGTCCTCGCACCCGACCTCCGGGGACACGGATCTTCTTCGTGGGAACCGCCGTGGACGATCGGAACGCACGCGGCAGACGTCGTCGAGACGATCGAGGACGCAGGTGTCGAGCGCGCGGTCTTCGTCGGTCATTCGTACGGCGGCCGCCTGATTCTCGAGCTCGCCGATCTCGAGCCGGAACGACTCGAGCGTGTCGTCTTGCTCGACCCTGCGATCCAGCTTCTTCCACACGTCGGCTTCGACTTCGCCGAGCGCGAGCGGACGGGCGGCACGTTCGCATCTCCGCAGGAAGCGATCGAGGAGCGGCGCTTGTACGGCGATCCGACCCCGCTCGAGTTCATCGACGAGGACGTACGGGAGCACCTCGTCCAGGGAAAGGACGGCCTCTACGGCTACCGGTACTGTCGCAGCGCGGTGATCACCGGGTACGGGGAGCTCTGCACGCCGCCTCCGCCGCCCGAGACGGTCCGCGTCCCGACGCTGCTGGTGCACGCGGGCCAGTTCGGGCTCGTGCGCGAAGAGCAAATCGACGCGTATCGCACGGTCCTCGGCGAGCTGATCGAGATCGTGGAGGTGCCCGGCGGCCACATGGTCTTCTGGGACGCGTTCGAGGAGACGGCAGACGCCGTGCAGCGCTTCCTAGAGAATCCGCGCTCCTAGCGCGCTTGCCACGAGCTCGACCGCGAGCTTGCCCGTCTCGTTCTCGCGGTCGAGGATCGGGTTCACCTCGACGACGTCGAGCGACGACGCGAGGCCCGATTCCGCGACCAGCTCGAGCGCGAGGTGCGCCTCGCGGTACGACAGCCCGCCGCGCACCGGAGTTCCCACTCCGGGAGCCACGTCCGGATCGAGCGCGTCCATGTCGAGGCTGACATGCACGAATCCCGGCCCCGCGACGTGCGCGAGCGCCTCGCGAACGGCACGCTCGACACCGAGCCGATCCACGTCGCTCATCGTGAAGACTCGCGCGTCGAGCTCGCCGAGCAGCTTCCGCTCGCCCTCGTCGAGCGCACGCACCGAGACCAGCGCAACGCGACCGGGAGCGAGGGCCGGCAGCCCCCATCCGTCGTCGAGAAAGCGGTCGCCTGCCAGCCCGAGCGCCGCGGCGAGCACCATGCCGTGGACGTTGCCGCTCGGGCTCGTCTCAGGGCTGTTCAGGTCGCCGTGCGCATCGATCCAGATCGCACCGCCCGGACCGTGTACCGCCCGCAGTCCGGCCAACGTCCCGAGCGCAACCGAATGGTCGCCGCCGAGCACGACAGGCAGGAACTCGTGGCGCACCGTCTGCTCCACGAGTCCCGCAATGCGTTCGCAGGTCTCCTTGATCTGGGGAAGAAAGCGCGCCTGCTCGTCGGCGACCGCGATCGCCTCGGCGACAGCCGTCTCGACGTTTCCCAGGTCGACGTATTCGTGTCCAAGGTCTGCGATCCGAGCGGCGAGACCCGCGTAGCGGATCGCAGACGGACCCATGTCAACACCGCGCCGGCCGGCGCCCAGGTCGAGCGCCGCACCGATGACGGCCACCTTGCGGTTCGCCTGCGAGGACACGCCGAAGAAGGCTAACTTCCCTGCGATGGGAAAAGCCGATGCGGCCAGCATGATTCGGGTTCTTCTCGCCGACGACGACGGGCCGTTCCTGGAAGCGCTCTCGCCTCTGATCGAACGGCAGCCCCAGCTCGCGGTGGTCGGTACGGCAGGGGACGGGCTCGCCGCGATCGAGCTGGCCGACGAGTTGTCGCCCGACGCGGTCGTGATCGACTTGCACATGCCCCGCCTCGACGGCGTCACGGCGGTCGCTCGATTACGCCACGACCACCCGAGCATGTGCGTCATCGCCCTCACCGGCGACGCTCACCCGGCGCTTCACCGAGCCGTCAGCGAGGCCGGCGCGGACGCGGTCCTGGTGAAGGACCAGTTCGTCGACCTCCTCGTCGAGAGGCTCGCAACGGCCCGATCCCAGAACT
>DASWEF010000103.1:0-12676 GCA_036394855.1 Gaiellaceae bacterium | reverse complement strand
CGAGACGTGCAAGGGCGCGCGCTACAACCGCGAGACGCTCGAGGTGCGCTTCAAGGGGAAGTCGATCGCAGACGTGCTCGAGATGTCCGTCGAGGAGGCACTCCAGTTCTTCGCCAAGATCCCGAAGCTCCGCCGGCGGTTGCAGACCCTGCACGACGTCGGGCTCGACTACATCAAGCTCGGCCAGCCGGCGACGACGCTCTCCGGCGGCGAGGCGCAGCGCGTCAAGCTCTCGTCAGAGCTGTCCAAGGTGGCGACCGGGAAGACGCTCTACATCCTCGACGAGCCGACGACCGGCCTCCACTTCGCCGACATCGAGAAGCTCCTGGACGTCCTCCAGCGGCTGGTGGACGCCGGCAACACCGTGCTCGTGATCGAGCACAACCTCGACGTGATCAAGCAGGCGGACTGGATCATCGACCTCGGGCCCGAGGGCGGCGAGGCGGGCGGCGAAATCGTCGCCACGGGCACGCCCGAAGGCGTTGCCGACGTGGAGGAGTCCTTCACCGGCGAGTTCCTCCGGCACGTGCTGCCGAAGAAGACAGCAGTCGCCGCTGCCTGAGGTGGCCACCCAAGCCGCGTCGCACACGGACGAGAAGGCCTGGTTCCTGCGCACGCTGCTCGTCCTGCAGAGCCCTCGCTCCGTCTTCGCAGCACTGCGCGACGACTCCGACGAGGCCGCCGGCGCGCGGCAGGATCCGGTCGGCGCGATCGTCTGGCTCGCCGGCATCGCCGGGGTCCTCGCCACCACAGTCGCGAGCACGCTGCTCGACGACGTCGAGATGGACGGATCGCTGGTGGCGGTCTGGGCGTTCTTCGCCGGCGGCTTGTACGGGTTCGGCCTCTACTTCGTCGTCGGGAAGGTGCTGCACGTCGCGCTGCGTCGCCTCGGTGGACGCGGCAGCTTCAGGCGCGCCCGCCACCTGCTCGCGTTCGCGGCAACGCCAATCGCCCTTGCGCTCCTCCTCTACTGGCCGATCCGGATCGCGGTCTACGGCGGCGACCTCTTCCGCACAGCCGGTCCCGATGGGGACACCACCGGACGGATCCTGGCCTGGATCTTCTACGCGTTCGTCGTCTGGGGCCTCGCCCTCCTCCTCGTCGGCGTGCGCACCGTCCACGGCTGGAGCTGGACGCGCTCGGTCGCGGGCGTTACGGTCGCGGGCGGGATCGCGGGCGGTCTAGCCGTCGCCGTGAGCGTGCTCTACGCCCTCGGCTGAAAAGAGCTCTAGCTCGTCCTCCGGCATCGCATAGGTGTGTTCCTCCGCGGGATAGACGCCGCTGCGCACCTCCGACGCGTACATCGTCAGCGCGTCACGGATGTTGTCGGCGAGGTTCGCGTAGCGCTTGACGAAGCGCGGCAGGCGCCCCTCGGTCAGCCCGAGCAGGTCGTGGTAGACGAGCACCTGGCCGTCGCAGTCGGCACCCGCGCCGATCCCGATCGTCGGGACGGTCAGCGACTCCGTGATCCGCGCGGCGACCGGCACCGGCACGGCCTCGAGCACGATCGCGAAACAGCCCGCCGCTTCGAGCGCCAGCGCGTCTGCGAGCAACTGCCGCGCCTTCGACGCGGTCCGGCCCTGTGTCTTGAACCCGCCCAGAATCGTCTCGGACTGCGGCGTCAGGCCCACGTGTCCCATCACGCCGATCCCGGCGGAGACGATGGCCTGCACGCGCGAGAGCGACGGCCCGGCACCCTCGAGCTTGACGACGTCGGCGCCGGCCTCCTTCATGAAGCGGATCGCGTTTCGCACGGCGTCCTCGTCCGAGACGTGGTAGCTGCCGAACGGCATGTCGCCGACAACGAGCGGACGCTCCGCCGCGCGCGAGACGCTTCGCGTCAGGAACAGCATCTCGTCCATGGTCACCGGAACGGTTCCCTCGTGGCCGAGCACGACCATGGCGGCCGTGTCGCCGACGAGCAGGATGTCGATGCCCGCCTGCTCGGCGAGGCGGGCGCCCGGCGCGTCGTAGGCCGTGACCATGACGATCTTCTCGTCGCGCCTCTTCATCTCTGCGAGCTCGGGGAGGGTCAGCTTGCCGGGCTTCATCTGAGTTCTCCTTCGAGGACGACGTTGTCGATCAATCGAGTCGAGCCCACCCGGGCGGCGGCTGCGAGGACGGTGGCGCCGTCGAGCTCGACCAGCTCGACGTAGTCGGGCTCGAGGCCGTTGAGGGCAGCTCGCGTCGCGGAAACGGGGTCAGACCCCCGCACGTGTGCGGCCCGGCCGGTTTCGAGCGCGCGGGGGAGCGCGAGTGCCTGCTCGCGCTCCCCCGGCGAGAGGTAGGCGTTGCGCGACGAGAAGGCGAGACCGTCGGTGTCCCGGACCGTGGGGAGGACCCGCAGCTCGACGCCCAGATCGAGATCGCGAACCATCCGGCGCAGGACGGCTGCCTGCTGCGCATCCTTTTGGCCGAAGAAGACGACGCTCGGCCGGACGATGCTGAACAGCTTCAGGCAGACGGTCGCAACGCCGCGGAAGTGCCCGGGCCGCGCTTCGCCTTCGGCGCCGGTCTCCTCGACGTCGACCCACGTGCCGAATCCCGCCGGGTACATCTCGGCGACGTCCGGCATGAACAGGAAGTCGACGCCGGCCTCCTCTGTCAGGCGCAGATCGCGGGCCTCGTCGCGCGGATAGCGGGCGAGGTCCTCGTTCGCCCCGAACTGCGCCGGGTTGACGAACAGGGAAACGACGACGACGTCGGTCTCGGCGCGCGCCGCGCGAAAGAGCGAGAGATGCCCCTCGTGGAATGCGCCCATCGTCGGCACGAGGCCGACGCGCTTGTCCGGATCGAGTGCCTCGCGCAGCGCTCGGATCGTCCGCAGAGTCGTCATCTCGCCGTCGCCTCGGCCAGCAGGTCGTAGAGCGGCTCGAGCTCCGGCTTGGCGGCGCGGATCGCGCGGCGATGGGACTCGACCGTCTCCCAGTCGCCACGCTCGATCGGGCCGGTCAGCTCGAAGCCGTTGTCGATCGTGCGCCGCATCAGCGGGACGAGCGCCTCCGGTGGCGCTCCCGCCGCGCGGAAGAGCTCGGCAGCCACCTCGTGGAGCGTGACGAGGTAGTTGGAGGCGATCGCAGCACCGGCGTGGTAGAGCGGCCGGGCCGCGTCGCCCAGCTCGAACGGCCGGAGGCCGAGGGTGTGAGCGAGCCAGAAGCCCACTGCGCGCGCGTCGTCCGTCTCGGCCGTGACGGCAGCCCAGGCTCCGTCCAGCTGTTCGGGTCCTCTCGCGCGGGTGAACGTTTGCAGCGGGTGCAGGGAGAAGCGCCGCCTGTGGGGATCGAGCGCCGCCAGGGTGGTCGCTCCCGACACGTGAGCGACCCACGGCCCGAGCTCGAGCGCCCTGGCAACCTCCGCGATCGCGCCGTCCGGGACGCAGAGCAGGACGAGCTCCCCGCCCTCGCCCAGAGTGAGCTCTCGCTCGCGTAAGCGAGCCGAGACCGCCGAGCCGACGCGGCCCGAGCCGATGACCGTGACGCGTTCGAACATCCTTGAGGCTCCAGTTCCCTAGCGGATACCGGGCACGAGAAGCGTACACCGCCGCTGCTACCCTGGCGTCCCCGTGGGTCGTCGCCTCTCGCTCGTTCTCGCCGTCGTCTTCGTGCTGGCCGGTCCGGGAGAGGCGCGCGCGGCGATCCCGCTCACGCCCTGCGGGTCGACGCAGGGGCTCCAGTGCGGCCAGGTTCAGGTGCCGCTCGACCGGAGCGGTCGCGTGCCGGGCACGATCTCGCTTCACGTGGAGGTCCTGCCGGCGAGCGGAACCGCGAAAGGAGTCATGTTCCTCGTCGCCGGAGGGCCCGGCCAAGGCTCGGCCAACACCTTCGACCTCGGGTCGAAGGGAAACGCGGACTTCATGCAGGCGATGCTGCCCGGCTACACGCTCGTCGCCTTGGACAACCGCGGTACCGGCGCCTCGGGCCTGCTGAATTGTCCGGCCCTGCAGGCGACGTTCATCGCCACCGCCGAGCAGCAGGCCGCGCTGGCACGTGACTGTGCCACGATCATCGGCCCGCAGCGAGAGTTCTACGCGACGCGTGATCACGTCGAGGACACGGACGCGGTGCGCAGCGCCCTGGGCGTGGACAAGATCGCCCTCCTCGGCGTCTCCTACGGTACGAAGCTCGCGCTCGCGTACGCGCTTGGCCATCCGAGCAACGTCGAGCGGCTCCTGCTCGACTCCGTCGTCCCGCCCACGCTTCCCGATCCATTCGACCGCAACGTGCTGCACGAGCTCGCGGACACCTTGAGCGAGTTCTGCGCGGGCAAGATCTGTCGTGCGGCGACGTCCAACTTCTCGGGCGACGTGGTCGCGCTCGCCAACCGGCTGGAAGCGAAGCCGATCAAGGGAACGATCATCGCTCCGAACGGGAAGCTGAAGACGGTGCGCATGAACGGGGAGCAGCTGCTCTACATGCTGGTCGACGCCGACCTCAGCCCCGGGCTCGCCGCGGAGGCGCCCGCCGCCGTCCACGCCGCGCGAGCCGGTTTCGTCCGGCCGCTCCTGAGACTCTTCGATTTCGAGGAGCGGACGAGCAAGCTTTCCGCGGAGGATCTGAGCTTCGGGCTCAACGCCGCGACGAACTGCGCCGACGGCCGCTTTCCCTGGGCGCCGAACACGCCCCCCTCGCAGCGGCGGGCGATCATCGACGCCGCAATCGCGGGACTTCCCGCAGGCTCGTTCGGGCCGTTCGGGAGCTGGTCGGCGCGTATCGGCACGGCCTATTTCTGCGAACAGTGGCCGTCGCCGGCCGGGAACACCCCGCTCGGGCCGGGCCCGTTTCCGAACGTCCCCGTCCTGGCCGTCAACGGGGGCTTCGACATGCGCACGCCGACGGTGAACGCGCTTGCGGTCGTCAACCAGTTCCCGCAGGGACGGCTGCTCGTCGTGCCCGGGGTCGGACACAGCGTGCTCACCGCGGACTTCTCGTACTGCTCCCAGCGCGCGGTCCGCGCCTGGATCCTCGGGACGCTCAACGCTCCTGAGCGCGCGATGTGCCCGCGGGTTGCCCCGCTCGTGAAGGTCCTGGGCGCCTTCCCGCGGCGTGCGCCGAAGCGATCGGTGCAGACGACGCTCGCGACGGCGTCGAAGGCGGTGCGCGAGGCGGCGGCGGCTTGGTTTCAGCTGCTGTTCTCGTCGACCAGCTTCACGCCCCGAGGCATCTACGGCGGCAAGCTGGTGGGCCTGAAGAACGCGGCCGGCTTCTCGCTCAGCCGCTACAGCATCGCCCCCGGCGTCTTCGTGACCGGCAAGCTCTCACTCGCGACTCTCGGTCCGCCCTCGACCTACAAGGGCACCGTTCGCGTCTCCGGCACCGCGGCGGTCGCCGGAACGCTCAGGTTCTCGAAGAACAGCGTGTCCGGGACGCTCGGCGGGCACCGGGTCAAGGCCACCTACTAGCTCGCTTGCCGCCCGTCCGGGCGGCCCCCTAAACTGCCGGGGCGATGCCGATGTACGAGTACGTCTGCATGAAGTGCGAGGCGCACTTCGAGGAGCTCGTCCGGGGCGACCAGGAGGTCTTCTGCCCCGAATGCGGGGCGACGAAGGTCGCCAAGCAGCTCTCGACGTTCGCGATGATCGGCACCGCCGGGCAGACCGGCGCGTTCGGTGGCGGCGGGTGCTGCGGCGGGAGCTGTGGCTGCGGCCACTGAGCTGACCCGCGCCGACGAGCTGCGTGCCTTCGGCGAGCTCGTCGCCGGTTGCACGAAATGCGCGCTGGCGCAGGGCCGCACCCAGGTCGTCTTCGGCTCGGGGGATCCGAGCGCCGACCTGATGTTCGTGGGAGAAGCCCCCGGCTTCCACGAGGACAAGCAGGGCATCCCGTTCGTGGGTGCGGCGGGGAAGCTGCTCGACCAGTTGCTCGCGGGTATCGGCCTGGGCCGCGCGGACGTCTTCGTGGCGAACGTCTTGAAATGCCGTCCCCCTGGCAACCGCGATCCGATGCCGGAGGAGATCGAGGCGTGTGAGAGTCACCTCTGGCGCCAGATCGAGCTGATCGAGCCGCGCGTCGTCGCGACGCTCGGAAACTTCGCCACCAAGCTCCTGTCGGGACGGCCGACCGGAATCACGCGCGTGCACGGCCAGGAGCAGGAGACCACGCTCGGCGGGCGCCGTGTGCTGCTGTATCCGCTCTACCATCCTGCCGCCGCGCTCTACACGCCGCGGATGCTCGAGGTGCTCCAGTCCGATTTCGCGCGGCTCCCCGAGCTCCTGGGGCGCGAGGTCGCCCCGCCCCAGCCGGTCTACGTCGCGCCCGTGACAGCCGAGCCGGCCGTCCAGCTCGGTCTCTTCTGATCGAGTCTCGCTCGCCCGCCGAGACGGAGGAGATCGCCGCGCGCCTCGCCGCCGACCTCCGACTGGGCGACGTGGTCACCGTCGCCGGCGAGCTCGGCTCCGGAAAGACGACGTTCGTGCGCGGGGCGTGCCGTGCGCTTGGCGTCGAAGGGCCCATCACCAGCCCGACGTTCACGATCGGCCATCGCTACCGGGGCCGGGTCGACGTCTCGCACCTCGACCTCTTCCGCTTCCGCGGCATCTCGCCGGCCGAGTGGGGAGATCTCGAGCCGTACTTCGACGACGCAATCGTCTTCGTCGAGTGGCCGGAAGCCGGGGAGGGCGTTCTCCCGCCGCCGCGCGCAGAGGTCCGCCTCGAACACGGCGAGGAAGGGCGCCGGCTTGTCACGATTCGGGACGATGCTGGTCCTCGCCTTCGACACGGCGACTGACGTCGCCACGAGCGCGCTCGTCTCCGACGGCGAGGTGCTCGGCGAGCGCACGTCGCGCGCCGTGACGCTGCTCGAAGACGTCGACGCGCTGCTGCGCCAGTCCGGCATGCACACGGGAGACGTCGAAGGAATCGCGGTCGGCATCGGTCCGGGCAGCTTCACCGGCGTTCGGATCGGGCTGTCGACCGCGCGCGGCCTCGCGCTCGCGCTCGGGATCCCGGCGGCGGGCGTCTCGACGCTCGACGCGTTGGCCGCAGGTGCGCCGGGGGCCGTGCCCGTCGTGGATGCGCGCCGCCGCGAAGTGTTCGTTCTCCAGGCTGAGCCGCGGGTGCTCGCGCCCGCAGAGCTCGAGCTCACGGCCGGGACGGTCTGCGTCGGAAACGGCGCCGTCCGCTACCGCGCCGTCCTCGAGGCCCGAGGCGCCGAGATCCCGCCGGATTCAGACGAGCGCCACCTCCCGCGGGCCCGCTTCCACGCCCAGCTCGCGAGTGGCTTCGGGCCGGCCGAGGCCGTCGAACCTTTGTACCTCCGTATCCCCGACGCTGATAGAACCAGGCCATGAGCACGACCGCGAACCGGGTGGACTTCCGCCGCCTCGAGTTGCGCGACCTCAACGCGATCGAGACGATCGAGCGGGCGTCGTACCCGACGCCCTGGTCGCGGTCGATGTTCGCCGGCGAGCTGGCGAAGCCCTCCTCGATCTCGCTGGGAGCCTTCGAGCCCGAGACGGGAAAGCTGCTCGGCTACCTGATCATCTCCCGCTACGTGGACGCGTGGCACGTGATGAATCTCGCGGTCGCGCCCGAGCATCGCCGCAAGCGGATCGCGTCGAGCCTGCTGGAGCGCCTGTTCGAATTGACCTCGGGCGAGGGGCGCCGCGGCTACACGCTGGAAGTGCGCATCTCGAACGAGGTCGCGATCAAGCTCTATGAGCAGGCCGGCTTCAAGCCGCGCGGAATCCGGCGCGGCTATTACACCGACAACCGCGAAGACGCCTTGATCATGTGGAGGGACCCGGAGCCGCCTGACGTCGGCAGCTCCGCGTGATCCTCCCGCTCCTCGGGACTGCCGCCGCCCTCGTCGTTCCCGGCCTTCCCGGTAGTGCGGTCGCATTCGCGGACCCACGCCGCGGGTGGGCAGGGGGAAGCGGAGGCCTCCTGGGAACGATCGACGGCGGCAGGTCGTGGCGCAGCGAAGTACGCGCGCCTATGGGGGCGATCGCCGCGCTTGACGGGACGCACGCGTGGGCGCTGACAGGAGACGGATTCATCCTGCGAACCGCAGACGGAAGAACCTGGGCGCGGCTGGGAGCGCCCCATCTCGTGCGCCTGCAGTTCGTCGACCGGCTGCACGGCTTCGGCCTTTACCGTGACGGTGTTGTCGTTCGAAGCGGCGACGGCGGCCGCACGTGGCCACCGCTCTCGACGCCCGGACTCATGCAGGCCGAGTGCTTTGCGAATACGCGTGACGGCTGGGTCGCGCGTCGTGGCTCGGTCTGGACCACCCATGACGGCGGGGTTCGCTGGAGGCGCTCGCGTCTGCGTCCCGACCGGCAGGACTATCCAGTCCCCGAGCTCGGCTGCCGCGGGAGCAATGTGTGGGCGGTCTTCCACGAGGGTGCGGCGGCGGGCACCGAGGGCTACCACGTCTTTCGCTCGCTCGACCGAGGCTCGACCTGGCGCGCCGTGCTCGCGTCGCCGTTCCAGCGACGGTTACCGACGATCAGCAACTACGCGGGCCCGTTCAGCGTGCTCGGCCGCGGTGCGGCGGTCTTCGTCGGCGCTTGCTCTCCATGCGAGGGCTTCGGAACGGCGACCGTCGTCCGGACGCTCGACGGCGGCGCGTCGTTCCGGCGTACGACGCCGTTTCGCGGCTACGCCCCTCAGGCCGTGGCCTTCAGCGACACCCGGCGGGGCTGGCTTCTCACCGGTCCGCACGCCGCGTCGGCGACCGCGCCCCGCTTCGGGCTCGTGTGGCGAACGGTCGACGGCGGGAACCGCTGGGAGGTCGTCCTGCGTTCCCCGCTGCTCGCGCCGTGATCCTCGGCCTCGAGACCTCCTGCGACGAGACCGCGGCCGCGCTGGTCTCGCGTGACGGAAGGATCCTCGCCAACGTGGTCTCGTCTCAGGCCGACCTGCACGCCAGGTATGGCGGCGTCGTCCCCGAGGTCGCGTCGCGTCGCCACCTCGAGCTGGTCACGCCGGTGATCCGCGAGGCGCTGGGCGAAGCGGACGCGAACCTGGCGGACGTCGAGCTCATCGGCGTGACCGCGGGCCCCGGGCTGATCGGAGCCCTGCTCGTGGGCGTCTCGGCTGCGAAGGCGATTGCCTGGGCCCGTCGCCTCCCACTCGCCCCGATCGACCACCTTCACGGCCACGTCTCCTCGCTCTATCTCGAGCCGGACCCGCTGGAGCCGCCGTTCCTCTGCCTGCTCGCGAGCGGCGGCCATACGCTCCTGCTCGACGTGCAGGAGCGCGGCGGCCGGCCGCGCGTCCTCGGCAAGACGCTCGACGACGCGGCCGGCGAGGCCTTCGACAAGGGGGCGCGGCTCCTCGGCCTCGGCTATCCGGGCGGAGCGGAGATCGACCGTCTTGCTCGTGAGGGAGACCCCGGCGCGCACGAGTTCCCGGTCGCGCGCGTGCCGGGGCTCGACTTCTCCTTCTCGGGGCTCAAGACCGCGCTGCTCTATGCCGTGCGCGGACTCGAGCCGGACGAGCTCGAGCGGCGGCGTGCCGACCTCGCCGCGGGCTACCAGCGCGCGATCGTGCGTGCACTCGTCGAGCGGACCCGGCAGGCGGGGGACGAGCTCGGCGCCCGCACGGTCGCCGTGGTCGGGGGCGTCGCCGCCAACTCGGAGCTTCGCAGAGCGCTCCCCGGTGCAGTCCTCGCTCCACTCGAGCTCTGTACCGACAACGCCGCCATGATCGCCTCTGCGGCGCGCTTCGTCGAACCCATCTCCTATCCCGGCTATCTTGCGCTCGATGCCTACGCGTCCTCCGCGTGAGCCGTTTAATGCCCTCGCGCTCGCGGCTCTCGCGGTCGTCGTCACGGCCGTCCTGATCGCGGCGGGGGGTGGGAGGAGCAGCTTCTCGTCCGCAGGAGAGCCGAGCTGGCAGGGGCTGGCCGGTGCGCAGCGACCGCGGGTCGCCGTCGGCCAGCGGGTCATCGTGGTGCTCAAAGGGCCCGCGCTCGCGGATCGCGTTGCGCGTGTCGGAGGACTCGCCACGAGCGAGGAGGAGCGGAGCTGGACGCGGAGCGCGCTCTCGACACAGAAGCTCCTCGTCGCCCGCCTGCGGGTCGAGGGCGTCGTCGTGCAGCCGGAGTTCAGCTACACGCGCACGATCAACGGATTCTCGGCCGCGTTCGATGCGCGCGGCATCGCTCTGCTGGAGCGCGCGCCCGACGTCGCCGGCGTCTATCCGGTGCGCGCGGCCTATCCGGCGTCGCTGAGCTCCAGCCTGATCTCCCACTCCGAGTTTGGACAGCGGCCGGAGATCGCTCTTTCCGACAAGGACGGGCGCGGCGTGACGATCGCCCTGCTCGACACGGGCGTCGATCGGGCGCAGCCCTTCCTGCGCGGCCGGGTCAGCGACGGGATCGACATCGTCGGAGGCGATGCGGAGGCGCTGGCCGCTCCGCAGCCCGACGAACCGGCGGAGCTGGAGCAGCACGGCACCGAGATGGCGGGCCTGCTGGTCGGCTCTGGAGGACCGGCGACATTGGCCGGCGTCGCCCCGGGCGCGACCGTTCTCCCCATTCGCGTCGCCGGCTGGCAACGCGACTCGTCGGCGCGCTGGGCCGTCTACGGCCGTACCGACCAGCTCCTGGCGGGGCTCGAGCGCGCCGTCGACCCGAACGGCGACGGCGACGCCCACGACGCCGCGCGCATCGCGCTCATCGGCGTCGCGGAGCCCTTCGCCGCCTTTGCGGATGGACCGCTCGCAAGCGCAGCTGCCGGCGCGACTCGTCTCGACACGCTCGTCGTCACGCCGGCGGGGAACGACGGTCCGGCGGGTCCCGGCTACGGCAGCGTCGCAGGGCCGGGTGGCGCTCCCGCCGCCCTGACCGTCGGCGCCCTCGACTTGCGCCCGCACTACGGACAGATCCGCGTCGTCCTGCGTGCGGCCCTGCACGTGGAGTTCGACGGAACACGTCCGCTGGCGGGCGCCGTGACTCCCGCGGAGGCGATCGACGCCGGCATCGGCGCACCACGTGCCCGCACCACGGCTCCCATCGGCTACCGCGGGGCGATCCCGCTGCTCGACTTCTTCGATCGCCGCGGCCTCAGCCTCGTCGCGGGCCGTGTTGCGCTGCTCCGCGCGGGGGCCGATTCCGGCGGGAGCGTCGCCAACGCCGCGCGCGCCGGGGCCGTGGCAGTTCTCTTCTACGGCGCCGACCTTCCCGCCGGCGGCATCGGTCTCGACGAGCGGGGTCCGATCCCGGCCGTCGCCATTCCGGAGGCGGTTGCGCAGACGCTGCTTGCGCACATCCGCAACGGCATTCCGGCGACCGCGTCGCTTGGCGCGGTGAGGACGGCGTCGAACGGCGGTGAGGGACGGGTCGCGCGCTTCTCGTCGACGGGGCTCGCCTTCGACGGCCGCGTCAAACCCGAGGTCGTCGCTCCCGGCGTTGCGCTCGAGACTGCCGAGGCGGGAGCGAACCCCGACGGCTCGGCGCGATATGGGACCGTGAACGGCACGAGTGTCGCGGCCGCCCTGGTCGCGGGTGCCGCGGCCTTGCTCGCTCAGGCCCGCCCCTACCTCGACGCCGAAGCACTGAAGAGCCTGCTCGTCGGCAGTGCGCGAACGCTTCCGGAGGACTCCGTCACCGCCCAGGGTGCAGGTTTGATCGACATCGGAGGCGCGACGGCGACGGAGGTCGCGGCGAGCCCTGCTTCGCTTGCGTTCGGTCGCGCCGAGAGTCGACGCTGGCGCTCGGAGCAGGAGTTCGTGCTGCGGAACGTTTCCTCCCGCCGGCTGATCCTCTCCCTTGACGTCCGTGTCTCGCAGGAGGGCGCCGCCGCCGTGCAGTTCAGCGTGCGCCCGCAGCGCTTCTCCCTCGGCCCGGGGAGGATGATTCGCATTCACGTTCGCGCGCGCGTGGCGAGCAAGCTCGAGGGGCGCGCGCCTGCCGAGGGCGCCCTGGTCGTCACGCCGGCCGCAGGCCGTGAGATCGGCGTGCCCTGGACGATTCTCTTCGGCCGTCGCAGCCCGCCTACGCTCGCGACCGTCCGTCTGTCCACGCACAGCTTCGCTCCGTCCGACGCAGCGCCGGCGTTGCTGAGCTTCGTCGCCGGCTCCGTCTCGCGATCCGGCGGCCAACCGGACGTCTCGCCGCTGTCGCGGCTCGATCTCGAGCTCTGGAGCCCGGAGGGAGGCCGCATCGGCTTGCTGGCACGTCTGCGCGACGTTCTTCCGGGTCGCTACTCCTTCGGGGTGACCGGTCGGGATCCGACGGGTGCGGTGCTTCCGACCGGCGGGTATCAGCTCCGTCTCGTCGCCTGGGGGACGGATGCAGGCGTGCCGACGACCCGAACGGTGAGTTTCAGGATCAAGTAGGGTCTGCCCGCCCAGCCCGAAAGTGCCCCATTTGCGAGGAAAAAGGAGTTGAAGTGACGACTGTCGACGCCCCCGTCTCGCACCTCCGCGAGAACCCATTCGAGATCGCGCGCGAGCAGCTGCGCCGGGTCGCCAAGCTCTTCGCGATCGACCCGAACCTCGTCAACGTCCTCCAGGAGTGCAAGAAGGCGCTGAGCGTCTCGATCCCGGTCGCAATGGACGACGGAACGACGCAGGTGTTCCAGGGCTACCGCGTCACGCACAACGTTGCGCGCGGGCCTTCGAAGGGTGGGATCCGTTACCACCCCGACGTCACGCTCGACGAGGTGAAAGCCCTCGCCATGTGGATGACGTGGAAGTGCGCGCTGTCCGGGATTCCCTTCGGCGGTGCAAAG
>DASWEF010000102.1:0-14262 GCA_036394855.1 Gaiellaceae bacterium | reverse complement strand
CGCCGCGCTGGACGAGGCTCCCGAGATCCCGCTCTGGATCTCCTTCACGGCGATCGACCGCAGCGGCCGCAACCTCTCCGGCCAGACGGTCGATGCGTTCTGGCTGTCCGTCGAGCACGCGAACCCGTTCATCGTCGGCGTCAACTGCTCCCTCGGCGCGACGCAGATGCGCCCGTTCGTCGAGGATCTCGCGCGCGTCGCCCCGACCTGGGTCGCGTGTCATCCGAACGCGGGCCTGCCGAACGAGATGGGCACGCACGACGAGCAGCCGCAGGACACGAGCCGCTCCCTGCGCGAGTTCGCCCAGGGCGGCCTGGTCAACGTCGTCGGCGGCTGCTGCGGCACGACTCCGGAGCACGTTCGCGCGCTTACCCGCGCAATCCGGGGTCAGACGCCAAGACGTGTCCCCGAGGGCGAGCGCAGCACGCGCCTGAGTGGGTTGGAACCGTTCCGGATCTTTCCCGACGCCAACTTCGTCATGATCGGGGAGCGGACGAACGTCACCGGCTCCGCGCGTTTCCGCCGGCTGATCGAGGGGGGCGACTACCAGGAAGCGGTCGAGGTCGCGCTCGAGCAGGTCCGCGGCGGCGCCAACATCCTCGACGTCAACATGGACGCCGACCTGCTCGACTCGGTGCAGGCGATGACGACGTTTCTCAACCTGCTCGCAACCGAGCCAGAAGTGGCGCGCCTGCCCATCATGGTCGACAGCTCCCGCTGGTCCGTCCTCGAGGCGGGGCTCAAATGCCTTCAGGGCAAGGGCGTCGTCAACTCCATCAGCCTCAAGGAGGGAGAGGAGTCCTTCCTCGAGCAGGCGCGCCGCATCAAGCGCTACGGCGCCGCCCTCGTCGTGATGGCGTTCGACGAGCAGGGACAGGCGGACACGGTCCAGCGCAAGGTGGAGATCTGCGAGCGTGCGTACAGGCTGCTGACCGCGGACGGCTGGAATCCGGAGGACCTCATCTTCGACCCGAACGTCCTCGCCGTCGCCACGGGGATCGAGGAGCACGCCGACTTCGCGAAGGCCTTCATCGAGGGAACGCGCCAGATCAAGGAACGCTGCCCGGGCGCGAAGATCTCGGGCGGCATCTCGAACCTCAGCTTCTCGTTCCGCGGCAACGACGCCGTCCGCGAGGCCATGCACGCGGCGTTCCTCTACCACGCGATCGCGGCCGGACTCGACATGGGCATCGTCAACGCGGGCCAGCTCGCCGTGTACCAAGACATCGAGCCGGAGCTGCTCGAACGCGTCGAGGACGTCATCTTCAACCGCCGCGACGACGCCACCGAGCGCCTCGTCGAATACGCCTCCCGTGTGGAGGGCGAGGCAACGAAGCGGGAGCGAGATCTCTCGTGGCGCGAAGCCCCCGTCGAGGAACGGCTCTCGCACGCTCTCGTCCACGGGATCGTGGACTTCATCGAGGAGGACACCGAGGAAGCGCGCCAGAAGCAGGCCCGTCCGCTCGACGTGATCGAAGGACCCTTGATGGACGGGATGTCGATCGTCGGCGACCTCTTCGGCTCCGGGAAGATGTTCCTCCCGCAGGTGGTGAAGAGCGCGCGCGCGATGAAGCGTGCCGTCGCCTACCTCGAGCCGTACATTGAGGCCGAGAAGGCGGCCGGGGACGGTCGCCCGCGGACGCAGGGCAAGGTCGTGCTCGCGACGGTGAAAGGCGACGTCCACGACATCGGCAAGAACATCGTCGGCGTCGTCCTCGGCTGCAACAACTACGAGGTGATCGACCTCGGCGTGATGGTGCCGGCCGACCGCATCCTCGACACCGCGCTCGAGGAAGGATGCAACGTTGTCGGGCTTTCCGGCCTGATCACGCCGTCTCTCGACGAGATGGTCAACGTGGCGAAGGAGATGGAGCGCCGCGAGCTCGACCTTCCGCTGCTGATCGGCGGCGCGACCACGTCCAAGCAGCACACCGCCGTCCGGATCGCACCGGAGTACTCACAACCGACGCTTCACGTCCTCGACGCGTCGCGCGTCGTCGGCGTCGTCTCCAGCCTGCTCGACGCGCCACGCAGAGAGAAGCTGGATCAGGAGAACCGCGAGCTCCAGGAACGCCTGCGCGAACAGCACGCCGAGAAGGAGCGCAAGCCGCTGCTCCCGATCGAAGAGGCGCGCGCGAACAAGGAGCGCGTCCCGTTCGACGAGCTACCGACTCCGCCCTTCACGGGCACCGAGATCGTCGAAGTGGAGCTCTCGACGCTCCGCGAGTACATCGACTGGCAGTTCTTCTTCCACGCCTGGGAGCTCAAGGGGAAATTCCCCGCGATCCTCGACCAGCCGGCCGCGCGCGAGCTCTACGACGACGCGCAAGCGCTGCTCGGGGAGATCCTCCGCGATGGATCTCTGCGGGCGCGCGGCGTCTACGGGTACTGGCCCGCCCGCGCGGACGGCGACGACGTGGTGCTCGAGGAGGGGACGCGGTTCTGTTTCCTCCGTCAGCAATCGGCCTACGGCGACTCGCGGCCGAACCGCTGCCTAGCCGACTACGTGTCATCGGACAACGATCACGTCGGAGCGTTCGCGGTCGCGATCCACGGCGCACACGAGCTCGCCGCGCGCTACGAGGCCGAGCGCGACGACTACGGCGCGATCATGGTCAAGGCGCTCGCCGACCGCTTCGCGGAAGCGTTCGCGGAGTCTCTCCACCAAAGGGCTCGTCGTGAGTGGTACGAGCCGAAGGAGCAGCTCTCGAGCGAGGATCTGATCGCGGAGAAGTTTCGCGGCATCCGCCCGGCATTCGGCTATCCGGCGTGCCCCGACCACACGGAGAAGCGAAAGCTCTTCGACCTGCTGGGCGCGGAGCGAGCAGGGCTCGCATTGACAGAGTCCTATGCGATGAGTCCGGCCGCGGCGGTGAGCGGGATCTACCTCGCTCATCCGCTCTCGCGGTACTTCTCCGTCGGTCGGCTGGGCAGAGACCAGGTCGAGGATTACGCGGCGCGGAAAGGAATGGCACTCGAGGAAGCCGAGCGCTGGCTCGGGCCGAACCTCGGCTACGAGACCCGTTCGAGGGAGGAAGCGCTCAACCGCTGAGGCCGATGCAACGGCCATGGCCGGCCGCATTGGACTCACGGTTCTCTGTGCGGGTGTTCTCGCGGGTAGCGCTCTCGCGGCGGAGAACCCGCGCGATCCGCAGAAGCGTCACAACCCGGCCGATCAGGCCTGGGCACAGGCGATCCGGATCCATCGTGCCGATCTCGGCTCCGGCGATTGGCGCGTCGAACAGTCCGACGGAACCGACAGCGGTGCGCCGAAGGGCTGCAAGGATCCGAATCTCTCCGATCTGGTCGAGACCGGCGAGGCCGAGACTCCCGACTTCTCCCGCAACGGCAGCTTCATCGGCTCGGGCGCAGCCGTCTTCCAGACCGAGCGGCACGCGACCGCCGCGTGGAACCGCATCGCCAAGCAGCCGATCACTCGCTGTTTGATCGATGCATTCAGGCAGGGCATGGCGGGGGCGAATGCCCGCTTGCGGATCGTCTCCAGCGGGCCTGTCACGGCGCGGAAGCTCGCGCCGCACTTCACCGCCAGTCAAATCCGCCTCGTCGTCTCCGGTCCGGGAGCAACGATCGAAGGACGCATCGCCTACTACCTCTACGGCCGCGGTCGAGCAACGGCCGTGCTCATCATCGCCTCCTTCGGCAAGCCGCTCCAGCCGATTCCGCAGTCTCTCGAGCGCCGGCTCGCCGGGCTCGTCGCCCAGCGACTGCACCGATAGCTACGGTCGGCGTGTGGAGCACGCCTTCGGCCGCAGCGCGCCCTTCAGTCTCGGCATCGAGGAGGAGTTCCAGCTCGTCTCCCCGGAGAGCTACGAGCTCGTTCCGCGGTTCGACGAGATCGCGGAGGCAGCCGCGGACGACCGCGTGCGCCGAGAGCTGATGACGTCGGTGCTCGAGGCTGCGACCGGCGTGCACGAGCGGGTGGCCGACGCACTGGCGGAGGTGCGCGAGATTCGTGCGCTCATGCGCGATGCGGCTGTGGCGCGCGGAGCGCTGATCGCCTCGGCGGGCACGCATCCGTTCTCCCGCTGGGAGCACCAGGAGATCACGGATTCGCCGCGATACCAGGGCGTCGCCAAGAAGCTCCGCTGGGTGGCCGAGCGCGTTGCCATCTTCGGCCTCCACGTGCACGTCGGCATCGAAACGCCGGATTCCGCCGTCCAGATCGCCACGGGGCTGCGCAACTGGGCGCCGGAGCTCCTCGCGCTGTCCGCAAACTCGCCCTACTGGCAGGGCCGCGACACCGGACTCGCCTCGATCCGCATCCAGGTCTTCGACAGCATGCCGCGCCGCGGCCTGCCGCCGAGTCTCGCCACCTTCGCGGACTTCGAGCAGCTGATCGAACGTGGTGTCTCCGCCGGGTTCTTTCCCGACTACACCTACGTGTGGTGGGACGTCCGGCCGCACCCGAAGCTCGGGACGGTTGAGCTGCGCATCTGCGATGCGCAGACGCGAGTCGAGAGCGTTGCCGGAATCGCGGCGCTGACGCAGTGCCTCGCGGCGACGCTCGCCGAGCGGCCGGTGGCGATCCAGCCGCGAACGCTGATCGCGGAGAACAAGTGGCGTGCGGTTCGGCACGGGCTCGACGCGGAGCTCGTCGATCTCGCGCACGACCGGGCCCGCCCTGCCCGCGACGCCGTCCGCGCGCTCGTCGAGCGGGCCGGGAGCGTGGCCGGGCGGCTGGGTTGCGAGCGCGAGCTCGCCGAGGTGGAGCGCCTTCTCGACCGCGGCAGCGGCGCCGAGGAGCAGCGCCGGATCCACGAGGCCGAGGGAGGTCTCCTGGGAGTGGCCCGCTGGCTGGCCGAGGAGACCGTTCGCGATGTGGGATAGCCACCGCCTGGGCTATCCTCGAGGTCGGCTGGCGCCCTCCGAACGGGCGCCGTCCTGTTTCGGGCCTGTATGAAGACCACGCTCAAGAGAGGGATGGGGCGCGGCGCGTCTGTCAACGGCAACGGACGCGCAATCTTCCCACCCGTTCCCCCGACGCCGATGACCCGGTACCGGCAGCCGGAGCCGCCGCGGCGCGGTGCGTGGCAGGTGGTCAGAGCCGTCCTGCTCTGGACAGTGCTCGCGGCGATCGTCGTCGCGGGCGGAGCAGCCGGGGCCGCTTACCTGAAGACGCACCAGTTCCTCGAGGCCATCAGTCCGAAGACGAAGGCCGACCGCGCGGCGGCAAAGCGACTCGACGCGGCGATTCCGGGTCAGCCGACCGTGGCCCTCGTGATCGGGACGGATCGCAGGAAGGGTCCCGAGGCTGAGGAGACGGGCCGGTCGGACACCCTGATCCTGGTTCGGGCCGACCCAGAGACCAACTCGCTGTCGATGCTGTCCTTTCCGCGCGACCTGACCGTGACCGTCAAGTGCCCCGGCCATCCCGACTTCACCGATCGCATCAATGGGGCGTTCTCGGCGTGCGGCGCGCTCGGGAGCGTCGAGACCGTCCGCGCGCTGACGGGTCTCCCGATCAACTACTTCGTGACCGTCAACTTCCGGGGTTTCACGCAGCTCGTCAACCAGCTCGGCGGAGTCTGGGTCGACGTCGATCACCGGTATCTCTGCGATCCCAGCAACTGTCCGGGCATCTCGAAGATCAATCTCTGGCCGGGCTATCAGCGTCTGAACGCCACCAACGCGCTCTCGTACGTCCGCTACCGACACTTCGACTCCGACATCTTCCGCAACGCGCGCCAGCAGCTCTTCCTGAAGGCGCTGAAGCAGCAGATCTCCTCCCAGCTCGACCTCGACACGCTGTTCTCGATCATGGATGCGGTGGAGAGGAACGTCGTCGTCGGACGCGGCGGCAACAAGGCGCTCGACCCGCAGACGCTCAAGGACTACGTCTACTTCGCGCACGGCCTGCCGGCGGGGCACGTGTTCCAGTCGAAGATCGAGGGCTTGACCGGCCAGAACGAGCTCTCGGCTCCGACCGGGAACATCGCGGCGGCCGTGCGCGACTTCGTCCAGCCGGACGTCAACTCGCCCGCGAAGGCCCGCGACGTCACGCTCCGGATCAAGCGCCGCTCGCGAGCGCCGCGACCGCGGGACATCACCACGACCGTGCTGAACGGCAACGGGATCGCCGGGTCGGCGGCGAATGCCGCCTACGAGCTCGGGCAGCGCGGCTACAGGATCGTCGTCCCGCAAACGGGAACACCGGCGAACGCGCCGAATTTCGACTACTTCCGGACGACCGTCTACTTCGACAGCTCTCAGGCGCGCTCCCGCGCTGCGGCGGCTCAGGTTGCGAACCTTTTCGGCGATGCGGCGGTGCATCCCTTGCCACCGGGGCGACTCGCCGCACTCGCGAACGGCGCGATGGCGACCGTCGTCGTCGGACAGAACTTCCACGGCACGATTGCGCCGGCTCCGGTGGACAAGACGCCCGAGAAGCAGCCCCCGAGGGTCACTCCGAACGCCGCCTTGACGCGCTCGCTGCTCCTGAACCTCCGTCGCCGCGTTCCCTTCCGGCTCGAGGTGCCGAGGCTCATCGAAAGCAGTTCCCGGCTCGAGTTCGACGCTCCCATCCGCCTGTACAACGTCAAGAAGGGGCATCGTGCGGTCCGCCTGACGTTCCGGATCGGCGAGAACGAGTACTGGGGAATCGAGCAGACCGACTGGAGCGACGCGCCGGCGCTCGCGGACCCGAGCTTCGTCGCTCACCTCCGGGGGCGTGAGTTCGCCCTCTACTACTCCGGCGCGCATCTGCACATGGTCGTGCTGCGTGAGAACGGCGCGACGTACTGGGTCGTGAACACGATTCTCGACGCGCTCTCGAACGAGACCATGCTCGCGATCGCCAGAGGACTCGCGCCGCTGCCCAAGTAGGCTTCCCGGTCGCCATGGCGGACTCACGAACGATCGGCGTCTTCGGTGCGGGCTGGGTGGGGCTCGTCACCGGCGGCTGCTTTGCCGAGCTCGGCCACGAGGTGATCGTGCGCGACGTCGTGCCCGAGCGGATCGACGCGCTCTCGGCGGGTCGACTGCCCTTCCACGAGCCCGACTTGCCGGACGTGCTGGCGCGCAACCGCGAGCGGATTCGCTACACGCTCGACGCGGATGAGGTCGCGGCAGCGGACGTCCTCTTCATCTGCGTCCAGACGCCGCCGACCTACTCGGGCGACGCCGATCTCTCCTTCGTCTGGACGGCGCTCGACGATCTGCCGCGGGTGGACCAGCGTCAGATCCTGGTCATGAAGTCGACCGTTCCGGTTGGTACCGGCGAGAAGGTCCGCGCGGCACTGGAGGCTCGCGGTTTGGGCAACGTGGGCTACGTGTCGAATCCGGAGTTCCTCTCGGAAGGGCGCGCGGTGCGCGACTTCCTCGACCCGGACAGGATCGTGATCGGGGCCTTCGCCGAGGAGGACGGGGCGGTCGTCGAGTCGCTGTACGGCGGCATCGAAGCACCGGTCGTCCGGACCGACGTGGCGTCGGCCGAGATGATCAAGCTGGCGGCGAACGCTTTCTTGATGACGCGTATCAGCTTCATCAACGAGATCGCGAACGTGTGCGAGAGCGTCGGGGCGGACGTCGTCGAGGTCGCGCGCGGCATCGGGCTCGATCATCGGCTCGGCCCTCACTTCCTCCGCGCCGGCATCGGCTACGGCGGGAGTTGCTTTCCGAAGGATTCGCTTGCTTTGAAGCAGCTCGCCTCGAACTCGGGCTACCACTTCCAGCTGCTCGCGGCGGTAATCGAGGTGAACGAGCTGCAGAAGCGACGCGTGATCCAGAAGCTCCAGAAGCACCTCGGCAAGCTGCGCGGGAAGAAGGTTGCGCTGCTCGGTCTCGCGTTCAAAGCGGGCACGGACGATCTTCGCGAGGCGCCGTCGCTCGTGCTCGCATCGCGGCTGCTCGCGGAGGGCGCGGAGGTTCGTGCCTGGGATCCTGTTGCCCAACCCGGCGAGCTGATGAAGGGCGCGACGCTCTGCGACACGGTGTTCGATGCGGTCAGCGGAGCAGACGCGGCCGTAATCGTGACGGAATGGGACGAGCTACACGGCTTGGCCTCCGATGAAGTGCGGAGTGCGATGGCCCGCCCGCTGATCATCGATGGGCGCAACCTGCTCGATCCCGCGGAGACGCGCCGTGCCGGATTCGCGTACGAGGGCATCGGCCGTCCAAGCTCGCCGTTCGAGGCATTGCCTGAGACGGCGGAGCCGGAGCAGAAAGTCACGCGCTAGTGGAAGCGATCATCCTCGCGGGCGGCCAGGCGACCCGGCTCGGGGATGCCGCGCGCGGCCATCCGAAGGCGCTCGTGCCGATCGCCGGTCACCCGCTCGCGGAGTATCAGGTGTCGCAGCTCGTGCGGGCCGGCGTGGATCGGGTGATCGTCAGCTGCGCCGCGGGACAGGCCGCGCTGTTCGAGGTCAAGCTGTCCGGGCTTGGTGCGGAGATCGTCGCGGTCCCCGAGTCGGAGCCGCTCGGGCGCGGGGGAGGGTTGCGCTTCGCGGCCGAGCGCCGCGAGGAGTCCGGTCCGCTGTTCGCCTTCAACGGGGACGAGCTCCACGACGTCGATCTGGTCGCATTCATGGAGGCCCACGAGGAAAACCAGGGAGCGGCGACGATCGTCGTCGCCCCCTTGAAGTCGCAATTCGGCGTCGTGGAGCTCGCGGACGGCGATCGCATCACCGGATTTCGCGAGGCGCCGCGTCTGCCGCACTGGGTCAACGCCGGCGTGTACGTGCTCGACGAGGAGGCTCTTGCGCGTCTCCCCGAGCGGGGCGACCACGAGCACTCCACGTTTCCCGACCTCGCGCAGGAGGGCAAGCTCTTCGGCTTCCGGCACGAAGGCCTGTGGATCACCGTGAATACTCCGAAGGACCTGGAACGGGCCGAGGAGCACTACGCCGCCCATCCGGAGCTCCGCCCGACGCTGGCACGCAACCGCGGCTGACCTTCTCCCGCGCGTCGTTGACGGACGGCATAGAGTCGCCCGATGAGCGTGGACTCGCCGAATCTGGAGGGTCTGGACGCCTGGGCCTTCGAGCCGCGCAGGGTCGAGAAGCCCTGGGGACACGAGCTGATCTGGGCGGAGACAGAGCAGTACGTCGGCAAGGTGCTCTTCGTGAAGGCCGGTGAGTCGCTCAGCCTCCAGTTCCACAGGGTGAAGGACGAGTCGTGGCTCGTCCACGAGGGACGGGCGAAGCTCGAGCTCGGCTCGGCGGGCGAGACGATGCTGAAGGAGGAGGTGGTGGCTGCCGGCGCCTCCTTCCGCTTCCGTCCGGGCACGGTTCACCGCGTCACCGCGCTCGAGGACACGACGATCCTGGAGGTGTCGACGCCGCAGCTCCAGGACGTCGTCCGCCTCGAGGACCGGTACGGCCGGGCCGGTACGGCACAACCCTGACACGGCTGTGTTAGGGTTGGCCGCGTGGACGGACTGACCGTCGGCCGAGCCGCAGCGCACACGGGGTGGTCCCCGCGCATGCTCCGCTACCTCGAGCGGGCCGGCCTCGTCGTCCCGCGGCGCAGCGGTTCCGGCTACCGCCTCTACGGGCTCCTCGAGCTCAACCAGCTGCGCTCGCTCAGGGAGCTTCGCCGCCGCTACGACGTCGAGCTCACCGATATGGCCTTCGCAGCTAGGCTCGACCGCGAGCCGCAGCTCCGGGCGGCCGTGGAGACCTGGCTCGCGGGCACGCAGCTGTCCGCCCTCGATTGGGAGCAGCGCAAACACGAGCGGCTTCTCGCCGCCTAGGCCGCAAACGAGAGGACTGAATGGCTACGACAAAACGGCATGACGTGAAAGACCTCGCGCTCGCCTCCGAAGGGATACGGCGGATCGAATGGGCGGATCGACAGATGCCCGTGCTCGCCGCGATCCGGGAGCGCTTCCACCGGGAGCAGCCGCTCGCCGGCTACCGCATCTCCGCCTGTCTGCACGTGACGACCGAGACGGCGAACCTTGCGCGCACCCTGAAGGCGGGCGGCGCGGACGTCGTGCTCTGCGCGTCCAATCCGCTCTCGACGCAGGACGACGCCGCCGCCGCGCTCGTGGACGAGTACGACATCTCCGTCTTCGCGATCAAGGGCGAGGACAACGACACGTACTACGCGCACATCGAGGCTGCGGTCGATCACAAGCCCCAGCTGACGATGGACGACGGCGCCGACGTGATCGGCGTTCTGCACTCCGCTCGGCGTGAGCAGCTCGGCGACATCATCGCCGGCACCGAGGAGACGACGACCGGCGTCATCCGTCTCAAGGCGCTCGAACGCGACGGCGCGCTCGGCTTTCCGGTCATCGCGGTCAACGACGCGGACACGAAGCACCTCTTCGACAACCGCTACGGCACGGGACAGTCGACGATCGACGGCATCATCCGCGCGACCAACGTGCTGCTGGCGGGCAAGCGCTTCGTCGTTTCCGGCTACGGGTGGGTCGGACGCGGCGTCGCCTCGCGAGCGCGAGGAATGGGCTCCCACGTCATCGTCACCGAGACCGATCCGATGCGTGCCCTCGAGGCGAGCATGGACGGCTACGAGGTGCTTCCGATGGAGAAGGCCGCGGCGATCGGGGACATCTTCTGCACGGCGACCGGCGACAAGTCCGTCGTCCGGCGCGAGCACATGGAGAAGATGAAGGACGGCGCGATCCTCGCCAACACCGGCCACTTCAACGTGGAGATCGACATCCCGGCGCTGAAGTCCCTCGCCGCGGAGACCCGCGAGGCGCGCGCCTTCGTGGACGAGTTCACGCTCGAAGACGGCCGGCGGATCTATCTCGTCGCAGACGGCCGCCTCGTCAACCTCTCCGCCGCCGAAGGCCACCCGGCGCTCGTGATGGACATGTCGTTCGCGAACCAGGCGCTGTCGGCCGAGTACGCGATCCAGCACGCGGCCGAGCTCGAGCGGAAGGTCTATCCCGTGCCGGAGGAGATCGACAAGGAGATCGCCCGCCTCAAGCTGGAGACGATGGGCGTCGAGATCGACACGCTCACCGAGGAGCAGGCGAAGTACCTGGCCTCGTGGGACGAAGGAACGTGAACGGGGGAACCACATGGTTCCCCCGTTGGCCCCCTCCTTCTGGGCTCGGCAACGCAGAGGTTGGTTAGCGCTCCCGGCGGGACGCGGTCCCGCCTCCGCGCGCCGACGTCTCTCGCCCAAGAGCGATTTAGGCGATGTCGTCGTGACGCGCGGGCAGTGGTTCTAACGCATCCCCGCCCGCGTGAGTACGCCTCCGCCTAAGGCCGCTTTGCGTGCCTTAGTCTCCGGCCTCCATGGGTGATCTGACACCCGAGCGGATCGTGCGCTACGAAGAGGACGGGCCACGTGTCGTCCTCCTCGACCAGCGACGGTTGCCGGAGGCAGAGATCGACCTGGAATGTCGTTCGGCCGCCGAGGTCGCCGCGGCGATTCGAGAGATGGCGATCCGCGGCGCGCCGGCGATCGGGATTGCCGCCGCCTACGCGCTCGCGCTCGCGGCGGAGCTCGGCGAGGACCTCGACGAGGCCGCCGCCGTTCTCGCCGCGTCGCGACCGACGGCCGTCAATCTCGCCTGGGCGCTCGAGCAGCTGCGCGACGACCCGACTCCGGCGCACGCACGCGCGCTCCACGACGAGGAGGTCGAACGCTGCCGCCGGATGGCGGCTCACGCCGCGGAGTTGTTCGGCCCCGGCACGCGGGCCCTGACGCATTGCAACGCAGGCGGGTTGGCCACCGGCGGCTACGGCAGCGCGGTCGGCGCGCTCCGCACGGCCTGGGAGAGCGGTCTGCTCGAACGCGTCTGGGTCGACGAGACGCGTCCGTTGCTGCAGGGATCGCGCCTGACCGCCTGGGAGCTCGAGGCGGCGGGGATTCCGCACGCCGTCATTGCCGACTCGGCTGCGGCGTCGCTGATGGCGGCGGGCGACGTCGATTGCGTCGTCACCGGAGCGGACCGCATCGCGGCGAACGGCGATACCGCGAACAAGATCGGAACCTACGCGCTCGCCGTACTCGCAGCGCACCACGACATCCCGCTCTATGTCGTCGCGCCGACCTCGAGCGTCGACCTGTCCGCGCAGACGGGAGCCGACATTCCGATCGAGGAGCGAGCCGCGGCAGAGATCACGGACCGATTCGCGGCGAGGAATCCGGCCTTCGACGTCACGCCGGCAGAGCTGATCGGGGCAGTCGTGACGGAGCACGGCGTCCATCGGGCGCCGTACACGCACTCGCTCGCCGCGCTCGTATGAAGGCCCTGATCCTGGCCGCCGGCTATGCGACGCGCCTGCGGCCGCTCACGGACTCGATTCCCAAGCAGCTGCTTCCCGTCGGCGGTCGGCCGATGGTGGACTGGATCCTCGACCGGATCGTGGAGACGAGCGCCGACGAGATCCATCTCGTCACGAATGCACGTTTCGCCGCGGTCTTCGAACAGTGGGCAGAGGAGAGGGACGTGATCGTTCACAACGACGGAACGACGTCGAACGAGGACCGGCTCGGTGCGATCGGCGACATTCGCTTCGTCGGGCTCGACGATGACCTGCTCGTCGTCGCCGGCGACAATCTCTTCGACTACTCGCTCGCGGACTATGAGTCGTACTGGCAGGCGCGGCCGGGCGCGAGCTGCATCGCCGTCCTCGACGTCGGCGATCCGGAGCTGGCGAAGAAGTACGGGATCGTCGACGTCGACGAGGACGACCGCGTCATCGGCTTCGTGGAGAAGCCCGAGCATCCGGCGACGACGCTCTGTGCCACCGCCACGTATCTCTACGACCGCGAGCATGCCCGGCTCGTCTCGACGTACCTCGACGAAGGCAATCCTCCCGATCAGCCGGGAAACTTCGTCGCCTGGTTACACGCGCGCGTGCCCGTGTACGCCTACCGCCTTCCCGGCGACTGGTTCGACATCGGCGACCGCGAGCAGCTCCTCGAGGCGGACAACCGCATGCGACGACTGCGCGGGCTGCCGGAGCGCGCCGAGTATTCGCCGAGCTGACACGAACACGGCACACCCGCCGCATTACCGTGACGAGATGCTCGAGCTGCTGCTGCCGCAGCGCTGCCTGGTCTGCTCTCTTCCCGGCAATCACGTCTGCGACGGCTGCAGGTCGGACCTGCGCCGGATCGGGCCGCCGCTGTGCGAGCGCTGCGGGACGCCGACGGCCTGGCCCGTGCGGCGCTGCACGGAGTGCGCGGGCAGGCGGCTGGCGTTCGCGCATGCGCGGGCCGCGGTCGAGTACGACGAGCCCGTACGGAAGGTCGTCGCGGCCTGGAAGGAGCGAGGACTACGCCGGCTCGCGATCTGGGCCGCGGACGTCGTCGTCGAGACCCTCGTTCGGCCGGGGACGGCCTGTGTCGCCTACGTTCCCGCCGATCCCGACCGGCGGCTCCAGCGCGGCCACCATGCCGCCGAGCGCCTGGCCCGCGAGCTCTCGGCGCGGTGGGAGCTTCCCCTCCAGCGCTTGCTCTCGCGGCGCCGCGGTTCGCGCCGGCAGCGGGGACTGCCGCAGCCGGACCGAAGGCGGAACGTCGCAGGCGCCTTCCTCGTCGAGGGGCGTCCGCCCCCGCGCGTCGTGCTCGTCGACGACGTCTACACCACGGGTGCCACGGTCAACGCGGCCGCCTCGGCGCTGCGGCGAGCAGGTGCCCGAGAGGTCGAGGTCGTGACGTTCGCCCGCGCGATTCGCATTCGCTAGGGTGAGATCCCCGGCCCACGAGGAGACGCAATGCGACTTCAGGTGAAGGGCAAGAACGTCGAGGTCAGTGACTCGATCCGCCGGTACGCCGAGGAGAAGCTGCACAAGCTCGACCGCAAGCTGCATGCGTTGACGCAGGTCGAGCTCGAGCTGCGCGTGGAGAAGAACCCGTCGATCTCGGCCAACCAGGTGGCGGAGGCAACCGTGTGGACGAAGGGGCCAACCCTTCGCGCGCGCGAGGCTTCGACCGACATGAAGGTCTCGATCGACCAGCTGACCGACAAGCTGCTGCGCCAGGTCGAGCATTATCGCGCGAAGCGCAGTCGCAGGCAGGTGCGTGGAAACGGCACTCCGCCCGGAGGTTCGATGAGCATCCCCGATGAGGAAACAGGCCCGAAGATCGTCAAGACGAAGCAGTTCTCCGTCAAGCCGATGAGCGCCGAGGAGGCGGCGATGCAGCTCGAGCTCGTCGGGCACGACTTCTTCGTCTTCCGCAGTGACGAGTCCGGGGAGGTCAACGTCATCTACCGCCGGAAAGACGGCGGCTACGGTCTCATAGAGCCCTCGGGATAGTGGGACTCTTCCGGCGCAAGCCGCTCCACCAGCGGCTTGCCGAGGAGGGCGGCCT
>DASWEF010000101.1:0-23613 GCA_036394855.1 Gaiellaceae bacterium | reverse complement strand
CGGGGGTTTTTTCAACCGGGTCGGCGATCGCGACTCCCGCACGTCCGCGAGGGCGCGCGCGCTTGGGCGCCTGGCTGCTGGAGTTCGTAGCTCTAGCCGACCGCGATGGCGCGCGAGCCGGCCGCGGCAAGCTGGCCGTCGACCACGACGCGCACCTCGAGCGAATACGTCCCCGGAGGGAGCGAGCTCGACGTGGCGACGCGTGCCTGGAACGCGTCGTCGTCAGCGATGTATGCCGCGCACTCGGTGATGCCCGCGAGGCTGATCCTTACCGCGCAGGCGTCGGCGAGCGGCTGGGCTACGGTGTCGGCGATCGGCAACCCGCTCGCGTCGCCGAGCGCCAGCCGGACGTTCAGGCTCTGGCCCGGCTTGAGCGAGTCCTTAAGCGGCTGCAGGAAGCTGAGTTCGACGCCGACGAAGTAAGGGCACGAGACGGTGGTCGCGTTCCCCGCGCGATCCGCGCCGGTGATTTCGGCGCTGTGCGCGCCCGGAGAGCTCGTGTCAGCCGCTGCGGTGACGGAGGCTGAGAGAGCGCCCGACGAAGTGTCGCTGACCGTCGCGGTGACGACGCCGTTCGCGCCCAGGACGAATGTCGGCGTCGCGCCGCACGTCACGGTCGGCGGCGTCGCATCGCGCTTGATCGTCAGCGACTTCGTCGACGTGCCGCCGGCGCTCGTCGCGATGCACGTGAAGGTGCGGCCCGAGGGATCCGTGTCCGTGGAGACGACGACGCTGTCGCAGCCGCTTGTCTGAACGGGCGACTCCGGATCGCTCACTGCGAAGCTGACGGTCGGCGAGCTCCGATACCAGCCGTTCGTCCCGTCCGGCTCCGGAGGAGCGACCGACGGCGCGATCACCGGCGGCGTGCTGTCGCTCACCGGCATCCCGATGCCGCGGAAGTCGAAGGCGAACGGCTGGCCGTTCAGGGTTCCGGATGTGCTGCCGGTCGCCGGCCCGGTCGTGGTGGGGGTGAAGGCGTAGGAGAAGGTGCAGGATTCGCCGACGGCGAGGGTGCGGCCTTGGCAGTTTTGGACGCCGCCGAAGTCGCCGGCGCCGCCGCCTGCGCCGTTGACGGTCACGGGCGCGAGGCCGACGTTCGTGACCGTGACCTCTTGCTCGGGTGACGTCGTTCCGACGACGACTTCGCCGAAGTCGAACCGGGTCGGCGTGATCAGGAACTTCGGCCCGACGCCGACGCCGCGGAAGTCGAAGGCGAACGGCTGGCCGTTGAGCGTTCCGGAGGTGCTCCCGCTCGCCGGCCCGGTCGTGCTGGGGGTGAAGGCGTAGAAGAAGGTGCAGGATTCGCCGACGGCGAGGGTGCGGCCCTGGCAGTTCTGGACGCCGCCGAAGTCGCCGGCGCCGCCGCCTGCGCCGTTGACGGTCACGGGCGCGAGGCCGACGTTCGTGACGGTCACCTCCTGCTCGGCCGACGTCGTCCCGATCTGCACCTTGCCGAAGTCGAACCGTGTCGGGCTGATCCGGAACCGCGGCCCGACGCCGTTGCCGCTGAAGTCGAAGGCGAACGGCTGGCCGTTGAGCGTTCCGGAGGTGCTGCCGGTCGCGGGCCCGGCGGCGCTCGGGGTGAAGGCGTAGGAGAAGGTGCAGGACTCGCCGACGGCGAGGGTGCGGCCTTGGCAGTTTTGGACGCCGCCGAAGTCGCCGGCGCCGCCGCCTGCGCCGTTGACGGTCACGGGCGCGAGGCCGACGTTCGTGACCGTGACTTCCTGGTCGGGCGACGTCGTCCCGAGCTGGACGTCGGCGAAATCGAACCGAGTCGGCGACACGCGGAACTTCGGTGCGACGGCCGTCCCCGTGAAGTCGAACTCGAAGAGTTGGCCGTTGAGCGTGCCGGATGTGTTGCCGGTCGCCGGCCCGGCCGCGCTTGGCGTGAACGCGTAGAAGAACGTGCAGGACTCGCCGGACGCGAGCGTCCTGCCTTGGCAGTTCTGGACCCCGCCGAACTCGCCTGCGCCGCCGCCCGCTCCCGAGACGGTGATCGGCCCCGCGGTCACGTTCGTGACCGTGACCTCCTGCTCGGCCGACGTCGTCCCGACCTGCACGTCTCCGAAGTCGAAGCGCGTCGGCGAGATGAGGAACGGGCCCTGGGGCGCGGTGCCGGTGGGGATGCCCGTGCCGGAGAAGTCGAGCGCGAACGGCTGCCCGTTGAGCGTTCCCGACGTCGAACCGGTCGCCGGCCCGGCGCCGAGTGGCGTAAACGCGTAGGAGAAGGTGCACGACTCGCCGACGGCGAGGGTGCGGCCTTGGCAGTTCTGGACGCCGCCGAACTGACCGGCGCCGCCGCCTGCGCCGTTGACGGTCACGGGCGCGAGGCCGACGTTCGTGACGGTCACGTCCTGCTCGGGCGACGTCGTCCCCACCGGCACCTCGCCGAAGTCGAGCCGCGTCGGGCTCACGAGGAACCTCGGCGCGACCCCGTTCCCATGGAAGTGGAACGAGAACGGCTGGCCGTTGAGGGTTCCGGAGGTGCTGCCGGTCGCGGGCCCGGCGGCGCTGGGGGTGAAGGCGTAGAAGAAGGTGCAGGACTCGCCGACGGCGAGGGTGCGGCCTTGGCAGTTCTGGACGCCGCCGAAATCGCCGGCGCCGCCGCCTGCGCCGTTGACGGTCACGGGGCCGAGTCCGATGTTGGTGACCGTCGCTTTCTGGTCGGGCGACGTCGTGCCGACCTGCACGTCGCCGAAGTCGAAGCGGGTCGGCGAGATGCGGAACTTGGGCCCTTCGCCGACGCCTGCGAAGTCGAAGGCGAACGGCTGGCCGTTGAGCGTTCCGGACGTGCTGCCGGTCGCCGGCCCGGTTGTGCCGGGCGTAAAGGCGTAGGAGAACCCGCAGGACTCGCCGACCGCCAGGGTGCGGCCCTGGCAGTTCTGGACGCCGCCGAACTCGCCCGCGCCGCCGCCCGCGCCGTCGACAGTGACCGGGGCGAGCCCCGTGTTCGTGATCGTCGCGGTCTGATCCGGCGACGTCGAGCCGAGCGCGACCGGGCCGAAATCGAAACGCGTCGGCGTGACGAGAAACTCGGGCCCGACGCCGTTGCCGCGGAAGTCGAAGGCGAACGGCTGGCCGTTCAGGGTTCCGGACGTGCTCCCCGTCACGGGCCCGGGCGCGGCCGGCGTGAAGGCGTAGAAGAACGTGCATGACTCGCCGGGCGCCAGCGTGCGCCCCTGGCAGTTCTGGACGCCGCCGAACTGCCCTGCGCCGCCGCCCGCTCCCGAGACCGTGATCGGCGCACTCGTGACGTTCGTGACCGTAACGCGCTGCTCGGGCGAGGTTTGTCCCACCGCCACGTCCCCGAAGTCGAACCGCGTCGGTGTGATCAGGAAGATCGTGGTCGTCGTATGCCCCGCGGGCGCCGCCGCCACGAAGATCCCTGCCAAAGCCAGGCTTGCCACGAGCGCCGCCGCCAGCCGCCCGCGTTTGTTGGGTCCGACCATTGCCCCCTTCCGCTCTGACGCTGGTCATACACCATTGCCCGGGACCGCACAAGGTCTCGGCAGCGACGACGACCACGCCGGTCACGTTCGCGTGCAATCCCGATCGATGCACCCGCGTCAACCGTCTGGCCGCCGGGGTCGCGGGAGCGACGGGGTTTGAGCCCTGGCTTTACACCTCACAAATCGAGATTCGGCTCTAGCGATCGGCGCCGTCTTCACGGATGTGACGTTCGTGCGGTGACGCTCGAGCGCGACCACGGTCGCGCCTGCGGCGCGGTCGGGACGGCGCCCTGAAGCGCCATGGCCGCCTCCGCGAGCGGAACTGTCGTCCCTGACGTGCAGCGAGAGCGGCCCTTCCGCGAGCGCCCTAACGTGCGCTCTGCGGTCGCGACGATGTAGCGGTTGGTCACGCGGAAGGCCGCCGGATCTTCGTTCGCCGCCTCGAGGATCTCGAGGGCCTGTGCGCGCAAGGCCTCAGCTTCGCCTCGCGGCTCGAGGACGGCGCGGCCGGCCACGACGAGCGGGTGATTCTCGTATTCCGCGTCGAGGTAGTCGCTTGCCGACGCAGCGGTGAAGGAGAGGTGGTGTTCGTCGGCGGTGACGGAGAAGCCGTGCGGGGCGAAGAGGTCGGCGAGCGCGTCGTGGTCGTGCCAGGGAAACGGCGGCGGGGCCGCAGGCGCGCCGAGCGCGCGTATCACCGCCTCGCGTCCGAGCCGGTTGGTCTCGGAGATCGCGCCGATCGGGATCCAGGCGGTCAGGACGATCCGCCCTCGGGGGGCCGTCACGCGCGCCAGCTCCGCCGTCGCCGCCTTGGCGTTCGGGGCGAAGATGACGCCGAACACCGACAGCACGACGTCGGCACTCGCCTCCGGAAGCGGTAGCGCCGCCGCCTCCCCGTGCAGAAACATGACCTCGAGGCCTCGCGCGTCGGCCTCCTCGCGGGCAACCTTGAGCAGCCGTCGCGCCGGATCGACGCCGGTCACGCGGGCGCCCCGCGCCGCCGCCAGCAGCGCCGCGTTGCCCGTGCCGCAGCCGACGTCGACGACCCGCTCGCCGGCGACCGGCATGGCCCGTTCGACCACGACCTCCGCCGCCGGCAGCAGCTGGGACGCCGAGTGCTCGTAGTGCCCGAGGCTCCAGTCCACAGTCGTCAACTTCTCGCCTTTTTTCGATACGGCGTTACGCTATCCGGGAGTAACGTAACGTCGTTACGCTTCCCGGTCAAGGTGGGCCGTCCGAGACGACACGCAGAACGAACCGCCCGCGCGCTGCTCGACGCGGCCGAGCGGATCGTCGAGAGCGAGGGGCTCCAGGCTCTCTCGGTGCGCCGAGTCGCGGACGAGGTCGGGACGACGACCCGCGCCGTGTACAGCCTCTTCGGGTCGAAGCAGGGCCTCGTCATCGCGCTCGGGAAGCGAGCCTTCGAGCTCCTCGGGACCGCGATCGCGGCGCTCCCGACGACAGCCGATCCTGCCGCCGACCTGGTCGAGGCCGGCGTCGCCGTCTTCCGTCGCTTCGCCGTCGAACACCCATCGCTGTTCCGACTCGCGGTGCAACGGACGCTCACCTCACCGGAGCTCGCCGACCAGTTCGACGCGGCCGCGGCGGACGCCCTCGCCGGACTCGATGCACGAGTCGCGCGGCTCGCTGCCGCCGGCCTGCTCGGTGATCGCACGATCCGCGACGCCGTCTGCGAGTTCCACGCCCTCTGCGAAGGACTCGCAGCCGTGGAGCTACGCGGTCTCCTCCACGCGAATCAGGCAGAACGAGTCTGGCGCGACGCGCTCGGCGCAATCATCACCGGGTTCGCCGCCGTCTCCGTGCCTGCGGCCGCAACTCAGGTTCCCCGGAGCTGAGGAGTCCGCTCTCGTAGGCGTAGATCGAGACCTGCACGCGTCCGCGGAGGCCGACCTTCTGGAGGATCCGCGCGACGTCGGTCTTCGCGGTCGCCACCGTGATCGCGAGGCGTTCGCAGTTCTCCGGGTTCGACGGGTGTCCATGCGTCTCCCGGTTACGTCGTCGCCCCATCCCCTCGGAGGCTGGCGCAGCCGGCGCGGCTCGAGCGCTTCGTGTGCGCGTTGGCAGTCGTACCTTCGGCATTAGCACAAGGTGGAACTCACGATCACGCACGCCGGCGTCACGCAAGGTCACTAACCGCAAGCTGGCAAGGTCCCGTTTCCCGCCTCCGGCCCTGCGTTGATCGTTCTTCCCGAAGGACCATTCGTCGAGGTTGCGAGTCATCCGGAGACTGGTTCTGACGGCCGCTTCTTTTCCGAAATTGTCGTGGCGGTCCGGCTACTGCAAGACGGTGCGCGGAGGTGGCTCGATTCTGACCAACTCTGACGCGTGACATTCCGAAGACGGGCCCTTTGGAGAAACGTAACTGGCACTTATGGCCATGTGACCCAGCGAGCGGTTGCTCAGGCGAGACGACGCTGGCCCATGCATGCCGTGCCCACGGAGCGTCGTCATCGCGGAGAAGCTCTCCAGGCCGAGCCTCAATGGCTGCGGGCTCATCTGGCGGATGACGTGGGACACTCTCCGCATGGACATACCCGACGTCCACTACGCTCGATCGGGAGGCATCGCCATCGCCTACCAGGTCATAGGTGATGCGCAGGAGACGCTCGTATTCGGGCCGCCCCTCAGGGGATCTAGCGCCAGTTCGCGCCGGGTTCTAACCTGTCCCCGGGGGGCATCCGCAACGTGGGCAGCACGAGGGGGCCCGACGTGAAACGACAGAGGATTCGCCCGTTGTTCCTGTCCTTCGCGACCGGGAGCCTGTGCCTCGTGGTCTTCCTCCAGCCTGGCACTTTTGGTTCGGCCTCCGGCGTGCGAACCGGCGGGATCTTCCGCATCAGCCTCGCTCCCCAAGCCGGGCTCGACAACATCGACTCCGCCCTCTCCTTCACGGCGCCGGGCTGGGCGCTCATCGACACGACCTGCGCGCGGCTGATGATCTATCCGGACAGGCCCCCGCCGGCGGGGTTCCGCGTCGTTCCGGAGGTGGCGGCCCGCTTCCCGAAGATCTCGCGCGACCTCAAGTCGTTCACGTTCACCCTGCGCCGCGGCTTTCGCTTCAGCGACGGCGCCCCAGTCCGCGCGAGCGCTTTCGCGCGGGCGATCAATCGGATGCTCGCACCCTCGATGAAGTCGCCGGGTGCGCTGTTCACGCGCGACATCGTCGGCGCCGCCGACGTGCTGTCCGGCAGGCGAGCGGCAGCAACTGGCGTGAGAGCTCGCGGGAACACGCTCGTCGTCCGCTTCACGCGCCCCGCCCCGGGCTTCCCCACCTTGACGACCTTGCCGTTTTTCTGCGCGGTCCCGCCGACGCTGCCGATCGACCCCGAGGGAGTCGGCGTCTTTCCGACTGCCGGTCCCTACCACGTCACCGATTACCGTCCGGGGGAGCGCCTCGTGCTCCGGCGGAATCCGTTCTACCGCGGCAAGCGCCCCCACCACGTCGACGGCTTCGACGTCGACCTCGGGGCACCGTCGCCCTCGGAGGAGATCCGGCGCATCGAGCAGGGCGAGGCCGACTGGGGCTACAACCTCGCGGGCGTGTTCCTCGACCCGGCGCTTGGGCTCGAGCAGAAGTACGGGATCAATCGCTCGCAGTTCTTCCTCAAGCCCGGGCTCACCCTGAGGATGTTTGCCTTCAATTCGTCCCGGCCACTGTTTAGGAACAACCCGAGGCTGCGGAGGGCGGTCAACTTCGCGCTCGATCGGCGCGCGTTGCAGACGACCGCCGGTGGTCCGCTCGCCGGCCGTGTCACCGACCAGTACCTTCCGCCCCTCGTGCCGGGGTTCAGGAACGCCCGCATCTATCCACTCGGGCGCCCTGATGCCCACAAAGCAAAGGAGCTCGCGCACGGGAGCCTGCGCGGCGGCAAAGCCGTCCTTTACACGAGCAACATTCCACTCGCGATCGCGGCCGCGCAGCTCGCGAAGCAGCAGCTCGACGAGATCGGGCTCCGGGTGGAGATCAAGCCGATTCCGTTCCACGCTGCGAGCGCGGCCTACCTCGACCTGCTGGCCGCCCACAGCGAGCCGTGGGACATGGCGCTCGTGCTCTGGACTCCGAATCTCCCCGATCCGGAGGCGTACATCAACCTGCTGCTCGACACGCATCACATCGGCGCTACGAACCTCTCCCGCTTCAGCTCGACCGGGTACGACCGGGAGATGCGGCGAGCGGAGCGCCTTCCGCAAGCACGTGCGCGAAACCGGGCGTACGGCGTGCTCGACGTTCGGCTGGCCCGCGATGCCGCACCGCTCGCCGCGCTCAGCATCGTCAATGAGGCAACGTTCGTCTCCAAGCGGGTCGGTTGCGTCGTCCTACGCCCCGGGCTCGACCTCACGGCCGTCTGCCTCAAGTAGCGCCCGCTACGGCGCCTGCACGGCGATCCAGACCAAGCCCTCCGCGACGACGATTCCCGACGGGGCGTTGCCGACCTCGATCGTCTGCACCACCTTGTTCGTCGCCGGATCGATGCGCGAGATCGTGCCGGCGGCCCTGTTTGCTACCCAGACTGCGCCTTCGCCGACCGCCACGGCCGTGGGTCCGTCCCCGACAGGGATCGCGAGCGTGGATCGCGCACCCGCAGGGTCGATCCTGATGACGGAGTCGTCACCGGTGTTCACGACCCACACCACTCCCTCCCCGACGTCCATCCCCCTCGGTGCGCGCCCGACGTTGTATTCGGCGAGCGGGCCTTCCTCGAACGTGATCGGATTGAAGCGCTGCACCGTCGAGTCTCCCGAGTTGGAAACCCACACCGACCCAAAGCCCACGGCGAGCCCGGCCGGTCCTTGACCGACCAACCTCGATCCCGACAGTCGCATCCCAGCGGGATCGATCCGAGCAAGCATCGAGTTCCCGAAGACGGCCCAAACCCAGCCTCCGCCGACGTCGATGCTCCCGTTCGGAAAATAGAGCGCCCGGCCGGCGAGATCGATTGTCTTCGTCACGCGGTCGAAGTGCGGATCGACGCGCGAGAGCTGCCCACTTCGGCCGTGGGCGATCCACACCACACCGAGGCCGACGGCGATCCCAGTGGGAGTCGCCGGAAGCTGGATCGTCTTGACGATCTGCCTCGTGTCGGAATTGATCCGCCACAACGTCTTGCCGTCGACGTTGCCGACCCAGATCGACGCCCCCTGGGCCAACGGGCCCGGTCGCGGTCCGACCGGGATCGCGTCCACGACCTTGTTCGTCTTCGGGTCGATCACGCCGACGGAGTTCGGTGGCGCTGTGACGGGCACTGGACCGTCGCGTAGGAGGAGGACCGCGGTTGCCGCAGCGGCGACGCCGACGACAGCAACCAATAGTGCGGTGAACCGGCCTCGCAGGCGTCGGGCCCGAAATGCGCGCGGAGATTTGTCCCGTGGTGGGGGAGGCTTTTGCGGCTCGGTCGGCGAGGGCGGCGGAGCCTGAACGACCCGGCCGTCGACGGAGAGCGACTCGTCCTGTCGCAGAATTGCGGCTTCGAGATCGCGGAGCTCCTGACTCGGCTGCAGCCCTAGCTCGTCGCTCAGCGTCCGGCGCACGGCTTGGTAGGCGTGCAGCGCCTCCGCCTGCCGCCCGGAGCGGTAGAGAGCGAGCATCAGCTGGGCATGCAGGCGTTCCTGATACGGATTGGCGGCCACCAGCGACTCGAGCTCGCCAATGAGCTGGGCGTGGCGGCCAAGCTCGAGTTCGGCGTCGATTCGCTCGATCTGGGTTGCCAGTCGGAGCTCGCTGAGACGGCCAACCGTGTGTCGCGCGGGACCCTCGAGGGCGACGTCCGCGAGCAGCGGCCCGCGCCAGAGGGACAGCGCTTGCCTGCGTAGCGCGACGGCGTCGGGGAGCTCGGCGCCTCGGGCGTCGTCGGTCAGGCGCTCGAACTCGAGCAGATCGAGCGCACGTGGGTCGAGGCGAAGCTTGTATCCCGGTGCCTGCGTCACCAGCGCATCCGCGCCTAGCTGCTTGCGCAACGCGTGCACGTATCCCTGCACGAGCTTCTCGGCGGTGGCTGGCGGCCGCTCGCCCCAGAGCTCGTCGACGAGGCGCGTGGTCGAGACAACCTCGTTCGCGTGCAGGAGCAGCACGCCGAGCAGTGCGCGCTGCTTCGCCCCGCCCAGAAGCACGGCGCGCTGATCATCGAGCACTTCGAGCGGACCAAGGATCCGGAATTCCATGCAGGGCCTTTCCCAGGGGATCCGCCCCGACCGTAGCACCGCCCTCAACCGGTTCTCCACCCGGGCTCAAACGGGACTCAACCGGCGACTTGGAGCCTGGGAGAAGAACGAGCGAACGGAAGGTGGAGAGCCATGTTCAAGATCCTCGTCGCGCTCGCGACTGGCGCATTGGCGGTCTGCGCCGGGGCGGCGCTCCCAGTCGGCGCGTCGGCGACCTCGTCGCCGGCCGAGCCACAGGCGCTGGGGCATGCGCGACAGATCCGCGCCGAGGTCGACGCCCGCTACCGGAGGCCGCACGGCCCCAAGCTGGCCGTCACGGAAGCCTCGACGACGGGGGTCATCGACTCCTTCACGCTGTTCGGCAACCCGCTGGAGGATCCGCGCGTGGTGCCGGCCGCTAACGGGATCTACTACGCGATCTGTCCCGTCGGCGCAATCTGCCCGTATCCGGGTCGCTCCGCCAGGCAGGCAACGGCATTCCTCCCGCGGCGGGAGGCACTTGAGCTTGCGCTCAGCACGTTCCTCGAGACATCGGCGACCGTCGTCGACGTGTCGCTGCCAACGCCACGATTCGTCCTGCTCATCCTCGAGCGTGACGAGCTGACGGCGGGGGTCGACGCACCGGCGCTGCGGGATGCGCTCTCCGGCGATCCCGCCGCCGCCCCCGACCCACCGCTTCGACGGGTCGTCGATCGGCTGACCCTGCAGCACCTTTTCCTTGCGTGGGCGCTCGCCCCGATCTCCGATACAGGCGAGACGCTCGTCGCCTCCTGCCTCTTTCCATAAGGCCCATCCGATCCCCGGTCTTCGTCACCACGACTAGCAAGAGGAGGTAGGAAACGATGAAGAACTCGATTCGACTGGCACTCCTGGTCGCGGCGCTGGTCGCCCTCGCGAGCGGCATTGCGCTGAGTGCGGCGGCGAAGCCACCGAACCACGCGAATCGGCTGGAGGCGAGCTTCGCCGAGAGCCCCGCATCGATCACCAACCGGATCGCCGATCTCGGGATCTTTCAGCTCATCAGTACCGGCACGGGGACGGTTGAGGGATTCGGCGCGGCGACGGTTGTCGTCGGGATCACGCAGGATCGCTCGGTCACTCCTTGCGGGCCGGGCAGTTGGACGAACGCCGCAACGCGGCGCATCGTCGTCGACGGCGGCGTGCTGGTCCTCCGCGAGGTGGCCGTCAGATGCGCGACCGCGTCCGGCCCCGACATCATAGGCACCTACGAGGTCGATGGGCTCTCGAGCACGGGGATCTTCGCGGGAGCACGCGGTTCCGGCGACCACACGATTGACACTGTCGCCCACACGTCCACGCTCTCCGGGAAGCTGAAGCTCGCCGGATCGGACGACGGCTAGCGCTAGCGCATGGCGCCGCTCGTTCACGTGCGTCGACGCCTCGCGGCCGCTGCGGCACCGATCGGCCGCATCGGCCGCCGCGTCCCGCGCACCGGTCCGCTCGCTGTTACCGCCGCGGTAACGACCGTTGCGGCCTTGGCCTTCACCCCGGCAGCAGTAGCCCACGAGATTCCCGCGCAGCTGAACGAGGTCGCCCGCTTCTACTCACTTGGAGTCGGCGAGGTGCGCTGCCCCGCGCAGGCGGAGTGGAACAGCGATTCCCACCGGGCCTCGTTCGTCTGGGGCTACACCAACATCACCAGGAACTACAGCGTCCTGCCGCCCCTGATCTGCGACGGAGCAACAAACGTCGGCAGCAGCTCGGTAGCAGCGTGGCAACAGGCCGCCGGCGTCTGGATGCTCGTCCACGAAGCGTTCCACCTACGCCACTGGCGCTTCCGCCGCAACGAGGCCAAGGTCCTCTGCCAGACCATCGTCTACTTCACCGACGCCGCCGCTCGACTGGGCGCCTCCGAGGCACAGGCACACCTGCTCTACCCCTACGCGCTCGCGCTCCACGACCTCGAGCTCGACCTCTATCCATGGCATCGCGACCCGAACTGCATCGTGCCGCCGTGGATACTCCCCTCGGCTCCGTAGTCCCGTGCATCGACCGTGTATCGGCTAAGAACCGCTTCGAACAGGTGGCTGAGCGAAACAGCAAAATTCCGCAAAGGACGGCAATTGCTTTCGCCTAGATCGCACCCAGGAGGTCGCCGGTTCGAGCCCGGCTAGCTCCACTCACGAACGCGGCGCTTCTCGGCATCTGAGGCAGACCCGGATCTCGCGCGGGCCGTGGAGCCCGACGACCAGCGTCTGCTCGATGTCCTTCGTCCGGCTCGGGCCGGTGACGATCGCTACGGCGCTCGGCATGTCCTCCACGAGCACGGCGAAGAGGCTCTCGAGGTCGGGAAGGATCCGTTCTTCCGGGAGCGCAGCACCGAGGACCTCCGGTTCGAGCCACGATGCGCGAGTTCGCGTCGGAGAGGGCGTGAGGACGAGGCTCCCGGTCTCGGCGATGCCGTAGTCGGCTTCGAGCTCTGCGGCTGCGTCTTCCTCGACGCTGCAGCCGGCCGCCCGGGCTCGCTCGGTGAACAAGGCCTTCACCGCCGGTCTCGGAAACGTCGGCGGGCGAACGTTGGCAGCTCACGCCCCCGCGACCACACGCGGCCGGGGCCGACAAGCGGTGCGAGGCGCCGGCCAAGACGCGCGAGCGTTGTGGTCAACCGGTAGCCGACCGTGAAGCTCCACGCGTATGACCAGACCGTGAAGGCGATCCGCTCGACACGTGATGCAACACCCCGTTCGACCAGGTCGCGGCGCAGGTCGAGCAATAACTCGGGCAGCGGTATCCCGACCGGGCACGCCTCGGTGCAGGCGCCGCACAGCGACGACGCGTGCGGCAGATCGTGCGAGCGTTCCAGACGCGAGAGCAGCGGCACCAGGACCGCCCCCATGGGCCCGGAGTAGATGTCGCTGTAGGCCTGCCCGCCCGTCTTGCGGTACACGGGACAGACGTTCAGACAGGCGCCGCAGCGGATGCAGTTGAGCATCTCGGCATAGCGCGTGTCTCGTAGGGCCGAGCGGCCGTTGTCGATCACCACGACGTGCAGCTCCTCCGGGCCGTCGATCTCGCCGGTACGCCGGGGCCCGGTGATCAGCGTGGTGTAGGTCGTGAGCCGCTCTCCGGTAGCGCTGCTTGCGAGTAGGCGGAGGAGCGGCGCGAGTTCCGCGAGCGTCGGTACGAGCCGTTCCATCCCGAGGACGACGACGTGCATCCGCGGCAGCGCGGTGAGCAGGTCCGCGTTCCCCTCGTTCGTCACGAGGCAGATCGATCCGGTCTCCGCCACGGCGAAGTTGGCTCCGGTGACGGCGACATCCGCGGTGCGGAACACTTCGTGCAGCCGCTGGCGCGCAGTGCGCATCAGCTCCTCCATGTCGGGCGCGACCCCGAGCGCCTCTGCGGCGTCGTCGCGAGTCAAGCGGATTGCCGGTACGACGATGTGCTGCGGGTGCTCACCGCGCATTTGCATGAGGTATTCGCCGAGATCCGTCTCGACGACCTCGAGCCCCGCGGCCTCGAGCGCTTGATTCAGTCGGATCTCCTCCGTCGCCATCGACTTGGATTTCCCGACGAGCCGAGCTCCGGCTGTGCGGCAGATCCCGACAACGGCTTCAGCCGCCTCTGCAGCGGTCGACGTGCGGTGGATCACGCCTCCGCGAGCAGTAACGGCCGCCGCGAACGTGTCGAGATGGCGGTCGAGGTCGCGGATCGTCGCCGTCCGGATCGCCCGCCCCCGCTCGCGGAGCGCCTCGATGTCGTCGGCGGAGGCCCAGGCACGCAAGCGCCCTTCGCGCAGTCGTGCGGTCCCCGTCGCGAGGGCATTCTGGGCGTGCTCGTCGCGCAGGACGTCCCGCGCGACCTCCCTGAACTCAGCGTGCGTCGACACCGCGCGCGAGCGCCGTTGCGAGGTGCACGACGCGCGCTCCTCCCGTGCGCGCGGCACGGGCCCGAAGGTGCATCAGACAGCCGGGATCCGCGCTCACGAGCGCGTCGACCTCGGCTGCGCCCGAGAGCTTGTCGTCAGCCATTGCTGTCGACACCTCCGGCTGGCGGATCGAGAAGGTTCCGCCGAAACCACAACAGAGATCCGGGCGAGGGAGGTCGCGCACCTCTGCGCCGGACCGCACGAGCAGCCGCCTGGGGGGATCGCTGATACCGAGCTCGCGCAGCATGTGACAGGAGTCGTGGTAGGCGACGGTTCGTCCCGAGTTGGGTTGCGGCAAGGCGCCGCCGTGCACTCCGAGGAACGCGGACAGCTCCCAGACGTCCCATGGCTCGCAGCCAAGGAGGTCGGGGACGTGGCGGCTGAGCATCGTGGCGCAGGAGCCGGAAGGGACGACCACCGGTGCGTCGCGTGCGAATGCACGCTCGAACGTGCGCGCGACCCTGCGGGCAGCGGAACGATGGCCGGCGTTGTACGCGGGCTGTCCGCAGCACGTCTGGACGCGCGGGAATACGACATCGCACTCGGCCTTCTCCAACAGCAGCTCCGCGTCGGCCACCGCTTCGGGGAAGAAGAGATCTCCGAGGCACGTGGCAAAGAGCTGAACCCTCATCCTCGCGTGCCGCTCAGGCCCCCGTCGACGAACAGGCCCGTTCCCAATACGAACCGCGACTCATCCGACGCGAGGAAGAGCGCCGCACGCGCGACGTCCTCCGGTTGCCCGAGATCGCCCGTGAGCTGGCGGGCTCGAACGGCGCGTAGTCCCTCCTCTGGATCGTCGTAGGAATCGCGCAGGTAGCGCTCGACGAAAGGCGTCATGATCGTTCCGGGGAGGAGCGCGTTCACTCGAATGCCGTGCGATGCGCAGTCGACCTGCATCGACTTCGTCAACGCGAGGACGGCGCCCTTCGATGCTGCGTAGGAGACACGGCGCGCGAGGCCGGTCTCGGCGATCGCCGATGCCATGTTGACGATCGACCCGGATCGCTGAGCGATCATGTATGGAACCACGGCGCGGCTCATCAGGAAGACGCCGCGCGCGTTGACGCGCATCACTTCTTCCCAGAGTTCGAGCGTCGTCTCCTCGACGTCGCCGACGCCGCTCACTCCCGCGTTGTTCACGAGGACGTCGATGCGTCCGAACTCTTCGTTCGTCCGCTGCGCGAGCGCCTGCGTTTGCGCCTCGTCCGAGACATCGACGGCCATCGCCACCGCTCGACCCCCGCTCTCCTCGATCCCGGCGGCAGTCTCGCGCGCGGCGGCCTCATCGACGTCGGCGGCGACCGCGACTCCCTGCTCGGCGGCGAAGATGCTCGCGATTGCCCGGCCGATGCCGGAACCGGCGCCGGTGACGAGGCAGACGCGGTCAGTTAAGCGAGGGCTTGCAAAGATCGGATGATTATCGTACGGTTGGCGCCGAAAGCGCAAGTGGCCGGGCATAAACCGCCGAAAGATCGGATTTTTGGCCGAAGACACCCCAGTCAGGATCGTTTCGCTCAAGGCTCGGGACGTCCGTTTCCCCACGTCGCGCCTCCTGGACGGCTCGGATGCGATGCATCCCGATCCTGACTACTCCGCCGCCTATGTCGTACTCCGGACCGACGTCGAAGGGCTCGAGGGGCACGGGCTCACCTTCACCATCGGCCGCGGCACCGAGATTTGCGTCGTCGCTGCGCGTGCGTTCGAGCCGTTTGTTGTGGGCCGGACGCTCGAAGGCATCCAGGGCGACATGCGGTCGTTCTGGCGGAGCCTCGTCGCGGACAGCCGCCTGCGGTGGCTGGGACCCGAGAAGGGGGTCGTCCACCTCGCGGCGGCTGCAGTGGTCAACGCCGTCTGGGATCTCTGGGCGAAGCTGGCAGGCAAGCCGCTCTGGAAGCTCCTCGTCGATCTCAGCCCGGAGGAGATCGTCGCCTGTGTCGACTTCAGCTACATCGAGGACGTGCTCGACCAGGAGGAGGCGCTTGACCTCCTGCGGGCACAAGAAGCGGGCCGGGCTGCGCGTGAGGCCGATTTTCGCGAGTTCGGTTATCCGGCGTACACGACCTCGGCCGGCTGGCTCGGATATGACGATGTAAAGGTCGACGGACTCGTCCGCAGCGCGCTCGACAACGGTTTCGCCCATGTGAAGATGAAGGTCGGTCGCGATCTGGACGACGACGTCCGTCGTGCGCGATTGATCCGGAACGCGATCGGGTCGGACCGCAAGCTGATGATGGACGCGAACCAGTTCTGGGGCGTCGGCGAGGCGATCGCGGCGATCGAACAGCTACGCGAGTTCGACCCCTGGTGGGTGGAAGAGCCCACGAGCCCCGACGACATCCTCGGGCATGCGCGCATTCGGCAAGCCATCTCCCCGATCCGAGTCGCGACTGGCGAGCACGTCCAGAACAGAATCATCTTCAAGCAGCTGTTCCAAGCCGACGCCATCGACGTCTGCCAGATCGATGCGTGCCGCCTCGGCGGCGTGAACGAAGCCATCGCCGTTCTCCTCCTCGCGGCGAAGTTCGGAGTTCCGGTCTGTCCGCACGCCGGTGGCGTCGGTCTTTGCGAGTACGTCCAACACCTCGCTGCCTTCGATTACATCGCCGTCAGCGGGTCCCAGGAAGACCGAGTGATCGAATGGGTCGATCATCTGCATGAGCACTTCCGGGAACCCGCCGTCGTTCGCGACGGGCGCTACCAGGCACCACTCGCCCCTGGCTACAGCGTTGAGATGCTTCCCGAATCGGTCGGCGACTACGAATATCCAACAGGACGTGCCTGGGCTGATGCCGTGCCGATCGGAGGCGACTAGAGGTGGCCGTGGCCGAGCGTGAGCACTTGCTCGGGCGATCCGGGGACGCTCGGCAGCCGAACCGGCGCGAAGTTGCGCGCTACCGGCTGCTGCAGTTCGGTCTGGCGACTCTGCGGCTCGGGCCCGCGCTGATCCTCGTCTTCCTCGTGATCGGCGTCGCGTTGACGACGCCCGTCTTCACCAACTCTCGGAACGTCGGCAACGTCCTCTCGCAAACGGCCGTCATCTCCGTGCTCGCCCTCGGCCAGCTGCTGGTGATCATCACGCGCGGGATCGACCTGTCGGTCGGCTCGACGCTGGCACTCTCCACCGTTGTCGGCGCGATCGTGTTCACGCACGTGGACTCGTCGCTGCTCGTCATCCTTGCGATCCTCGCGACCGGCGCTGCCGTCGGCTTGGCGAATGGTTTCGTCTACGTGGTCGGACGCATCCCCCACGCGTTCATCGTGACGCTCGCCAGCCTCAGCGTCGCTCGGGGGATCGCGTTGTGGGCCGCCCACGGCACGCTGATCCCGGGAATGCCCCACGGAGTCGACGTCGTCGGCAGCAGCCAGCGCGTCTGGTTGCCGAACTCGACGTTCGTCGTCCTCGGTTTTGCGCTGGTCGTGCTGGTCCTGACGACCTTCCTGGTCTGGGGGCGCTGGCTCTATGCGATCGGCGGCAATCCGGAAGCGGCGCGGCGGACCGGGATACCGATCAGGCGGGTGCTGATCGCCGTCTACGCCATCAGCGGGCTGGCCGCGGGGGTCGCCGGCCTGATCACGGCCGGACAGACCGACTCCGGCTCGCCCACGTTCGGAGAGCTCGCGGAGCTCGACGCCATCGCGGCCGTGATCATCGGAGGAGCGGCATTCGCGGGCGGGCGCGGTCACGTCGGGAATGCGCTCGTCGGCGCGTTCACGATCGGCGTGATCCGCAACGCGCTGAACCTGCACAACGTCGACGCCTTCTACCAGCTGATCGTGATCGGAGTCGTCATCCTCGTCGCGGTCGAAGCCGACGTGATTCGTGGCCACCTCGAGGAGCGCTTCCGTGTCGCCCAGGCTGCGAGGTCCGGATGAGCGTTCCTGCGCAGCCGGCAGCGCTCTCGATCCGAGGGGCCTCCAAACGCTTCGGCGCGGTCACCGCGCTCGACGACGTCGACCTCGATGTGCGCCGGCGCGAAGTCCTGGCGTTGCTGGGCGACAACGGCGCCGGCAAGTCGACGCTGATCAAGTGCATCAGCGGCGCGCACCGGTTCGACAGCGGTACCGTCGAGATGAACGGTGAGACGGTCGCGATTCACTCTCCGGCGGCTGCTCGATCACTCGGCATCGAGACCGTCTACCAGGACCTCGCGCTCTTCGACAATCTGAAGCCGAGCGAGAACTTCTACGCGGGCCGCGAGCTCGGAAGCCCGCGTTGGTTGCCGAAATCGCTGCGCATCCTGAGACGACGACGAATGCGCGAGGCGACGCAGGACGTCCTCGACCGCCTGCAGGTGTCGCTCCCGGATCTCGACAGCGACGTCGGACTGATGTCCGGCGGTCAGCGGCAGGCGGTCGCGGTGAGCCGTGCCGCCGCGTTCGCGTCGAAGGTCGTGATCCTCGACGAGCCGACGGCGGCGCTCGGCCTCCGTGAGGCGCGCAAGGTGCTCGATTTGATTCGACGCCTGCGCGACGACGGCCGAGCGGTGATCGTCATCTCGCACGCGATGGATCACGTGATGCAGGTCGCGGACCGCGTCGTCGTGCTGCGCCACGGGCGCAAGGTCGGCGACCTCACACCCTCTCCAGAAACCCACGCACAGATCGAGTCCCTCATCGTGGGAGGTGATTGACCGGTGATCTAACCATTCCGGATCCGGGCTCGGCGCCTGCTCGCGCGGGCGCCCAGAGCGACGTCGGGCCCGACCGCGCACGCTCAAAGCGAACTCAGGAAGGAAGGAACGATGTCGAAAACACGACTGCTCGTCGGCGTCAGCCCGGGCATAGCCGCCCTGCTGGTTGCCGCCTTCGCGGGTGGCGCCACGGCCAAAACGGCGCCGACCGCGACGGCTGCAAACGCCAAGGTCACCAAGCTCGGCTTCATCACGAAGTTCCCGGTGGGCTTCTTCTTCACGTTGCAGAACGCGGCGAAGAAGTGGGACAAGCAGCATCCGGGTGCGAAAGTCGTCTTCGCGCAGGGAAAGAGCGCGACCGACGACGCGGGCGAGATCGCAGCGATCCAGGACATGGTCGCCGGGGGTGTGAAGGGGATCGCAATCACTCCGACGAGCCCGGCCGTTGTCGCAGCGCTGAACAAAGCGAAGAAACAAGGTGTGAAGATCGTTCTGATGGACAACGACATTCCCTCGTGGAAGGGGAAGGCGTCGGTCGTCGCCACGAACAACTTCAAGGGCGGCACGCTCGCCGGGAAGTACCTAGCGAAGCATCTCAAGGCGGGCGACAAGCTCGGAGTCCTGGCAGGCGTTCCAGGCGTTCCCGCGCTCGACGATCGCGTGAACGGCATGCTTGCCGGGCTCGGCGCGCTCAAGTCGCAGATCAAGGTCGTCGGCAAGCTCGAGACGGACTGCGCTCAGGACAAGGGCTTCACCGCCGCGCAGACGATTCTCACGGCTAATCCCGACATCAAGGCGATGTTCTCGGCGTGCGGGCCGCCTGCGCTTGGTGCGCTTCAGGCGATCAAGCGGGCGAACATCAATCCGAAGGACATCTGGACCGTCGGCTTCGACGCACAGCCCGAAGAGGTCGCCGAGATCAAGGCGGGGAACGAGGACGCAAGCGTCGCGCAGTTCCCGGCCAAGATCGGTCTCCTCGGAATCGACACGCTCTGGAAGGTCGTCAACCACAAGAAGGTCAAGAAGAACGTCGATACCGGGACAGCACTCGTCACGGCGGCGAACGCCTCTCAGTTCGGCCCGTAAACCGATGAATCTCTAGGAGCCCGCGTCGTCGGCGGTTCCGTCGACGGCGCGGCTCTCCTGGTCGAGGAGCCCGCGCAGCCAGCGCTCGCCGTCCGCGAGGTGGATCAGGTCCGCTGCGGCGGCGAGGTTCGGGTCGCGCGCGACGAGCGCTCGGTAGATGTCGTGGTGCAGCTGCCGCGTGCTGTCGACAGCGCCGCGCTCGTGGATCGCGCGCCAGATGCGGGCTCGCAAGGTTTCACCCGACAGGTTTTGGATCAGCGAGGCGAGCGTCGCGTTGCCACACGCGCCGACGATGATGCGATGAAACTCCAGGTCGCTGTCGATGAAGGCCTGGGTCGTCTCCGCCGCGTCCATTCGTTCGAGGCAGTCCGCAATCGCCTGCAGGTCCGCGGCCGACAGGCGCGTCGCGGCCATCGCGGTTGCCGCAGGCTCGAGAATTCGACGCACCTCGTGCAGCTCGAGGACAGTCGTGCCCGTGAGCAGATCGCTGACGAACGTCGTGCCTGCGAGCAGAAGCTCGGGCTCCAGGCTCGTCACGTAGGTGCCATCGCCCTGCCGAGGCTCGAGCACACCGATCAGGGTCAGCGCACGCACCGCCTCCCGGAGCGAGTTGCGAGATAGGCCGAGACGCTCTGCGAGCTCGCGTTCCCTCGGGAGTTTCGAGCCGGGCGCGAACTCGCCCTCGATGATCAGGTCCTTGATCTTCTCGATCGCCTGATCAGTGAGCGCCATCTTCGTCTTCCGCTTGTACGTGAACAGGAACGCGGTCGAGCTCGTAGAGACGCCGCGCTGTGCCGGCGAGGATCGCTTCCGCGTGGGGAGAGGCAGCAAGATCGACGACCCTCCGAGTCTCGCGCCAGACGCGCTCGTAGTCCCCGTTCAGAAGCGCCATCGGCCAGTCGCTTCCGCACAGGAGCCGGCCCGGTCCGAACGCGTCGACGGCCACCTCGACCGCAGGCCGCAGGACGGCAGCGTCCCAGTCGTGTGCCGCGGTCGCGGTATTCAGGCCTGAGATCTTCGCAGCGACGTTTGAATGTTCGGCTGCGGCCGCGAGTTCGTTGGCCCAGCGGCCGAAGCTTTCCCGGCCGAGCGGCGGCTTGCCAAGATGGTCGATCACGATCGTTAACTGCGGGAAGGTCCGTGCGAGCTCCGGAACATCTCCGAGATGCCGCGGGAACACGACGGGGAGCTCAAGGATCAGGCCACGCTCCTCCAGCAGCGCCAGGCTCTCGAGGACTGGCGGCTGGAAGATCCAGTGCGGGTCTTGCTCGTCGTGGATCAGATGTCGGATTCCGCGGAGCTTCGGCTGCGAGGCGAGCTCGTCGAGTCGTTCGTCGGCTCGGTCCGGATCATCGAGAGGGACCCAGGCGATGACTGCCGCGATCCACTCGCAACGGGCCGCATGGTCGAACATCGAATCCGTCTCGGCGTCGAGGCACGCAGCCTGGACGAGGATCGTCGCCTCTACACCGGCTGAGCGCATGAGGGGCGCCAGCTCATCGGGGCCGAAGGACCGGTCGATCGCTGCATGCTCCTCGGTCATCCACGGCAGCGGCAGCCTCGCTGGGTCCCAGAAGTGCTGGTGGCCGTCGACAGCCAGAACATCCGATCTTTTTGCGCTCAGGGGCGCATCCGCGTCGTCCAAGAGCAGCAAGGTACCAGAGACATCCGATCTCTTCCTTTTTGCGAAGATCGGACCATGACCGATGCAATGGCAAGCGTCTGGAAAGAACGGTTCGGCCGGGCGCGGCCCGAGAAGGTGCTCTGCGTTGGCCTCAACTACCAAGATCACGCGGCCGAGCAGGGGGTGGATCCGCCGCGTGAGCCGCTCTTCTTCGGGAAGTTCGCGAATGCGCTCTGCGGCCCCGGCGATCCGATTCGCTTTCCCAGGCAGATTGGCCACGTGGACGCCGAAGCGGAACTCGCAGTAGTCATCGGCCGGCGCGCGAGGCGGATCCCGCAGGACGAGGCGCTTGAAGCGGTCGCGGGCTACGTGTGCGCCAACGACGTCAGCGCGCGGGACCTGCAGTTTGCGGACGGGCAATGGCTCCGCGGTAAGGGATTCGACACGTTCTGTCCCGTCTCGACGGAGATCGTCGGCGTGGACGCCCTCGGCGACGCAAGCGGCCTTCGGATCGTTCAGCGCCTCAACGGCAGACCACTGCAGGACTCGAACACCGACGAGCTGATCTTCGGAGTGACGGCGCTGGTCGCGCGCGCGTCTACCGTCTTCACGCTCGAGCCGGGCGACCTCATTCTCACGGGCACGCCAGCGGGTGTCGGCGTCTTCCGCACGCCCCAGCTCGCCCTGGCCGACGGCGATCGCGTGGAGATCGAGATCGAGGGGATCGGGACGCTCGCCAACCCAGTCCTGATTGAGGCATGACGAGGTCGATCTACCGATCCGAGGCGGGACGCCACGCGATCCGCGCCTGGTGCGAGCTGCGACTCGACGCCGCTCGCGCGACGGGCCCCGACCTCGACAACGGACATTGGCCCGCGGCTGCAATGTACGGCCGAACTAGCGGGGCTTGGCAACGAGACTGTCGTGGCGCTTCTAGAGGCGCTTCCTGCCAAGCGGCTTCAGCGGCCCAGTTGATTTCAAGCTGGGACTGGCTTTGAGCGCAATCTGGACCCACGTGGACCCCAGTCCCGCAACTCCCAAAGCGGTTGGCCAAATAGGCAACAGCGGCAAGGATTACACAGCTCAGGAGGCCATTTTGTTAGGGGTTCTTAAGCAGTTGCTTCTCGATCGCCAACTGCGACGCGCGCTACCACCAGGGTCGGCGCTGGATCGCGCGTTGGAAGCGGCCGTCTGCTGTTACGCCGACCAGTATCCAGCGAGCTTCTTTAGCAGTTATTCCTCGACGCGCTTCCAAACCGGGTAGCGCTCGAAGAGTTCGTCCTTCGTGACTCTCTCCCGCCGTTCGCCGACCGAGACCCCCTACGCGCTGTAGCGGCGGTTGGTGGGCGAGGGAGCCGTGTGGTCGTCGGCGATTGTAGAAGTCGAGCCAGCCGGCGAGGGCGAGTCGGCGCTCCTCGCTGTTGCGGTAGATGGCGCCGTAGGCCCAGCCGCCGAGCAGGGTGCGGATGAAGCGTTCGGCCTTGCCGTTGGTGGGCGGCCCGTAGGGCTGGGTACGCATGTGCTTGATCCGCAGTGATGTGCAGGCGAGCGCGTGGATGACGGCGCGGTAGCAGGAGCCGTTATCGGTCATCACGCGCTCGACCCGGATGCCGTAGGCGCGGTAGTGCGCGACCGCGCGGCGCAGGAAGCAGGCCGCGGTGGTCGCCCTCTCGTCGGCGAGCACCTCGACGTAGGCAAGCCGGGTCGCTTCGTCGACGCAGATGTGCACGAACTCCCAGCAGCGGCGCCGGTGCGTCTGCCGTTGATGGTCACCTTTCGTCGGGCGGCGGCGGCACGGCTGCCGGTGACGCGGTGGCCGGCGGCGCGGATGCGGCCGAACTTCTTGACGTCGATGTGCAGCAGCTCGCCGGGATGGCGACGCTCGTAGCGGTTCGGCGGCTCCGGCGGCTCGAGCCGCGACCGCTTGCCCAGACCGATGCGGGTCAGGATCGCCGACACCGTCGACAACGGCATCCGCACGCATTCGGCGATCTCCGCAGCCGTCATGCGCAGACGGCGCAGCGCCGCGATCGCCCGCACCCGCTCCTCGGGCGTGCGGTGCGGGATCGAGCGCGGCGCCGAGGAGCGATCGAGCAAACCTTGCTCACCCTCGGCCCGATAGCCGTTCGGGCCGGCTTGGAGCGTCAACGGCATTTGAGAAGGCGGCGCTTCCGGCTGCCGGACCTCGTCTCAGGCGCCGGACTGTGGCCTAAGGGCGTCTGCCGCGAAAGCAGAATCTCCCTGCAAATCGGCCGTGACCGAATTTATGCACCCTACGGGCTCACGACGATCCGATAGTCGTGGAAGGACTTGTCGCCGCGCTTCTTGACCCAGATTTCTTCGATCCGGGCCTCCGTTCCATCCGGGTAGGACTCGAGCGCCTTGTCGACTGCGCTTCCGAATCTCTCCCTCCAGCCCTGGTCCCACGCGGCGTCGTCGATCCTGTACACCTCTGGGTCGCGTCCCATGCGCATGCCAACCTCCCTTGTCGTGTCAGCGTGATCCTAGGACGATCGCGCTGATCCCGCTGCGATACGCCTGATCCCAGCCATGTTCCCTTTGCGCTCGTATTCGCGCGCCGCCCCGTCGGTGTCGCCCACGGCGAGGCGCGCACGGGCCCTGATGTCGGTGTAGTCGGTGGGCTCGGCGAGCTCGACTGCCTCCCGCGCGAGGGCGAGGTTACGTGTGGCGTTCGCGCGCGCCACTCGCCACATCACCTGTGTGGCGACGTCCAAGCCGGCGGCATGCCGTTCA
>DASWEF010000100.1:0-22695 GCA_036394855.1 Gaiellaceae bacterium | reverse complement strand
CGGGCGTCGTATGCATATCCCTGCAGCTCGCACGTGCCGATCGGCGGCTCGGCTTTGCGGCCGTCCGCGAAGAGGATCGAGTTGTCCGAGTCCTTCCAGCAGTGGTTCGAGACCGCCTTCTCCGAGTCCGATCGCTTTCGGTACTCGAGGTAGCCGTCGCCGTCGAGGTCGGCGGGTCCTTCGAGCCAGCCGAGCGCAGCTCGCGCGTACTTCTCCATCCGCCCGACGAAACGCCTGTCGCCGGACCACCGCTCGTACTCGTCCAGCACGATCAGCCAGAGCAAGGTCGCGTCGTGCGTGCCGTAGTAGGGGGTGTGCGGGATCTTTCCGAGCGACGCGAGCGTTCCCCGCCGCAGCTCGTGCGGCATCTTGCCCGGCTCGGCGTCGCGCCAGTTGTCCCACTCCTCCGCCTGGAGCTCCGCGAGCGCCTCGAGCGTCGCCTGGGCGAGCTCGGCATGGAACGGGATCGCCTGGTACGCCGCGATTAGGCTGTCCCGGCCGAAGACCGTCATGAACCACGGGACGCCGCCGCCGGCCATCGCCCACTTGATCGAGACGGCGTCGGGACGAATGCGGAGCGCTGCGAGATCCATGATGCTCTGTTCGTACGTGCGCTCGAGCGCGCGGTTCTCGGTCAACAGCTCAGGCGCCTCCTCGAGCCACTTCTCGAGGGAGACCGGCATCTTCGCGGCGTGCTCGTGGAACGCACCGCAGCGCAGGAGCGGCGGCCGGCGCTCCCCGTCGACGATCGGCGCGACGTCGATGCAAAGCGACCAGACCTCGCGCGGGGCCAGATGCACTCGGAACGTTGCCCGCTCCTTCGTGATCCGGCCGCGCCGGTTGAATGTCAGCGCCGTCCCGCGCCGGTAGCCCTCCCGGTCTTCCCACAGTGTCACCGAGCGTGCCGCCGCCTCCTCCCAGGTGCGCCCGCCGTAGCCGCCGTCCTCCTGGGCTTCCATCACGTCGGCGAAGTCAGATCCGTACGCGAGCTCCACGGTCACGTCCTGCGGCTCGGCTTTGAGGTTCTCGACGACGACGTCCTCGTGCAACCCTTCGCTCACGAAGCGGTCTCGTCGCACCGAGACCTTCCGTTCTTTCGTCTGGGACTCCGGCGTGCCGACGACGCGGGCGGAGTAGTAGTCGACCCGGCGGCTCGTCAGCGGTTGGATCTTCTGTCCGTCGACGCGCAGCTGCCAGCGCGAGAGGTGGCGAACGTCGCGGAAGAAAAATCCCTCGTGCTTCTGCGCCTCGACGTCCCCGTTCTCGTCCGTGTAACAGAACGTGCCGCCGTCGAGGATGATCAGATCGGTCTCTGCGGGCATGCGCGGCTTTCTTTCCCCGCCGCTGTCCTTTATGCAGCGCGGGACTCTAGTGGTCTGACCGGCAACGTTCGCCGGGCCCCTGGCCCGCGATCACGCGGCGCCAGCGTCCGCGCTCGCCCTTGTCAAGGCTACGAGCCTTGCCTGCGGACGATCGCGGACGCCGGCTTGGTGCTCGCGACCCAGGGACCGGGCAACGTCACCGGCCAAACCACTAGGAAACCGCGGTCTCGCCCGGGCGCGGCTCGATCACGCCTGTTTCGGGCGGCCCGACCGGGAGCGGCCGGGGTGGGCGGAGGTAGAGCCATTCGTAGGCGAGAGCGGCCAGGATGCCTCCGGCGAACGGTCCCGCGTACCAGACCCATGCGTCCGACCACTCGCGCTGGAGCAGCTCGGGACCGAATGCGCGTGCCGGATTCATGGCGGCGCCGGTCAGCGGTCCGCCCATGAGTACGTCGAGCGTGATCGTGAGGCCGATCGCGAGCCCGGCGATCGACTTAAACGTTCCGCCCGGATCTGCGGCGGTGGCGAAGATGACCCAGACGAGGAAGAAGGTCAGCACGATCTCGATCACGAGTCCCTGCCAGTGGTCGATGCCGCGTCCCAACGCGGGCGAGCCGAGCTTGACGAGTGCGCGCACCCGCTCGTCGAAGATCCACCGCAGCAACGCTGCGGCAGCCGTCGCGCCGAGGAACTGCACGCTCCAGTAGACGAGCGCGAGCGTCGGCGCAATCCGCCGTGTTACGACGAAGCCCAGCGTCACCGCGGGGTTGAAGTGGCCGCCCGAGATGTGTCCCACGGCTGAGGCCATCACGGCGATCGTCAAGCCGTGCGCGAGAGCCACTCCGAGCAGGGTGAATCCTCCGAGCGACGGAAGGTCCTCCGGGTTCGGTTGGAAGGCGATGACCAGAGCCATGATCGAGCCGGCGCCGATGAAGATCAGAGCAAACGTGCCGACGAACTCGGCAAAGCCACGCCGGAGCGGGTCGTACTCCATCGCGGCGGACGGTACGCGGCGAATCGGACGGAAAGCTTACGCAGCCTTGACCGGTCGGCCTGCGACTCGGCCCGCGCGCACCGCTGCGAGTGCGTCCTCGACGCTGCCGAAGATCGCGAACGCCGCGCCGAGCCCGGTGAGGTCGAGGATCTGGTTCACCTGCGTGTACTCGCCCTCGGGCAGTACGAGCGCGAATCCCAGCGAGGAACGCTCGGCGCGGTGGCGGGCTCCGAGGAGAACGCTGAGGGTCGTCGAGTCGATGAACGAGGTCTCCCGGAGATCGACGACGATGCGGTGGGCCTCGTCCAGCAGGACCGTCAACTCGTTCTCGAGTCGTTCCGAGGAGTAGGCGTCGTGCTCGCCGACGAGTGCGACGACCGCGGCAGAAGGATCCCTGGGCGACAGGGTGACGGAGATGGGCGGCATGGCTTTTAAATCGTAAACGCATGATCCTCCGGTTCGGTTGCGGGTGGGCCTCGAAATCGCGCTCGCAGGCCGGAATCCCTCACTCGTCCGCATTCCGGCGGCGGAGCCGCTTTACCTGAGAACGGCGCCGCTTCTCCTCGAGCCGCCGCTCACGCGAAGCCGCCGTCGGTTTCGTCGCCACGCGGCGCCGTTCGACCCGGAGCGCGCGGCGAAGTTGCTCGACCAGCCGCTCGAGTGCGAGCTCGCGGTTGCGCAGTTGACTTCGCTCGTCCTGAGCGATCGCGCGGAGCACGGGTCCGGCGCGGGCGATCACCCGGCGCTTCTGCGTCTCGGTCAGCGCCTCCGAGGTCTCCACGTCGAAGACGGCCTCCACCCGCGTCTCCGACTTCTGGGCATGCTGTCCGCCCGGCCCGCTCGAACGCGAAAATCGGAACTGCACCTCTCCAAGCGGGAGGACGACGGAGCGGGTCACGCGAATAGACTCGCCGTCCATGGCAGCGATTCTGCTTGACGTCGACGGTGTCTTCCACGTTTCGCGGGAACCGATCGCGGGCGGTGCGGAGGCGGTCCGCCGCCTGCGCAAGGACGGCCACCGCCTGCGCTTCGTCACCAACAACACGACTCAAACCCGCGCGACGCTCGCCGAGGAGCTGCGCGGGATGGGCATCGAGCTCGACGACGAGGAGCTTCAGACAACGCCCCGGGCAGCCGCGAGCACGCTGGCCGGCCGGCGCGTCCTCGCGATGACGATGCACGCGATCGTGGGGGAGTTCGAGGGCGTCGAGCTCGTCGGTGAGGACGCGGAGGCCGTTCTCGTGGGCGGCGCCGACGAGACCCCTGAGACGAATCTGGTCTTCAGCTACATGAACCTCGCGCGGGCGTTCCACGAGCTCGAGGCGGGCGCTCAGCTCTACTGCCTGCACAAGAACCGCTGGTGGCAGACGAAGCACGGTCCACTCCTCGATGCGGGCGCCTTCGTCGCGGGGCTCGAGTACGCGGCTGACACGGATGCGATCGTCCTCGGGAAGCCCTCGACTGCCTACTTCGAGGCGGCTCTTCAGGCGCTCGACGCGGATGCCGGCCTGACCTGGATGGTCGGCGACGACATCGAGTCGGACATCGCGGGGGCCCAGGCTCACGGCATGAAGACGGTCCTCGTCCGGACCGGAAAGTTCCGCCCGGACGCGGTCGAGGCCGCGCGGGTCCGTCCCGACGGGATCGTTTCCTCGATCGCGCAGCTGCCGGAGTGGGTGGAGGAGCATCTGTGACGGTAGGCGTCGACCTGATCGAGATCGAGCGGATCCGGCGCGCGCTCGAGCGCTACCCGCGCTTCCGCGAGCGCTGCTTCACCGAGGCCGAGCGCGCCTACTGCGAATCCCGGCCGAATCCTGCGCAGAGCTACGCGGGGCGCTTCGCCGGCAAGGAGGCGGTCGGCAAGGCGCTGGGCTTCGGCGTCGCGCGGGCGTTCGCGTGGCGTGAGGTGGAGATCGCCGGCCGGCCGAAGCCGTCGGTACGCCTGAGCGGGAGCATCGCCGCCTGGGCGGAGCGCGTGGGCGCGGGCGCGATCGACCTCTCGATGACGCACTCGCGCGAGCTCGCCAACGCGGTCGCCGTCGTCAGCAACAGGTGATGTTCGTGCCGCTCTACACGGCGGACGAGATGCGCGCCGCCGAGCAGGGCCACGACGTCGAGGCGATGATGGAGCGGGCGGGGAGGGCGGTCGCAGAGGCCGTGCTCCGCCGCTATCCCGAGGCGCGCCGGATCGCGGCCGTCTGCGGGAAAGGCGCAAACGGAGGCGACGGCAGGATCGCGCTCAGAATCCTCAGCGAAGAGGGCCGTCAAACCAGCGAGGAGCCCGCTGCCGACGCGGACATCGTCATCGACGCGCTGTTCGGGACCGGCTTCCACGGCGAGCCTCGCCCCGACGCGGCCAAGCAGATCGCGCGCATCAACGAGGCGGATGCGCCCGTCGTCGCTGTCGATCTTCCCTCCGGCGTCGACGCGTCGACCGGAGAGGCGGCGGGTGCGGTGGTGGACGCGGACGTGACCGTGACGATGCACGCGGCGAAGGTCGGCCTGGTCGTCGGTCCGGGTCGCTTCCACGCCGGCGCCGTCGAGGTGGCCGACATCGGGCTGAAGCAGGCCGACACCGAGCACCGGCTCGTCACGGAAGAGATCCTGCGTCTCGTCCCCCGCAAGGGCGAGCAGGACACGAAGTACACGGCGGGGGCGGTCCTCGTCGTGGGCGGCTCGCCCGGGATGACGGGAGCCGTCTGTCTCGCGGCGGAGGCCGCCTTCCGGGCGGACGCGGGCTACGTTGCGGTGGCGGTGCCCGACGGCTCCCTCCGGGTCGTCGAGACACGTTTGCTGGAGGCGGTGAAGGCGCCGCTCGAGCGGGTGGACGAGCTCGCCGGGCGCGCCTCGGCGCTGGCGATCGGTCCGGGGCTCGGCCGCGGCGACGCGGAGCGGACGCTCGTCCGCCGGTTGCTCGAGGAGCTCGAGCTTCCCGCCGTCGTCGACGCGGACGCGCTCTTCGGGCTGGAGCCCGGCGACTGGCCCGCTCCGCGCGTGCTGACTCCGCACTCGGGGGAGCTTGGGCGGCTGCTCGGCGAGGACGGCAAGTGGGTCGACCAACACCGGCTGGAAGCCGTGCGCAGCGCCGCCGACCGTTACCGCTGTGTCGTGCTATTGAAGGGAGCCGACACGCTCGTGGCAGCGCCCGGCGAGGGCGTGCTCGTCTCGGCCTCGGGGAGCCCTGCGCTCGCCACGGCAGGAACGGGCGACGTCCTCACCGGCATCGTCGCGGCATTCCTGGCGAAGGGAATGGATGCACGACTCGCCGCCGCCGCGGCCGCGTACGCGCACGGGCGCGCCGCGGAGCTGGCGCCGCAGCAGATGGGCCTCGTCGCCTCGGACCTGATCGACGCTCTCCCGCGCGTGCTTCGCGCGTTTTCGGCATGAGTTCGAACGCATCGACCGGTCGGTTCAGACGGACACGCGGGCAAAGCCCGCGTGTCCTGAAAGCGGCACCGCAAGCGGTGCCTTAGCTAATGCACCGTTCGGAGATCACCATCGACCTGGGCGCGCTGCGCCGAAACGTGCGCACGCTCCTCCGCGCGCTCGACGGCGCCGGGCTCTGGGCCGTCGTCAAAGCGGACGGTTACGGCCACGGGGCTGCCGACGCCGCGGGCGCCGCGCTCGGCGCCGGCGCGACCGCGCTCTGCGTCGCCACGATTCCCGAAGGGCTCGCACTGCGCGCGGAATACGCCGCGGAGCGCATCGTCGTGATGGGACCCGCCGGCTCGAATCGCGAGGTGGCGCAGGCGCGAGACGCCGGGCTCGAGCTCGCGATCGCCGACGGCGAGATCCCCGAGGGCGTCCGGGTGCACCTGAAGTTCGACACCGGGATGGGCCGCTACGGGCTCTCCGAGTTGCCCGCGCCGCCTGCAGAGGTCGTCGGGCTGATGACGCACCTTGCCACGGCGGATACCGACGCGGATTTCGCCCGCAAACAGGTCGAGCGGTTTCGGGCGGCCACTGACGACTACCGACACCTGACGCGTCACGTAGCCAACAGCGCCGCGGCCTTACGGCTGCCGGAGTCCCATTTCGATGCCGCTCGGTGCGGGATCGCCGTCTACGGGTTGTCGCCGTTCAACACCGATCCGGCCGAGGACGGGCTCGAGCCGGTCCTTTCCTGGCACAGCTCGCTCGCCCAGGTGAAGCGGCTCGAAGCCGGAGCGAGCACCGGCTACGGCCGGCGCTTCGTCGCCGAGGAGCCGACGTGGATCGGCATCGTCCCCGTCGGCTACGCCGACGGCTTTCGCCGCGATCTCACCGGGACGGAGGTCCGCGTAGCGGGAGAGCCTCGGCGCGTCGTGGGAACGGTCTCGATGGATTCATTCGCGGTCGAGCTCGACCGCGAGCTGCCGGTCGGGAGCCCGGTTGTGCTCGTCGGCCAGGGAGTCCTCGCCGAGGCGCACGCCCGCGTCGCCGGGACGATCAACTACGAGCTCGTGTGCGGGATCGAGACGGGGCCGCTGCGGGCGCGCCGGACGGTCGTCGATGCCTAAGGCACCGCTTGCGGTGCCGCTGTCAGGATGCACTAAGGCACCGCTTGCGGTGCCGCTGTCAGGATGCGCGGGCTTTGCCCGTGCATCCGTCTGAAATGACCGGTCGAACCGATCGAGCTGACGACGACAAACGCATGAACCAAGCGTCCAACCTCGACGACGTGCGCGCCCGTTTCGGTGCCACCGCCGGCCGCGTCGCGACACACGCCGAGCAGCAGGTGGAGGCGGTACGCGAGCAGGTGCGCTCGTTCGTTCTCCCGACGGGCGACGAGCGTGCGCTCGACGTCGGTACCGGCGCGGGAACGCTTGCGCTCGCACTGGCGCCGCTCGTGCGTGAGGTCGTGGGCGTGGACGTCGTCCCGGAGCTGCTCGAGCATGCCCGGAAGGGGGCGCCCGCCAATGTGAGCTTCGTCGAGGGCGACGCGACGAAGCTTCCGTTCGAATCCGCGTCATTCGACCTCTCGTGCAGCCGCCGCACGTTCCATCACATCGCACGTCCCGAGCTCGCGGTCGCGGAGCTCGTCCGCGCCACGGCGTCCGGGGGACACATCTTCGTCGACGACCAGATCGCGCCGGTGGACCCGCTCGCCGCGCTCGAGCTCGACCGCTTCGAGCGCGCGCGCGACCCGTCGCACACGCGCACGCTGCCCGACATCGACTTCAGGCATCTCTTCGAGGCGAACGGGCTCGTCCTGCTGCGCACCCGCTTTCAGACGCATCATCGGGAGCTCGACTACTACCTCGACCTCGCCGGCTGCGAAGGCGATGCGCGCGAGCGCGCGCGACTGCTCTCACCCGGCGGGCCGGAGGCGTACGTGGCCGAAAGCGGCTGGTACCTCCTCGTCAAGCACTAAGAACTGCCGCGGTAGCCGGACCGCGCCGACATCCGGGCGACGAGCCCGGGAGCGAGTGCCTGCACGAGGGCGGCCAGGCGATACCAGTGCGGCACGAACGTCTCGCGGCGGTTGCGGTCGACTGCCTTCAGCACCTCCCGCGCGACGTGCTCGGGGCCGACGACGAGGCGCCGGAGGATCGGACTCCGCAGCGTCGTCGCCTGCGGGAACCCTTCGGTCTCGACGAAGCCGGGATTGACCGTGTGGACGTGGATCCCGCGTCCGCGCAGCTCTGCGGCGGCGGCGCGCGAGAATGCCAGCTGCGCGTGCTTGGACGCGGAGTACGGCCCCGCCGGTGCGAATGCGACCGTCCCGGCCACGGAGACGATGTTCACGACGTCGGCGCGGTCCGCGGCCTCCAACGCCGGCAGGAACGCGCGCAGGCACCACACCGCGCCGAGGTAGTTGACGCGCAGCAACTCCTCGAGACGGTCCGCGTCGATCGACGTGAAGCCGGCGCGGCCGGGAATGCCTGCGTTGTTCACGAGCAGCTGGATCTGCGGATGACGTTCGATCACCGACTTCGCCACCCGCTCCACCTCGTCGCGCCTTCCGACGTCGCAGAGGTGATACTCGCCGCCGAGCTCTTCCGCCAGCGGGCGCAACAGTTCCTCGCGGCGCGCCAGCAGGACGGTGTGCGAGCCGCGCCCGGCGAGGGCGCGCGCAATCGCTTCCCCGATGCCGCTCGAGGCACCGGTGACGACCGCGATCGGCTTCAGCGGCAGACCCGCACGTGGCGCGTCGCGGAGAGCGTTCGTCCTCCCGCGTCCGTCGCCCGCGCGCTGAGCAGGTGTCCACCCGGCTCGGCAAAACGAGTCTCCCACGAGCCCGAGAAGACGTCCGCTGCGCCGTTCCGATCGACGTCGATCTGCTTTCCGTCCACGAGGAAGCGCACCGAGCGCACACGCTTCGTGGAGCTTGCGACGACGACGAGGCCGACCGTCTTGTCGACGCACTGATTCTCCGCCGGGACGACCCACGTCAGCGCCGGACCGGTCACCCCCGTGATCGCCACGGGCTTGAAGGCCGTGTTCGGAAGAATGTCGTCACCGACCGAGTTGACGTTCTTCGCCTCCTGGTAGTCCGAGGCGGTGAGGATCGCGCGTGTCCGCCCCTTCGGGATCCTGCTCGCCGCTTTCGGCAGCGGGAAGACCGCGACCCCGGACACGGGGTCGTAGAGAACCGCGCCCACGAGCACGCCGCGATACGCGATCACGAGCGAAATGGGATCGACGCCCGCACCTTTGTCCAGGACGCGTGCGACGATCGTGGGCCGTCCCGTCGCAACCCGCTTGGTCAGCAGCCGAATGCTCGGAGGGCGAAGGTCGTTCACCCACGAGCGCAGGATGTAACGACCCGGGAGCGGTCGGTGCGTGAACGGATCCGAGCCCGAGTCGACCGCGACGTAGAAGCGCTGCACCTTGGGAAACGACGTGCCTGCGGCGCCGAGGTCGACGTGGAAGTCGTACATGAGCTCGTTGACGTTGACCGGCGTGCCCGAGTAGCCCTGGACGTCGCGCTCGTTCGGAGAGCCGAGGAGCCAGGGGTGGACCAGAGATCCGGCCGTCGCCGACTGGATCGCCACGCCGAGGTTCGCCACGGGCTTGTCGATGCTCGTGGCATAGATCGTCTCCGAGCCGGTCTCCTCCATCGGCGCTCCGACGTAATCGGGCGGCGGGCCGAACGGGGCCGCCGGGCAGCAGTACGTGTCGATCGCGTTCTGTCCGGCGATCGTGCTCCCGGCCTGGAAGCGCACGAGTCGCTTCGTCGGCATGAGCTCGAGCCGGGGCCGGCCGACGAAGAACTCGTAGGGAATCTTGCGTGTGACGTCCCCGCGGCGCAGCAGGATCAAGCCGTAGTCCTCGCCCACCGCGGCGTCAGAGCCTGCGCGCGCGACCGCAGCGAGATCGGCCTCGCCGCCCGGGGGAACCACGACCGCGGGCGCGAGGTCGAGCGAGGCGCCGCGCGATGTCGCCTGTGGCGCGAGCTGCACCTGCCACGTTCCCGCGCCGCCGCCCGCATCGGTGAGACGCACGAGCAATGCCTTGCTGTCGCTGCCGCGATTCACGTCCAGGTCGCGGAACGAGAGCGAGGACGGCTCGGTGAACAGCAGCGGCTTCGCCGCGCGCGGGAGGTCGACGAGGCCTGCGCCGCCGAGGGTCACGGCGGCCTCGTGTGCACGGGCGGTGTCGGACCAGGCGGACCCCGTGGTGGAGACGAGCGCCGACTTCACCTGCTCGGGCGTCCAGCTCGGATGAAGCTGGAGGAGCAGCGCCGCCGATCCGGTCACGTGCGGTGCGGCCATGCTCGTTCCGTCGAAGACGGCGAACGGCGGTCCGCCGCTGAACTCCGGCAGGGTCGAGGACAGGATCTGACCTCCCGGGGCGGAGACGTCGGGCTTCAGCAGATGCTCGAACGCCGTCGGACCACCGGACGAGAAGCTCGTCACGATGCCGCTGCGGCCGGTCTCGTCGCGCTCGAGGATGTTTCCGATCGTCACGTCGGCCGAGCCGCCGCGCGTGGTGAGGTAGTCGCGTAGCCGTGCCCCGTCGAGGTCGGAGATCATTCCCGCCGGGATCGCGAGCTGGAGCGGGATGGCGTTCGCCTCGCCCGGACGGTTGTCGACGAGCACGAGTCCGACGGCACCCGCCAGTGCCGCCCGCACCGCCTTCGACACGAATGTGCAGTGTCCACGCGCTGCGAGCGCGATCACGCCGGTCAGAGATCCCGGACGGAGCGGTGACTTGCTCTCGTTGTTCGTGTCGTCGTCGGGCCCGCAGATGCGCCGATCGACGGGCGCCCCACCGACGCCGGTCAGCGTCGCCACGTCGACGAGCTTGTGGGTGGTGAACGAGAAGGCGCCCGGGAAACGCGTCCCGCCTGAGCTCGCGACGGGTATGTGCGTTACCGCAGCCGGCGCAGCCGGCGCATGGACGGCAAGGGCAGGCGCGAAGACGTGCGTGTTCGAGACGGCGGCAACGGTGATCGCCTCCGGTGCCGTTCCCGGCGAGCCGACGGAGCCCATGCCGAAGTCGTCGCGATCGTTCCCGGCCGAGATGACGGGTACGACGCCCGCCTCGGAGACGTTGTGAATGACCTCGATCATCGCGTCGTTCGCAGGCTCGGTCTCCGCGCCGCCGCCGGAGAAGTTGATCACGTCCATCCCGTCGCGAACGGCGGACTCGAAGGCCGCTGCGATCTCCGGCGTGTTGGCCACGTGCCCGATCGGCGTCGGGACGTTGAACACGCGGTAGGTGCCGATGTACGCACGCGGCGCGACGCCGGACAGCCCGCAGGTCGCTGGATGGTCGCGTCCGCCCGGCGAGCACGTGCCGGAATCGCCCGCGGCGATCCCCGCGACGTGCGTCGCGTGGAACGACGCCTGCCTGTCGACGGCCAGGCGACCCGGGCGTCCTGAGTTCGGTCCGGGAAACGCACGCGCGACGATGACCTTCGGCGACGTCCACTTCCGTGCGCCCTTCGGGAAGCCGGGCGGATACGAGTAGCCCGCGGAGCTCAAGAAGGGATTGGTGTCGTCGACGCCGTCGTCGACGATCCCGATCTTGATGCCGTCGCCTCGCGCACCCGTGACTTCGTGGAGCTCGTCGGCGCCGATGACGGACGGACTCGTATCCGTGGCGAGGTGGTACCGGATGCTCGGGTAGATCTTCCTGACGAATTGCAGACGAACGAGTTGCGGGAGCTTCGTCGCCGGGAGCGAGACGGTCATGGCGTCGAGAACCACCTGAAAGCGGCGCCCGATGCGAGCCTCGGGGATTGCTCGCCGGAGCTCCACCGCCGCCCGACGTTGAGCGGCGACGACGCGGGCAAGATAGCGCTGAGAGGCGGTGGCGGCGACATCCAGCTTTCTCGCGCCGTGCTGGGCCGCGAAGCTTCGCCCGTACGAGGCGGCGAGCGGCGCCAGCGGGAGGCCGACGATCACGCGTACCCGTCCCTGAGCCTGGTGGCGCGGGATGGTCAGGCTTCCGGCGCGCACGCGCGGCACGGTCAGATCGCCGAAGGTGCGTTTGATCGGGAGGAGCGAGGCGCCGGCCGGAGCGGCCGCCACGAGCGCCGTCGCGACCGCAAGAAGACCCACAGAACGGCGCAAGGGACCGCAATCTAGCGGAAGCTGAGGCGCCGGCTCGGCGGCGCCGCGTAAAGGCCGTGCGAGCAATCGCTCGCGCGGCCGTCCTCGCCTTTTATGCTCGTGCAATGACTCGTGCAATGACTGGGACCTACGAGGGCAAGCGCGGTTTGGTTCTCGGAGTTGCGAATCGCCGCTCGATCGCGTGGGCGATCGCCAAGCGGCTCGCCGACGGCGGCGCCGAGCTCGCGTTCACCTACCAGGGCGAGCGAATCGAGAAGGGCGTGCGCGAGCTGGCCGAGTCTGTCTCCAGCCCTCTCGTGACCGAGTGCGACGTCCGCTCCGACGAAGACGTCACGCGTGTCTTCCGCGAGGTCGGCGAAGCGTTCGACGGCGGTCTCGACCTGCTCGTCCATTCGGTCGCCTTCGCCGACGCGAAGGATCTCGAGGGACGGTTCACCGACACGCCACGCGACCGCTTCTGGCTCGCGCTAGACGTGAGCGCGTACTCGCTCGTTTCCTGTGCCCGCGCCGCCGAGCCGTTGCTGGAGGCTCGCGGCGGCGGCTCGATCCTGACAATGACGTATCTCGGCGGGGAGCGCGCCGTCCCTCACTACAACGTCATGGGCGTGGCGAAGGCGGCGCTCGACGCGTCCGTCCGCTACCTGGCGTGGGACCTCGGACAGAAGAACATCCGTGTCAACGCAATCTCGGCCGGGCCGGTGCGCACGCTCGCGGCACGCTCGATCGCCGGCTTCCCGACGATGGAGGCGATCGTGGAGGAACGGTCGCCTCTGCGCCGCCACATCGACTCCGACGACGTCGGCGCAGCCGCGGCGTACCTGATGTCCGACGACGCCCGCAACGTCACGGGGACGATCCTGTACGTGGACTCCGGCTACCACGCGATGGGCATGTAACTCCACCCGCGCGCCGGGGGGACCTCCCGGTTCCCCCAGACCCCTCCACTGGTCCGCTAATCGCGGACGGGAGCTCCGGCCGCCTACGGCAGCCTCCGCTCCGGGGATGTAGACACCGACAGGAGCCTGAGGCCGACCCGTTTCTTCTCTCCCTGGACGTGCATGAGCTTCGGAACGTCCACCGTGATCAGGTGCCAGCCGCGCCCGCGCAGCTCGATCGCGTTCCGCCCGTCGACTGTCACCCGACGCGGCGACGATGAGGGAGCGAAGCGGAGCCGCAGCGTTCCGCTCCCGTAGATCCAGAACGGCGCGTGCGTCTCGCTCATGTATCTGCCCGAGCCGGTGTCGGCGTACCAACCCTGGCAGAAGACCGGTCGCGCGCGTGACGGCTCGATCAAGGCGGGCAGGAGTCCGATGCTGCGGCGTTCGAAGAGCCACACAGAGCCCGCTGTTTTCTGCAACGTCCAGCCGTGATCGAGCAGTCCGTGCCACGCGAACCAGGCGGTGCTCGTCACGGCCCGGTTGCGCTGATACAGACCGCGGTGGAGCGCGATCGAGCTCACCCCGAAGCGATCGAGGACGGCTGCCGTGTCGTCGCTCCAATCGCCGCAGTTGAGGCGGTGGAGGCGGTCGGCAGTCCGCTTGGCCGCCCTCGGCGCGGTCGTCGCGTAGCCCGCGGGCCGCTCCCGTTGCGCGACGGTGTCGTACCAGAGGTAGATGCTCCCGTAGTGCACGTCCGGGTCGAAGACGGGGAGCTCGAGCAGGCGCCCTGCCGCTGACGGCCTCGCGCCGGCGGGATCGCCGGGCGCCGACTCCCGGTACACGCGCGCGTGCAGGTCGACGAGAAGCAGCGCCACCGCGAGCGCGGCCACAAGCGCGCTGCGCGTCCGCGCCACCGCGAACGCGAACAGCCCGGCGATGCAGAGAGAAGCGATCGGTAGCAGCCGCTCCGGCACGCGCGGGAAGCGAAACGGAGGCAGCGCGTGCCAGAGCGCGGAGTAGATGGGCGTGTGCGTCCCGAGCGCGAGCACGATCGGCACCAGCGCTCCGAGACCGAGCAGCGCGCCGAGGGCATATCTACGCCCGCGCAGGAGCAACGCGAGACCCACGAGCGCGACGAGCGGCGTCGCCCAACCGAAGAAGACGAACTGCTCGCTGCGCCCGTGCTCGAGCTGACGCGAGAGGAAGTCGCCCACACGCGCCGAGTAGATCGTGACCTCGTCGAGCGATCGGCCACCCGAATGGGTGGAGCCTTTGATCAGCGTCTGCCGCACCAGAACGCCTGCGGCGACCGCGGCGACGATTCCCGCGCCTGCACCCGCCAGGAGGCGGCGGTCACGCGTCCGGCAGAGGGCGTAGGCGAAGAAGAACGGGATCGCGCCGAGCGCGAGATGCACCTGTCCGGAGAGGGGGATCGACGCAATCGCAGCGCCCGACAGCACCAGCCACCATGCGCTTCCGCGCCGCGCGCGCTCGAATGCCCAGAGGGCGAGCGGAAGCAGGATCGAGATCGGCCCGAGCAGGTGGCCGACGCTCTGCTGCACGCGATACGGCGCGATCGCGAATGCCAGCCCGCCCGCGAGCGCCGGCCCGCGCGGCAGGCCGAGCTCCCGCAGCCAGGCGCACGCAACGACACCGGCCAGTCCGTAGAGCAGGATCTGCAGGAGGTTCCAGCCCTCGAGGAGCCCGAATGCCGCGCCGAGCGGCCAGAAAACGAGTCCGTACGGCCAGCCGGCGTAATTGGGCTGCGGCTTTGCCTCCGGTTGGAACGAGTACGGGTCGCGCCAGGGCGCGCGGCCCTGTTCGAGCTGATGACCGACGAGCCAGAAGTGGTAGAGCGTCTGGAGGTGGTCGCCGGGGGAGGCTTCGCCGTGCGACGCCGCGCCGCCGGAGAGAAAGTGCGAGCGCGCGTGCAGGACCGCAGGCCAGGTCGCCGCGAGTCCGGCGCCGAGGTAGAGCGCGGCGGCGAGTGCTACGAAGCCTGCGCGGCGCGAAGCAACTCGTCGAAGTCCGGCAGCTCGGCCGTGTCGTAGCGCCATGCGCCGAGGACCGTACCGTCCCGGTCGACGAGGAACGCGCTCCGCTCGGGGACGTCCTCGTGCCCGCGGAAGTTGCGCGTGATCTCGAACGCCCGCGCGGCCTCACCGTTCCAATCCGAGAGAAGCGGGAAATTCAGGTCGAGCGCCTGCGACCAGGAGATGTGCGTCCAGGCGGAATCGCGTGAGATCCCGAAGGGACGCACACCTGCCTGCTCGAGCTCTGCGCTCCTGTCACGCAGGAGCTCCATCTCGCTCGTTCAGGTCGAGGACCAGTCGAAGAGGTAGAAGAGGAAGAGTGCCCGGCCGTCGACGAGCAGCTCCCTCAGCGTCCGGCGCTCGTGCGGAGCGATCCACACCGTCGCGTCGGGAATGCGGTCGCCTACCCCCAGCATCGCCGCACCCTACTTCGCCAGTTCGGCCTCGGCCGCTACTTCAGTCGCGTCGGCGATCTCGCTGACCACCTCGACGATGTCGCGGTTTGCGTTGAAGACACGCAGCTGACGGTCGGCACCGTTGCCGTTGCCGAGGATCTCCTCGATCCCCTCGAGCTCGCGTTCCGAGCCGAGCTCTCGCGCGTGCGGCTCGATCTCCTTGAGGGTTCGCCGGATCAGCTGTGCGATGGGGACGCGGTTGCGCCGTCCGGTTGCCAGATCCATCAGCGGCGCCTCGAGACCGTAGCGTCCCGCGAGCCACTTGTTCTCGGTCGTGAGGATGCGGTGGTAAGAGGGAATCTGCTCGCCGCGCTCGAAGCGCTCGCCGAGAAGCTTCACCAGTGCCTGGCAGTAAGCGACGAGCGCGACCACGTGCTCCATGCGCGTGATCGCGTCGCAGATCCGCACCTCGATCGTCCCGAGCCGCGGATGCAGCCGGATGTCCCACCAGATGTGGGTGTAGTCGGCGATGCAACCCGTCTTCTCGAGCTGCCCGACGACCTCCGCGTAGTCCGCGTAGTCCTTGAAGCGCGGTGGGGGGCCGGAGCGCGGAAACGCGGCGAAGATCATCTGCCGGCTCGAGCGGAGTCCGGTCGGCTCGCCGCGCCAGAACGGCGAGCTCGCGGAGAGTGCGAGCAGCGGGCCGAGTTGAGGGAGGAGACCATTGACGACCTGGATCGCCTTCTCGGCGTCGTCGACCGCGACGTGGATGTGGAGGCCGAAGATGAGCTCGCGCCGTGCGACGTACTGCATCTGGTCGACGAGCGCGCGGTAACGGTCTTTGGCGGTGATGCGCTGACGCTCGAACAGGCTGAACGGATGTGTACCTGCGGAGCCGACGCGCATGCCTTGTTCTCGCGCAACCTCGATCACGTACCCGCGGATGCGCCGCAGCTGGTCGGCCACCTCGGCGGGCGTGTGGCAAACCGGTGTCGCGATCTCGAGCACCGACTGCATCAGCTCGGGGTTGATGACCGGCTCCAGCTCGTGCCCAGCGACGGCGGCGAGCACGGTGTCGATGTGCTGGACGAGGTCGAAGGTCTCGCCGTCGAGCAGCATGTACTCCTCCTCGACGCCGAGCGTGTACGGATCGCTCCGGCCGAACGCGTGGTCGAGCACGCTGCCGCCCGGCGCGAAGCGTGCCCCCTTCCCCGTGATCGACGGGGGATAGATCTGCCTCTCGTCCATTATTCCGGCAGCAGCGCGTCGGCCTCGATCTCGACCAGCCAGCGGGGGTCGAGTATGGCGGGGACGACGACCATCGAGCTCGCAGGACGAACGTCGCGGAAGATCTCGGCGTGCGCACGCCCGACTCCTTCCCAGTCCTCCGCGTCGACCAGGAACATCCGCGTGCGGACGACGTGCTCCGGGCCCGCCTCGGCTTCGGCGAGTGCAGCGAGGATGATCTCGAAGCAACGGCGAGCCTGCCCATACGCGTCAGGCGGTGGGTCGGCATCGTCCGGCATCACCGCGCAGGTCCCGGCCACGAATACGTGCCGACCGTCCCGTACCGCGCGCGAATAGCCGATGGTCGGCTCGTAGGGCGAGCCGGAGGAGACGAGCTGTCGTTCCACCGATCTAGTATCGCGCGCCCATGGAAACGCTACAACGGATCGACGACTGGCCCGCGTCGAATGCAACGGCCGGTGTCGTGCGGAACGCGGCAGTCGTCGCGGTGCACGGCCCGCGTGACCGCACGTTCCGCTGGGCGTCGGTGACGAAGCTCGTCACCGCGCTCGCAACGCTGGTCGCCGCGGAGGAGGGCGTCGTCGACCTCGACGAGCCCGCCGGGCCGGAAGGTTCCACCGTTCGTCACCTGCTTGCGCACGCCTCGGGCCTTCCCTTCGAGGGCGACAAGCCGATCGGCCGCCCAGGTGCGCGTCGCGTGTACTCGAACACGGGCTTCGAGGTGCTCGCCGAGCACGTCGCAAAGCGCGCCGAGATGCCGTTCGCCGATTACCTCACGAGCGGGGTGCTGCGGCCGTTGGGAATGAGCGCGGAGCTCCGCGGGTCGCCGGCGTCGGAGCTGCACGGTTCGCTCGACGATCTGCTGTCGCTCGCCTGCGAGCTGCAACGCCCAACACTCGTCGCGCCCGAGACACTGGCCGAGGCGACCAGCGTGCAGTTTCCGGGACTCGTGGGCGTTCTTCCCGACCTGGGTCGCTTCGATCCGAACGATTGGGGTCTCGGCTTCGAGGTGCGGGACGAGAAGTCGCCGCACTGGACGGGTGAGCGGAACTCGCCGCGCACGTTCGGCCACCTCGGCGGCAGCGGCACGTTTTTGTGGGTCGACCCAGACGCAGGCGTCGCGCTCGGCTGTCTCACCGACCTGGAGTTCGGTGACTGGGCGAAGGAAGCCTGGCCGCGGCTCTCAGACGCCGTGCTCGGCGAGGTGTCAAGGTCCTGATTGCCGGCGAGCTGTGGAACGAACGTCACACTGTCCGCTCAGACAGGGTCAGACCCTGGCTGTTCGGGGCAGCGCCGTGGCGCCGCAACCTTGAGCCGAACTTGGCCTGAGCTGTGGAACGAACGTCACACTCTCGGCCCGATCAGAGTCAGACCCTGGTACTTGGGCCATGTCCCTACTGGAGATCCAGGCCCAGCACGATCGTGAGTTCGCGCAGGCGACCGCGCTCTTCGGGCCGCGCACGCCGAATGCTGTTTGCCGGTGCGGCGTTACCCATGCTCCGCACCTTCACGTTCAGTCCCTAGGAGTCATCGGCGAACAGCGGACGCACGAACTCGTCGAAGGTCGCGAGGTCGCAGCTCGCCACCGTTGCCGGGGTGAGCGCGCGCACCGACGCCGTGCGGGGCATGTGCATCGCCAGCGCAACCTCGCCGAAGTAGTCGCCGGGCCGCAGCACGTTTTGCGTCCCGCGGCTCTGCTGGCTCACCGACAGCATCCCGCTGAGGACGACGTAGAAGCGCTCGCCCTCCTCGCCTTCGGTGACGACGGGTGCCCCGGCAGGAATCTCCTCGCGCGTCATCCGCTGCGCGAGCCGGGCCAGTGTCTGGCCGGGCAGGCTGGCGAGGAGCCCGATCCGGGAGAGCTCGTGCTGCGTCGCCCCAGCTGCACGCGGGCTCATATGGTCCCGCGCATGGGTGTTCTCGACCGCTGGCGCTTCTGTCCCATCTGCGGCGAGGCTATCGAGAAGGTCGAGGGACGCGCAGAGTGCCGTGCGTGCGGCTACGTCGGGTACGCGAACGCCGTCCCCGGCACCGAGGCGGTCTGTTTCGACGAGCACGGACGCGTGCTGCTGGGGCGGCGCGCATTCGAGCCCGGCGCGGGGCGCTGGGATCTCCCGGGTGGCTTCCTGCACGAGGACGAGCATCCGCTCGACGGGCTGCGGCGGGAAGTGCGCGAGGAGACCGCGCTCGAGATCGAGCCGCTCGACTTCCTCGGCTTCTGGCTGGAGCCCTATGACGGCCGCATCGTCCTCTGCCTCGCCTGGACGGCGCGCGCGACCGGTGCCGGCCGCGCCGGGGACGACCTCGTCGAGCTGCGCTGGTTTGCGCCCGACGAGCTACCCGGCCCCTCGGACCTCGCCTTCTCTCACTATCCGGGCGTGCTGTCAGCTGCGCTCGGCACGCGGTACGAGCACGCGTAGCGCGCGGGGCTCGATCCGGAACTCCAGAGGCGTCTCGAGCACGTCCGGCTCGCCGTCGACGGCAGCCTCGAGACGTCCGGCGGCCGCGTCGACGACGAGCTGCTCGGTGACGAGCTCGGCGGGATCGCCATCCGGCATGTAGACGTGGAGCTTCCCCGCGTCGAGGCGGTCGCGCGCACCGACCGAGGGCAGCTCGAGCGCGTACGCGTTGTTGGCGACGAGGACGAGGCGAGTGTCGACCGGCCTCCCGTCGATCGTGATGCCCAACGGCTCGCGATGCGTCAGGACGATCGCCCACGCGCGCAGGCGGGCGAACGCCTCCCGTCGCCGGCGGTTCCGCTCGCGCCGGTGGACGAGCCGCGCGTAGAGACCCAGCGAGACGTTGTTCAGGAACAGCTGCTCGCCGGCGCGGCCGACGTCGATTCGCCGCTCGCCGCCGCCGAAAGCCTGTAGGGCGCCGACCGGGTCGTCGCGGTCCAGCCCGAGGTCGCGCGCGAAATGGTTCCGGGTGCCGAAGGGGATACAGACGAAGGCGGCGTCCTGCTCGAGCGCGACCTCGGCGACGGGCGCAAGGGAACCGTCGCCGCCCGCGACGCCGAGCGTGGAAGCCGAGGCCTCACGGGCGAGCTCGGCGGCGTCGTCCCCGGGACCCAGGACGTGGGTCTCGACACCGAGGGCGCGCGCCTCCGCAGCCAGCTCCTCGGCGCTCGGAGAGCCTCGGCCGGAGCGCGGGTTGACGAGGAGGAAGTTGCCCAAGACGCGTCGGGATTATGGGACCAGCGATCCCTCGAATGAGCCGTTCGGCCCATGGCGCTGTCCGGCCCGTCTGCCGATATTTACGGCATGAGCGAGCGCGGTCTACACCGGATCGAAGACGACCTCAACGAGACCTGGCTCGAGGATTGGGCCGGAGCGGGCGTCGCGGAGATCGAGGCGCTCCTGGCGAAGCACGCCGCCTTCCTCAGCTTCTTGGAGTCTCGAGAGTCGTAGCCGCACGGCGCGCGGGAATCGCTTAGATTCCCGACGCGATGAAGCTCAGTTATCTGTGGCGCGGGCTTCCCGGCCACCCTCTCCATCCTCCGCTGACCGACGCGACGATCGGGATCTACACGTTCGCGACGATCGCCGGCTTCATCGAGGTCGTCGGCATCACCGAGAACAACGGTGCGATCGGCTGGTGGCTTGGACTCGTCATCGGTCTGATCGCCACCGCGCCGACCGCGCTGACCGGTCTCGCGGAGTGGCTCACGATCACGTGGCGCAGCGAGCTCTGGTGGACGGTCACCTGGCATCTGCTCTCGATGGTGACCGCCACTGTGTTCTTCGGGCTCGCGGCGATCTTCGGCCACGACGCCTACACGCATGCGAACGTCAGCAGCGGCTCCTACGTTCTGACGCTGATCGGCTTCGGCTTCATGACGCTCGGAGGCTGGCTCGGCGGAGCCGTCGTCTACGTCCACGGCATGCGCGTGCTCAGCCTTGTCGACGAACCGACGAAGCGGGCGGTCTCACCCGAGCCTCACCCGGAAAAGGAAATGGCCGAGGGGGGCTAGCCCCCTTAGGCCTCTACGAGTCCCAGAGCCTTCTCGAGGGAGGGCTTGGGCTGGGCGCCGATCGCCGCCGCGGCGGGCTCGCCGCCCTTGAAGAGGATCATCGTCGGGATCGACTGCACGCCGTAACGCACAGCGAGCCCCTGCTCCTCGTCGATGTTCACCTTCACGAGCTTCAGGTCGCCGTTTCGCTCGTCGACGATGCGCTCGAGGATCGGCGACACGGCGTGGCACGGGCCACACCACTCGGCCCAGAAGTCCACCAGGACCGGGGTCTCGCTCTGGAGCACTTCCTGCTCGAAGCTCTGTTCCGTTACTGCAGTTGCCATCAGGTCCTTTCTTAACTGATCGATCGGTCGTACCCCTACATAAACGCTCCGAATCACCCCTCTAGTCCCCACCTAGAATCGAAGCTGTGTTCGAGCCGCTGCCCAAGTATCCCGATCACCGGGCCCTCGAAGAGAAGGTCCTCGACTGGTGGGATCGAGAAGGCGTCTTCGAGCGGCTGCGGGAGCAGAATCGCGGCGGTCCGAAGTTCAGCTTCATGGACGGGCCGATCACCGCGAACAACCCGATGGGAGTTCACCATGCGTGGGGCCGCGCGCTCAAGGACGTCTTCCAGCGCTACAAGGCCCTGCGCGGCTTCGACCAGCGGTACCAGAACGGATTCGACTCGCAGGGGCTCTGGGTCGAGGTCGAGGTCGAGAAGTCGCTCGGGCTCGGCTCGAAGCGAGACATCGAGGCGTACGGCCTCGCCGAGTTCGCGGAGCGCTGCAAGGAACGCGTCGCCCACTACGCGGAGGTCATCACGGACCAGTCGAGACGCCTCGGCATGTGGATGGACTGGGACAACGACTACTACACGTTCTCGGACACGAACATCGAGTACATCTGGCGCTTCCTCAAGGAGTGCCATGCACGCGGCTGGCTCTACAAAGGCCATCGTTCGACGCAGTGGTGCCCGCGTTGCGGCACCTCGCTCTCGCAGCACGAGCAGGCGGGCGAGGACAAGTACACCGAGCTGACCCATCCGTCGCTCTTCGTGCGCTTCCCGCTGCGCGGGCGGGCGGAGGAGGCGCTCGCCGTCTGGACGACGACTCCGTGGACGCTCCCCGCCAACGTCGCTGCCGCGGTGAAGCCGGACGCGGAGTACGGCCTGATCGACGGCGCCTGGTGGCTCCGCGAGCTCAAGCCGGACGCGACCCCCGAGCGAATCGCTCGAGGGGAGGAGCTCGTGGGTCTCGAGTACGAAGGCCCGTTCGACGACCTTCCGGCCCAGGAGGGCGTCGTGCACCGGGTGATCCCGTGGGACGAGGTGGTGACGAACGAGGGGACGGGCATCGTGCACATCGCGCCGGGGTGCGGCGCGGAGGATTTCGAGCTGTCGCGCGTCCACGACCTACCAGTCGTGATGCCGATCGACGAGTCGGGCCGGATGCTGCCGCGGTTCGGCGAGCTCGCGGGGATGACGACGGACGAAGTCGCCGTACCCGTCATCGACTCGCTGCGGGAGCGCGGCCTGCTGATCGAGTCCGGCGAGGTGACGCACAGGTATCCCATCTGCTGGCGTTGCGGGACGCCGCTCGTGTTCCGCGTCGTCGACGACTGGTTCATCTCCTGCGACGAGATCAGACAGCCGCTGCGAGACGCGAACGCCGGCGTGACGTGGACGCCGGCCTTCTACTCGAAGCGAATGGACGACTGGCTCGTCAACATGGGCGACTGGAACATCTCGCGGAAGCGCTACTTCGGTCTGCCGCTTCCGTTCTATCCGTGTGATTGCGGCCACCTGAACGTGGTCGGCTCGCGCGCCGAGCTCGAGGAGCGTGCGACCACCGGCATCGTGGGACTCCAGGAGCTCCACCGCCCGTGGATCGACGACGTCGTCATCCGCTGCGGGGCCTGCGACGAAGAAGTCCGCCGGATCCCGGAAGTCGGGGACGCATGGCTCGACGCGGGCATCGTCCCCTTCTCGACGCTCGGCTGGGAGAACCCGGGGTGGAAGCCGCACGGCTACGCGAACGGCGCGTCGGCCGGGCTGTCGGGGGCCGATCTTCCCGACCATGCCTACTGGGAGGAATGGTTCCCGGCGGACTGGGTCTCGGAGAGCCGCGAGCAGATCCGGCTCTGGTTCTACTCGCAGTGCTTCATGGCGCAGACCCTCGTTGGCCGGTCGCCGTACCGCGCCGTGCTCGCCTACGAGCGCGTGCGCGACGAGACCGGCCGCGAGATGCACAAGTCCTGGGGGAATGCGATCGAGGCGAACGAGGCGATCGAGCGGATGGGCGCCGACATCGTCCGCTGGCTCTACTGCGAGCAGATTCCGAGCCAGAACATCAACTTCGGCTACGG
>DASWEF010000099.1:0-5437 GCA_036394855.1 Gaiellaceae bacterium | reverse complement strand
CTGGAAACAATCCAGCGCCTCGATCGCGTCGGGATCGGCTTTGAGCGCCAGCGGCTTGTCGATCGTGACGCTCTCCGCGTAGATGCCGGGGCAGACCCTGATCAGGTCGCCAGCTTGCGCTGCCTCGACCGCGGCCTGGATCGACGCGAATCCGGCGCCGGCGCACTGTGCTCGGTCGTCGTCGACGACGAGCGTCTGCGGTGCCGCTGCAGTCGCCCCGCCTGCGCCACTTGCGACGACAGCGAAGGCTGCGACGAGTGCGATCGCTCTGATGATGTTCATTCCAGTTCCCCTCCTAGTTCAGGAATGTCTGAGCGCATTCGGCGAACGAGTGTGAGTCGACGGTCGCGTTCGTCTCGTGCGGCCGCTGAGCGGATGAAGTCGAAGACGGTGATCGGGCGGCCGAGTTCGCGCGTGGCGGCGTGTGCGAGCCGGTGAAGTTCCTCGAGCGCAGCCGTGCGCGTGCAATCGCGGGTGACGCTGCGGCGCGCCGCAGCCAACTCCACGTCGATCTCGTCGAGGAAATCGCGTGGCAGCGACATCGGTGCTGAATCTGGCGCGCCGCACTCGTTAGGGACCGAGCAACTGGCAGGTGTCCGCCGGTTCGGCGAGTGGTCCGGGGTGTGCGTCGCCGACCTGATCGGTCTCGAGGTCGTAGACGAGCCGCCCCGATTGCAGCCAGAGCGTCCGGCCGTGCAGCTGGGCTTTTTCGAACACGCCGGTGATCACCCACTGCGTCGGCGAGTCGGCGGCGATGAACACGTTGTACGAGTTCCGCTGGATTTCGGTCTTGCCGTTCGCCGATGCCGTGACGATCAGGTCGGTGTGCCGCTTGATGTCGCCGTTCTCGTAGGTGATCGTCGTGCGCGTCCGCTCCACCGTCTGGCTGAACGGGAACGCGCAGGTCTCGTCGTCGACGAACGGCCCGAAGGTCACGGTCGACCTCTCGATCGTGGGCGCGTCCGCCGCCGCAGGCGCAGCCACGACTAGCGCGACGGCAACGAGGACGGGCAACAGCAGGACGTAGGTCAGTCGGCGCATGGGCTTCTCCTCTCTCGCGATTGGTGTGCTGCCTGCTGGAGGGTGCGAGGAAGCCCTTACAAGCGCCTGACCGGAAGCTGACAACTGCGGTCAGGCACCGGATAATCGGGGCGATCATGGGACCGGCCGCGACGCTCCACTTCCGCCTGCTCGGCCCGCTCGAGGTGTGGCGGGAGGGACAGCCGCTGCGTCTGGGCGGTGAGCGTCAGCGCGCGCTGCTCGTGCTGCTGCTGCTGCACGCGAACGAGGTCGTGCCGAGCGAGCGCTTGATCGAGGAGCTCTTCGGCGGCGATGCCTCGGAGACGGGCGCCAACGCGCTCCAGGTCGGGATCTCTCGGCTTCGGCGCCTGCTCGGGGAGAGCCGCAGCTCGAACAGCGACGGTGGCGTGCTGCTCACGCGGCCGCGGGGATACCTGTTGCGCGCCGAGCCGGAGCAGCTCGACGTGGCGCTGTTCGAACGCCTGCTGGGCGAGGGACGGCAGGCGCTCGCTGCGGGCGACGCCGTCTCCGCGGCAGCGATGCTGCGCGAGGCGCTCGCGCTTTGGCGTGGTCCGGCGCTGGCCGACCTCGCCTTGCTGGAGTTTGCGCAGCCGGAGATCCGGCGACTCGAGCAGTTGCGGCTGAGCGCGCTGATGGAGCGGATCGACGCGGATCTCGCGCTCGGCCATGCCGACGAAGTGATCCCCGAGCTCGAGGTGTTGGTCGAGGCGAACCCCCTCCAAGAGCGCCTGCGTGGCCAGCTGATGCTCGCGCTGTACCGCTCGGGCCGCCAGGCGGACGCGCTCGAGGTCTACCGCGAGACGCGCGAGTTGCTTCGCGAGGAGCTGGGGCTCGAGCCGAGCAAGGCGCTACAGGAGCTGGAGCGCTCGATGCTTCGCCAGGAGGCCGCGCTCGATGTCGAGGCGGGTCCGGCGCCGCCGGAACCCGAGGGAGGTCCGGTCGTCTGCCCGTTCAAGGGGCTGGCGCCGTTCGACGTCGCCGACGCGGAGTTCTTCTTCGGCCGCGAACGAGTGATCGCCGAGCTGGTCGCGCGTCTCACGAGCGCGACGTTCGTCGGCGTTGTTGGCGCCTCGGGCAGCGGGAAGTCCTCGCTGGTGCGGGCGGGGTTGTTGCCGGCGCTGGCGGCGGGGGCGTTGCCGGGTAGCGAGCGCTGGCGAACGGGGCTGATGCGCCCGGGTAGGGAGCCCTGCTCGGAGCTCAGGAGGGTGCTCGGCGGTCAAGCGTTGCCATCGGCACTTGACCGGCTGCGCCCGGGCGAGCGGCTCGTGCTCGCGGTCGACCAGCTCGAGGAACTCTTCACCGCCTGTGATGACGAGGAGGAACGAGCGCTGTTCCTCTCGACCCTCGCCGGGGCGGCTGCGGATCGTGACCGCCGCGTCGTTCTCGTTGTGGCGTTGCGCGCCGATTTTTACGGCCGCCTTGCCGGCTATCCGGGCTTCGCCGAGCTGCTGAGCCGGAACCACGTCCTGCTGGGGCCGATGGAGCGGGACGAGCTCGCACGTGCGATCGAGCTACCGGCGCGACGCGCCGGCCTGCAGGTCGAACGGCCGCTTGTCGAGGCGCTCGTCGCCGACGTCGCCGCCGAACCGGGCGCGCTGCCGTTCTTGTCGACGATGCTGCTCGAGCTCTGGCGACTGCGCGAGACGAACGTGCTCCGGCTCGAGACGTACCGCGCGGCTGGCGGCGTGCGCGGCGCGATCACGCGCCTTGCCGAGCAGGTCTTCGGGCAGCTGCCCGAGGTAGAGCGGCGGCGCGCGCGGACGATCTTGCTGCGGCTGGCCGCGGGCGAGGGCGTGGCCCTGCGCCGGCGCGTACCGCTCGACGAGTTCGACCTTGAGCGCGACGAAGAGGCGCGCCGCGTGGTGTCTGCCATGACCGAGGCGCGCCTGTTGACGATCAGCGACGGCGTGGTCGAGGTCTCGCATGAGGCGCTCCTGCGCGAGTGGCCGCGCCTGCGCGAGTGGCTCGAGGAAGATCGTGATGGCCGGCGCCTGCATGAGGACCTGATTGAGCGGGCGCGGCAGTGGCACGACCGCGGGCACGACAAAGGCGACCTCTACCGCGGCGTGCGGCTCGCCTCTGCGCTCGATTGGGCGTCGGCCCATGACCATGAGCTGAACGAAACCGAGCGTCAGTTCCTCGCGGCGAGCCGGCAGGCGAGCCAGCGGGCGCTGCGGCGCCTGCGAACAACCGCCGCTGCACTCGCCGCGCTGCTCGCGCTCGCGCTCATTGGCGGAGCTGTCGCCCTGGTGCAGCGGCACACGGCACAACGCGAGGCGCGTGTTGCGCTCGCGAACCAGCTCGGCGCGCAGGCGCTCGTCGAGCCGCGCATCGACCGGGCGCTATTGCTAGCGCTCGAGGCGCTGAACCTGAACGACTCGCGCCAGACGCGCGGCGCGCTGTTGACGACGCTCTTTCGCGGCCCTGCGATTCCCCGGAAGACGTTCACGCTGCCGCTCGGCGCGAGGCCACTACGCATCAGCGTCAGTGCCGATGGCGCCACGCTCGCCGTCAGCGACAACTCAGGGCAGATCCACTTTTTCGACACGCGCACCCGCCGCGAGAGCCGCCCGCCCCTGACGGATGCGATGGGCTATCTGCCGCCCGTCTACGGCGCCGACGGCGAGAAGATGCTGACGATCGCCGCCGGCGAGCCACCACGCGGGTTGCAGCTCCTCGATGCAGCCACGCTGCGGCGCATCCGGCTGCTCCCGTTCGATCGAACCTGGTTCAGCAAAGAAGGCGGCGCCGTGACGCCCTTCGGGCTCAGCCGCGACGGCAAGACGGCCTTCTTCGCCTACGACCTCGTGATCAACGAGGCCAACGACGAAGGCGCCGCCTACCTCGACGTCTGGGATCTACCGAGCGGCATGCGCAGGTCTCGTCCGCTCGGCTCGGTCGATGTCACCGGCGCACGCCTCGTCCGGGATGGCTCGCGGCTGGTCACCATCACGCGAACTGAGATCGCAACGTGGGACACGCGTAGCTTGCGCCGCCTCAGCGCCGTCAAACCCGCTGTCGAACTCGGCGGCTACGCGGATGTGAGCGGGAGCGGACGCACGGTCGCAGCCGAGCTCCGCGGCAGCGGCGCACTCGTCTTCGTCGACGCAGCCAGCGGGCGTATCACCCGCGCGCGTGGCGGAGGCGATCACGGCCTCGCCCTGACGGTGCGCTTCGCCCCCGACGACCGCAGCGTCGCTACCTCGCACGACGACGGGACGGTGATCATCTGGAATCCCGCCACCGGACAGCCGCTGGAGACGCTCGTTGGCCACGGCGGCAGCTCCGTCGGCGCCGCCTTCAGCCCCGACGGTGCGGCGCTGTATTCGAGCAGCCTCGACGGCGCCATCTTCGAATGGGGCATCGGTGGCGAACGGCGCTTCGGACAACAGTTCCGCTACGGGCCGCGCGCACGCTCCCTCCCGGACGTGCCGCAGACGCCGCCGCTCGCGGTCGCGCCGGACGGGTCGCAGTTTGCCGTCCGCATCGGCCGGTCGCGGCTTGCGCTCTACTCGCTTCCGGCGCGCCAGCGTCGAGCCGTCATCGCGGCCGGTCCGAGCGGCGGACCGATCACGGCGCTCGCCTGGACACCCAACGGGACGCAACTCGCGCTTGCCACCCGCGAAGGACGCGTGCAGCTGTGGGATGCGCGGCCGCGTCCCAGGCTCCGCCGCCGCCTGACGGGCCTCGACGCGGTCCAGGCGCTCGCATTCGCCCCCGAGGAGCGGCTTCTTGCGGCCGTCGACCACCATCGCCGTTCCGGTGGCGCTCCCGGCCGTCTCGCCCTCTGGCGCACCGACACGGGAACGGCGACCGCGACGCCGCTCGACCTACCCGGTGAAGGGCGGTCGATAGCGTTCTCGCCCGACGGCAGCACGATCGCCGTCGGCCTCGACAACGGGCACGTGCTCGTCATCGACGCAGCGACTCGGCAGATCGAGCACACGCTCCGCCCGACCGGGGCGCCGAACGTCGCAGTCACGTTCTCGCCCGAAGGGACTCTCTTTACCGGCTCCTGGGCAGGCACCGTGCAACGCTGGGACGCCGCGAGCGGAGAGGAGATTGGCCGAGCGACGCTCGTGTCCGCCGGCCCCGTCGGAAGCGTCTCCTTTGGTCAGGACGCCGGGCTGTTCGCGACCACAGGCCTCGCCGACGGCCGCGCGAAGCTGTGGACAGTCTCGCCTGTACAGCAGCTCGGTTCGAGCTTCCACCACCCGCCGACAGCGCAGGCCGGGAATGCCGCCATCACCGCCGGCGGCGACAAGCTCATCGTCGTCTACGACGACGGCAGCGGCGCGATCTGGCCCCTCACGGTCGAAGCCTGGAAGCAACACGCGTGCGCGGTCGCCGGGCGCAACCTCACCCGCGAGGAGTGGGCGCGATTCATCACCGGCCA
>DASWEF010000098.1:0-7190 GCA_036394855.1 Gaiellaceae bacterium | reverse complement strand
TCGCGCTCGCTGAAGAGGGGAGATAGAACGCGTCGCCGAGGAAGCTCCCGGAGATCGGCTGCGGTCCCTGCGGAACCGTCAGCGGGTTGATCGTGCAGGTCGCGACGCCGCTCGCGTTCGTGGTCCCGGAGCAGCTCTGGCTCGACGAGCCGGAGCCGACCGTAATCGTGACCGGACGGCCGGCGATCGGAACGACGCCGTCCTCGCGCAGCAGCGCGGTGAAGGTATTGCTCATGTTCTGGGCGAGGAGCGTCGGCCCTGTGTACGTAAGTGTGGTCTCCTCGTGCGTGACGATGAAGGTGCCGTTGAAGCTGGCGGACTCGAGCTGATACGTCCCCCCATACGTGACCGTAAGCGGATAGCTCCCCGCCGGTTCGTTCGGGGTGATGTCGCAGGAAGCTTGGCCGGCGGCGCCCGTGGTCGCGTTGCAACTCTGGCCGTCGAGGCCGAAGGTCAGACTCGCACCGACAACGGGCAGCCCGTTGAAGGTGTTCGTCAGCGTCGCCGACAGCGTCGCCTGATCGTGGAAGTCCTCCGTCTTCGCCCCTGTGTAGGTCAGCGAAGTCGTCGCTTTCGGACACGTCGGGGATCTGAACGCGCCGATGTGCGTGGCCCAGCTCATGTTGTTGGCGGTGGCGGGCTGGTAGCCGTTGACGTACCAGAAGGTGCAGTCGTCGGTCGGATCGAGCGTGAGCTGGCTGTAGTCGCTCCAGAAGATGTAGCCCGTCTGCGAGCCGCCCCCCTCCTGCAGCGTCGCCTCTTGGGAGAGCGTGCCCGCCGGATCGCCCGGGACCTGGCCAGCGTACGCGATTGACGGATACCGGCTGGTTCCGGAGACGTTGTACCCCAGCGCGATGTCGCCAGCGCGGTCCATGGCGATGCTGCCGATCCAGCGGTGGTCGCCGTCGGGCGCGTAATCGCCCTGCTGGAAGATAGACCAGGGGCCGCCGGTCCGGCGCAGCTCGTACCAGCGGACGCCGGCGTGGACGTCGGGCGCAGCGTCTCCGACGTCGACGGTCTGGTTCAGCACGAGCGCCTCGTGATCGCCGAAGTTGCGGTAGGCGAGCCGGTACATTAGGAAGCCGGTGGCCAGCGGATCGAGGCGGGTCGAGGTGCCCGGTTGGGGAATGCAGCTCTGGTCGAACCCGCAGGCCGGCTGATACGGCGCCGGGAGGAGCGCATCAGTGAGCGTGAGCGTCGAGGCACTCGTGTCGCCCCAGTCGACGTGGAACCGCCACAGCTCGAGCGTGTCGGGTGGAGACCACCCCAGAGCGGACGAGATCGGCCGCACGAGGTAGTTTGGCGCGCCGGCGGGCGGCGCAGTTTGGCCATCCCAATCGGCCGGCAGCATCCCCGCGCGGTGGTCGCAGTTGTTGGGGTCGTCCGGGTCGCAGACGCGGTTGGGATCCCCGTCGATGGTGAACAGGACCATCTGAGGACTGGGGTCGCCCACGAGCATCTTCGCGCGCTCGAACGAGGCCACGAACGCGCCCTTGCCGGAGAACGTCTTGTCCCGCATCGCGGTCATGTAGTAGGCGTCCGGCCAGATCCCGAACTTGGGGTAGTCGTTGAACTCGGTCTGGCTGATCAGGTACGCGTAGCGGTAGTACGAGCCGGTGGGATCCGGCGTCTGCGAGATTGCGAAACACTGGTACCAGTAGTTCGTCGCCGGGTCTTGCGCAAAACGGCTGACGAACCAGCGGTCGGCAGCGCGGTCGTAGAGCACGACGACGTCGGTCCAGCCTCCGCCGCACGGCGCCGCGGAGAACCCGGACCAGAAGGCGGCCGTGCTCGTCGGGCCGAGAAGTCGGGTGCCGTTCTTGTCGTAGATCGAGTAGGAGAAGTTCACCGACTGCATGTAGTGGTTCGGGCCGACCGCGCCGCTGGCGTCGGCCGCCCAGCACTGCTTGGGCATCGAGCAGTCCGTGACGAAACCCTGCTCGGCCACGGTGATCCCTTTGAAGGTCTCGAAGAGGGTGAACGGGTTCGACGTCAGGGCCGCGCGGCGTGCGGATTCCGAGCTCTGGCCAGACGTTCCCGACCTCGTCCAGGCAGGCAGGTTCTGACCGTCGGCCTCGCTCTGCTCGGTCTCGTCTCCCGCGGCCGCGACGGACGACGTCAGCCCAGCCTCGGCGGCAAGTTCACGAAGCGGCCGGGACGTATCGTGCGCCACCGGCTGGTCCACGCGCGGCCCGACCGGCGCGGAGGCAATCGCCCGCGTGCTCCCTGCCTGTGTCGAGTGGAGGGCGAAGAAGACCGCCGTCGCGCAAACGACGACGGCCGGCACCAGCACGCGCCGGATCAGGGAGGCGCCGTGCATAGCTCTCGCTAGGCCGCGGCTGACTCCCCTCGGCGGCGGTCCAAGCCTATGCATGTCGCCCTCCTTTCGACGCCGGAAGGGAAGCCCATCCGGATCCGCCAACGCTCTGTTTCCTGTGAAGCGATGAGCCGCAGCAACGGGGCTACGTGAGCCCTCCTTCCCGATGCCGCAGCGTTCGCTTGAAGCGACGCTACGCTCCTGCGCAAACCGTGTCAAGGCACGCCGCCCGAGACCGCGAGTCGACTCCTCGGACTCCCCACGGGCGACCGAGGTAGCGGATGAGAGCGGTTTGCAGCTCGTCGGCCCTTGACGTCTTCCGCCCGCGCGGAATACGGTGGTCATGGGCAACGGAGAGGACGGAGCCGTGGGAGCCGCACGTCATTTCGTTGCTGCGGCGACACCGCGTTCTACGGCCGGAGCGGGCACCGGGAAGCCGGCGAGAACGCTACGCGGTAATCGCGGGTCTCCGGCCCGGCAACGATCGCGTGCCGCAGGCAACCGAATCGCGCGCCCGTTCTTGCCGAACCTCGGCCCGTGTCCCGCAGACACGCGATCCCGGCGCCCGCGCGCCTGAAGGAGGAGTCATGGCCGCGAATTTCATCGACTTCGTGAGCACCCTCGTCTACGGGAACCTGGGCGCGGGCGTCAAGAACCACATGAACTGGACGCTCGACCGCGTCGCGTCGCCGCCCGCGCCCGCGGTTGCGGGCGACCAGTTCCTCAGCCACCACCTCGACACGATGCTCGCCCGCTACGAGACGTGGCGGAGCACGAACTTCCTGCCGCCACTCACCCCGTGGAACGGCCAGGACGTCTTCACCGAAGCCGGAATGCCGGTCGTCGGCCCCGTGTTGCCCGGATCGCTCGCCGGCGGTCCGTTCCCCGCCGGCTGGACGACCAACGACCTCGGCAACACGGTCAGGGGGTACTGCGACTCGCTGCGGAACTTCGTCGACAGCCTCCGCACGACGGAGCTCGACGACGAGGTCAAGGCGCCGTTCAGCTACCGCTACTGGGCGTTCATGAAGTGGGTCGCCGATCTCCGGAGGCGCCTCCTCGGCCAGCCGGTCTTCCCGGTCGGCGTCGTCTACGACCGCGACGGGACGATCCTGTCGGAGAAGGAATTCACCGACCGCTTCAACCAGGTGCACCACGTCTGGCATCCGGACATGGGGCCGCCGGCGTCGTGGACCGAGCCGACGCCCTTCTTCAAGACCGGCGTCGGCCAGCACCGCCGCAAACGGCAGATCAGCCGGGCGCAGGTCGGGGCCGAGTTCTACGCCTTCCACCGCGACCACACGCTCCTCTTCGACCGCTGGCTCGCGCGGACGAAGCAGGACCCGGTGCAGTCGATCAACATGTGCGCCCACGACTCGCCGACGCCGCTCTCCCCGCCGCCGGCCGGCCTCGACGTGAACGGCGGCGGCCGCGGGTACCCGCTCGTCGACTACGTCACGCGTAGCGTCGACTTCGCTCCGGTGCACGACAACATCTGGGACGGATCACGCGCAGGCACGGACGGGACGCTGCGCGAGTTCTCCTCGGTCGGCGAGATGGGCCAGTTCTTTGCGACCGACTTCAACCCATTCACAAAGCTGCCGATCCCTCCCGGCGTCAACCTCGCCGACGAGTCGTATCACGGACACGGGCACAACCTGAACGGCGACATCCGTACGCCGCACGCGAACAACTACGTGCCGCGCTTCTACGCCTGGCACGGCTTCATCGACGACACGTGGGGAAGGCGCCAGCCCGCCTTCCAGGCCTTTACGCCCGCCGATTTCCCCGCCGGCGCCCCGCAGGTGCTCACCATCCTGCGCGACCTGACCGGAGCGACGGACTCCGTCGAGCCGGCGGCCGCGGTCGTCGGGATCGACCGCCCGAGCGGCAACGGCACGCTCCGCTGCCGCATCGCGGTGCGCCCCGACCCTTTCAACAGGCCGCTCGAGCTCGAGCTGCGCTGCGAGGTGCTGCGCGAGGCCGCGGGGCCGGCGCCGGTCATCGCCCTGCCGCCGCGCACGCTGACAATCACGGTCGGGCCGCCCGCCACGCCGAACGAGCGCCAGCAAGGAGTCGACTTCGTCGAGGAGTTCGCTTTCGATGGGTCGCCGGGCACCGCCGACGCCGGCGGCAAGGGCCCGTTCGCGACCGACAACCTGCTCTTCCCGCCCGCCGGGCCATCGGCGACCGGCTTCCTGAACAGCCTGATCCGATTGACCGGCCGGATCGTCTGCAAGCAGCGCCCCGACGGCATGACCCTGCTCGCGCCGGGGACGCTCTCGAGCGTCGGGAGCACCGTCACCGGCTCGGGAACCTCGTTCATCGCGCAGACGCTGCTCAAGGACGGCGACATCATCCGCGCAGCCGGGCAGGTGCGCGCGGTGACGGCGGTCGCCTCGAACACGTCGCTGACCGTGCTCGAGCCGTTCGCGCCCCCGCTGCCCGCGGGCACCGCGTACGAGAAGCTCGACGGCTTCGACGCGGAGGAGCAGATCGAGATCCCGCTCCTGCAGGAGAAGCTCGCTCCCGACGTCACCGTCTACCTCGATCACAGCAGCTTCTCGAAGGACGAGGTCGAGGCGATCCAGGTCGCCGGCAAGAGCACGTTCGAGAACGCCTTCTACTTGGCGATCCAGGACCGAACCGAGCGCCCTGCGCCGATCGCGTGGCCGGTCGACGTCGAGCCCGCCCTTTACGGGCTGATCGCGCCTCCGGCTCGCGCCGCCGGCCTCTACGCCGACCTCGCGCACGCCCCGGCGGTCGAGCTGCGTGACGCGGTCACGAACGCGGCGGTGCCGGGCGTCGACGTCACGGTGACGTCGGTCGCTCCCGAGGACCCCTCGCTGCACCCGAGCGTGCCTCAGCGCGTCACGTACGGCTGCCGCGTCGTCTTCACCGGCAACGCGGCGTTCGCCGGCATGGTCGCCGGCGACACAAAGCCGCTCAAACTCGTCGTCACCGCCGTCGACCGCGCCGGCAACACCGTCGTCGACGACGGCTCGGAGGTGCGCCTGCAAGTCAGCGCCAACCCGTACTCGCTCGACGGGCCGACGCCCTGGCTGAGCATCGACACGCGCGTCTTCAAGGTCACGCAGGGACAGGCACGCTTCGGCGTCGGCGCCGGCTGGACGAACCCGAACCAGTTCATCAAGGACGTCATCGACAACCTGCGCGCCGGGAACGGCACGGCCGGCGGCGAGAGCTTCGACGGGCTGCCGAGCGACCAGGCAAGCGCGGCGCTCGAGTACTCGACGAGCGTCGGCGGGCAGAACGTCTTCAACTTCGCGCTTGCGAAGGTGAGGCTCCAGAGCGTGACGGGGGCGAACGACGTGCGCGCCTCGTTCCGCCTCTTCCGCTGGGGGGTGGCGAACGTCGCGTTCGACCCGACGCTCGCCTACCGCACGCATGCCCCGACCGGCATCGCCAAGCTTGGGCGGACGACGACCGACGAGGTCGCCTCGATCCCGTTCTTTGCCGAGCCGCGCGTCGCCGTCACGGCCTCGATGACCACCCAGCCCGATCCGAAGAACAGCTTCAACTTCGGCGCGACGGGCGGTAACGAGGCGGTGAGTTTTTACGGCGCCTACCTCGACATCAACCAGCCGACAGTCCAGTTCCCGGACACGTTCCTGGGCGACGGCGGCTTCGGTGCTGTGCCGGCGGCGAGCATGCGGTCCATCCGCGACCTGCTCGTCAGCTTCCATCAGTGCATGGTCGTCGAGATCGTCTATCCGCCCGACCCGACCGCGTCGGGTGCCACGCCCGGCTCGTCGGACAACCTGTCGCAGCGGAACCTGTTGATCCTGCGAACCGCGAATCCGGGCGCCACCCCCATCACACGCACCGTGCAGCACAGCTTCGACATCGACCTCACCCGGCGTCGCGGTCGCGCGATGGAAGCCGCCGAGCACGTCCACGACGAGCCGAACGGCGAGGAGCAGCCGGTCGAGCTCGGGCCGATCGTGCTGCCGGCAAGGCCGGCGCCGGGCGGCCGGCACAGGGCCCACGCCGTCAAGCACGCGGCGCGCATGTTCAAGGCGAGCTGGCTCGCGGAGGATCCGGAGGTCGTCGCCGAGCTGCGTGCGCGGACGCATGACGAGCACGAGGAGGCCGAGCGCTGGCAGTTCGATCTCGACACGTGGAAGCCCACGCACGGCGTAGACGAGCTCGTCTTCTTCTGGAACAACCTCCCGCGCCGCTCCCGCGTTGAGCTGTACCTGCCCGGCGCGGGCGTCGAGGAGATCGTCAACCACCGCAACCTGCGTCACGCGCCGGGGACGGTCCAGATCGTCGACTCGCACACGCTTCGCCTCGCCGTCGCTGGGCCGACCTACCTGCCGATCCCGCCGTTCTGGGGCGACAACCTGGCTGGGCTGGTGACCGTCACGCTGCCGCGCGGGACGAAGGCCGGCCAGCGGTTCACCGTCGACGTGCTTCAGGTCCGTTCGGACGTCCGCCGGGTGCTCGGCGGCTTCCAGCTGAATATCCAGGTCGGGAAGGCAGCGGAACTGTGGGAGGCCGAGAAGCGCCTCCTCGAGATCTTCCACGAGCGCCTCTCCCTCACCGATGCGGCGAGCCGGTGGCGTCCGATTCTCGAGCGCGAGGTGGCGTTCACCCGTGAGCGGGCCCGAGGGCTGCTAGAGCTCGCCAACCCGAAGGGTGTCAAGTGGGACGACCCGACAGACCGGCAGCGCGGCCAGCGTGTGCGTGTCGTGCTTGAGCGTATCGAGGCCGGCGGGCGCACGTCGAAGGGCGTTCGCGTGGTCGCGACCGTCCGCTCCGACGCGAACGGCAAGATCCTCAAGACGACGAGGCTCGCGGACGGCGCCGGCCGCAAGCTCGAGCGTACGCTCTTCGAAGGCTTCGTCGA
>DASWEF010000097.1:0-30578 GCA_036394855.1 Gaiellaceae bacterium | reverse complement strand
GACGGGCAACACGTCGCGGCTCCCGGCCGGGAGCCGCGCGGGCCCCAGCCCCTCCGCGGCCTCGGGCTCCGGGCTACGCACGGACCCGCTCGACCCGGGCCCCCAGGTCCTGCAGGCGCTCGTCGATGCGCTCGTAGCCCCGGTCGATCTGGCCGATGTTGCCGATCACGCTGGTCCCCTCGGCCGCCAGGCTCGCGATGAGCATGGCCATGCCGGCCCGGATGTCCGGGCTCTCCAGGCGCTCGCCGAAGAGCTGGGCCCTGCCGCTCACCACCGCGCGGTGGGGGTCGCAGAGGATGATCCGCGCGCCCATGGCGACCAGCTTGTCGACGAAGAACAGCCGGTTCTCGAACATCTTCTCGAACATCAGAATCGTCCCGGCGGCCTGGGTCGCGACCGTCAGCGCGACCGAGGTCAAGTCGGAGGGAAACGCCGGCCACGGTCCGTCCTCGATCTTCGGCACGTGACCGCCCAGGTCGTCCTGAATCACGAGCTCCTGGCGCGGCGGCACCCGGACGACGCCGTCGCCGACCTCGACCTCGACCTCGACGCCGAGCTTCGCGAACGCATGCAAGATCGAGACGAGGTCGGCCTGCTTGACGCCGTCGATCGTGACGTCCCCGCCGGTGATCGCCGCCAGCCCGATGAAGCTGCCCACCTCGATGTGATCGGGGCCGATCTCCCACTCCCCGCCGTGGAGCGACTCGACGCCGTCGATGCGCAGGACGTTGGATTCGATGCCGTCGATGCGGGCGCCGAGCGAGACGAGGAAGCGACACAGGTCCTGCACGTGCGGCTCGCACGCGGCGTTCCCGAGCACCGTCTCCCCGGGTGTGAGCGTGGCGGCCATGACCGCGTTCTCCGTTGCCATGACGCTCGCCTCGTCCAGGAAGATGGGCTTTCCCCGCAGGGCGCCGCCGCGCATCTCGTAGCGGCGGCCGATCTCGACGTGGGCGCCGAGCTCCGCAAAGGCATGGATGTGCGGGTCGAGCCTGCGCCGGCCGATGACGTCGCCGCCCGGCGGCGCGGCGCTGACGCTCCCGAAGCGTGCGAGCAGCGGGCCGGCGAGCAGGAACGAGGCACGCATCCGGCTGCACAGCTCCTCGTCGAGCTCCTGCTTCGCGATCTCCGCCGCGTGGACCTGAAGCTCGTTCGGGCCGGTCCAGTCCGCATCTGCGCCGATGTCGCTGAGCAGCTCGATCATGGTCTCCACGTCCGCGATCCGAGGCACGTTCCGCAGCACCACGGGCTCGCTGGTCAGCAGACACCCCGCGAGGATCGGCAGGGCGCCGTTCTTGTTCCCGGCCGCCTGGATCCGCCCGTAGAGCGGCCGCCCGCCTTCGATGACGAATGATTCGGCCAGGTGCCCGATCACGGCCGTCTGGGACATCGCGGTAGCCTACCCACCGCCGTGGAGACCACACGCGAACGGGCCTGGGAGACGCTGACGAAGTACACCCAGAGCGAGGCGCTCCGTCGCCATGCGCTCGCGGTCGAGGCGTCGATGGGGTGGTACGCGCGACATTTCGACGAGGACGAGGAACTGTGGCGCGCCGTGGGTTTGCTGCACGACTTCGACTACGAGATCCATCCGACGCTCGACAAGCACCCACAGGACGGCGCGGCGATCCTGCGCGAGGAGGGTTACCCGGCGGAGGTGATCGAGGCGGTGCTCTCCCATGCTGAGCATCTCGCGCTTCCCCGCGACACGCGCTTGAAGAAGACGCTGTTCGCCTGCGACGAGCTGTCCGGCTTCGTGCACGCGGTCGGGCTGGTGCGACCGACCGGCCTGGACGGGCTCGAGCCGAAGTCCGTGAAGAAGAAGTTGAAGCAGCCGTCGTTCGCGGCGGGCGTCCACCGTGAGGAGGTGTACGCCGGGGCCGAAGGTCTCGGTCTCGAGCTCGACGAGCACATTCGCAACGTGATCGCCGCGCTCCAGCCGATCGCGGCCGAGCTCGGCCTGCGGACCGCCGAGACGGCGGAGGCGGTTACCGACCGAGCGCCGTGACGAGGCGCTCGATGTCCTCCTCGCTCGTCCACCAGCCGCACGATGCGCGGACCCACCCCGTTCCGGGCAGGTCGCGCACGATCACGCCGGCGTCATAGAGCTTCCCCGACGTGTCCGCGGGGTCGCCGGGCGGGACGAACGATACGAGCGTCCCCTGTCTTGACTCCCCGATCAGCTCGTGCGTCGACCCGAGTGCACTCCGGCAACGTTCGGTGATCTCGGCGGCGCGGTCGAAGCGCCACTCCGGGAGGTCGTCGAGCGCCGCCGCCAGCCCGGCTAGCGCGGGCGGCGCCAGCCAGCCGGAGTCGAAGCGCGCCGCACCCTCCCTGGGGACGAACGCCCCGTCACGTTCGATCGACTTCTGCGCGAAGTAGGACGGGAGCGCGATCCGAAGCTGGTCCGGATCGCGAACGTAGAGCGCGCCGAGAGGGTCGGGTCCGCAGAGCCACTTCTGGCACGACACCGTGTAGTAGTCGAGGTCGCCAACCGTGACCGGAATTGCGCCCACGGACTGCGCGCCGTCGACGAGGACGGGCAGGCCGCTCCCGCGCTTCAGCTCGTGCAGGGGCATGATCTGTCCGGTCGTCCAGAGCACATGCGAAAGCGCGAGCAGGCGCGTGCGCGGAGTCACACACGAGAGAATCGCGTCGAGGGCACCCGCGGTTGGACGCGCCGCGACCTCCGCCACGCGGACGCGAGCCCCGGAGACGTGCAGCGGTAGAAGCAGGCCCGGATGCTCGGAATCCGTCGTCACGACCTCGTCGTCCGGTCCGAGGTCGAGCCCGGAGACGACGATGTTGCAGCCGTCCGTGGTCGAGCTCGTGAGCGCGACGCGCTCGGCCGGCGCTTCGATGAGCCGCGCGAGCCGCTCGCGAATGCTCCCGCGTAGCGCCAGCACGTCTTCGAACCAGGCGCGCCCTGCACGCCCGTGCTCCTGGTCGGTGCGCGCACGCCGCTCCATCGCCTCGAGTGTCGGCCGCGCCAACGGGCCGAGCGAGCCCGCGTTCAGATAGGCGAACCGCTCGAGGACGGCAAACCGGGCCCGCGCCTCTTCGAAGGTCATCCCACCTCCACGTCGATCGGCGCGTGATCCGACAGCAGCCGCCCCTCGTGCCGCCGCCGAGCGTCGGGCCAGCGCTCGGGCTCGCCGGAGCGGAGCCCGCGCACGAGGACGTGGTCGATCCCCCTCGGGGTCGCTCCTGCGAAGCGCCAGTCGGGTCCGGCGAGGTCGGCCAGGGTGCGGGAAAAGCGGACGCTCACGTTGAAGTCGCCGCAGAGGAGCACTGGTTCGTTCGGCCCGGCCATTCCGTCGACGAAGACAGCGGTGCGCAGCAGTTCCGCGTCGGCCAGACGCTTGTCGAGGTAGCTCGTCGCATGCAGGTTCCCGACCACGAACGTGCCGCTCGGCCGCCGGAGGCGAACGGCTTGGCAGACGCGCCGCTCCCTGCCCCAGGCAAGACGCGGAACGATGCCGAGCCCGAGGCGACGCGCTTGAGCGCGCCGGAAGCGCCGCGGGTTGAGCACGACGTGCCGGTGCTCGGCGACGTCGAGCCCGGGACCGAGCAGGATCGCGTTCGCCTGGCCGGTGAACGCCGACCGAAGGATCCCGTGGTGGATCTCTGTGAGGATCCGGCCGACCTCGGGCGTCGAAGGCAACGGGCCGAGGCTGGGACGTCGCGCGACGTCCGCGACGGCCGTCATCCCGCTCCAGGCCTCGAGCCGCCCCAGCGCCCACACGGGCAGCTCCTGAAGGCAGAGCACATCCGGCCGGTCCGCACTTGCAAGCCGCACCAGCTCTTCGAGAAACGCCTTCCGGCCGGGCGGCTGCACGTTCCCGTGGAAGAGATTCCAGGTCCGGACAAGCAGGCGCTCTACTGTACTGCCCATGCGCGTCGTGCTCGCGGACCCGCCCGCTTTCACGCCTGCCTACGACCACGAGCTTGCCGCGGCGCTCGCACGACACGGCGCCGAGGTCGAGCTCGTGACGTCGCGCTTTCGGTTCGGCGAGACGCCGGAACCCGTGGGCTATCGGCGCAGCGAGCCGTTCTATCCAGTCTCGGCGCGACTGTTCCGACGGTCCCGGTTCCGACTGCCCCTGAAGCTCGCCGAGCACGTTCCCGGCACTGCGGCTCTGCTGCGGCGCCGGCCCGACATCCTCCATCTGCAATGGCTCGCCGCACCGGAGCTCGACCGCTTCCTCTTGCGACCGCGTGTCCCGACCGTCTTCACGGCACACGATTTGCTCCCGCGCCGGACCGCAGGAAAGGTCGCGCTCTGGCGCGAGCTGCTCTCCCGCTTCGAGCGGATCGTCGTGCACAGCGAGCAGGGGCTCGAGACGCTCGCGTCGCTCGGCGTCGAGGCGAGGGTCATTCCCCATCCCGTCTTTCCGAGCGATCCGGTGCGAAGAGACGACGGGCGCACGCTGCTCTGCCTCGGCACGATCCGTCCATACAAGGGGTTGGGGGATGCGATCGAGGCGGCGAAGAAGATCGAGGGCGTGCGACTACTCGTCGCCGGAGACCCGCTCGAGCCCATGAACGGTTACCGCGCCCAGGCGGGGGAGGTTGCGGAGTGGCGCCTCGGCTATCTCACCGGGCACGAGCTCGACCGCGCGCTCGGCGAGGCGACGGTCGCCGTCTTTCCGTACCGACCCGAGCTCGACCAGAGCGGCGCCCTACTCCGGGCACTCGGCGCCGGCGTCCCGGCGATCGCGTACGACGTGGGCGGGATCGGGGAGCCGGTGAGGCAGTTCGGCGCGGGCAGGGTCGTCCCGGCCGGCGACGTGGACGCGCTGGCGGGGGCCGCACGCGAGCTGCTCGACGACGCCGGCGCGCTCGAGGCGGCGCGCGAAGGCGCTCGCCGGGCGCGGAAGGCGCTGACCTGGGACGCCGCGGCCGAGGCACACCTCGAGCTGTACCGGGAGCTGGCGTGAGACTGAGGCGCGCGCGGTTCGCAGACGTGATCGAGCGGCAGCTCGATCTGTTCGAGCGTGAGCATCGCGGTCTGATCGACGACTGCGTCACCGCCGAGCGGTCGTACGACCGCGCGGACCGCGACGAGGCCGAAGAGCGCTACGGCGACTACGTCGACCTCGTGGAGACCGGAACCGAGCTCCTTGCCGATCTACGCGACAACTTCGCCCTCACGCTGGACGAGGACGCCGCCGAGGAGTACGAGGCCGCGTTCAACCGAGCCGTCCTCAAGCGGTTTCGCCGGTTCGCGCTCGAGATCGAAGACCGCTAGAAAAAGGAAGACAAGTGGCCGGTGAAGCCGCCGACGATCGCGCCGTACAGCATGTGCGCGGCGAGGTTGCCGATCGCGGTCCGGGACCCGTAGTTCTCGAGCATGAACCCGGGCGGCTCGAGCAGCGGTGTCTCCTCGGCGTCCGACCACGGGGTCCCCATCCGGGGATGCACCGCGGGCAGGAGCACCCCGACGAGCGCCCCGCCCGCGAAGAGCGCATGCACGGCGCCGAGTCCGAGGCCGAAGAGCCACCCCGCGTGCCCGACGGCGCGAAAGACGAGGTAGTACACGAGCGCGAACAGGAGCCCGTTGACGAAGTGAGCCGCGTAGCCGATCACGTTGGCGCGACTGCGGCTCGCGGTAAAGACCGTGCCGAGCATCAGCGGAATGTCCATGCGCGTCAGGCCCGTCTCCTGCGCGAAGCGCAGGCTGCTGGTGAGCACGATCGTGCCGACGAACCCGCCAGCCAACGCGCCCCACAACGTCATCGCTCAGCGTCCGTGATCGAGATCGCAGCGTTCACGAGCGCGAGGTGCGTAAGACCCTGTGGGTAGTTGCCGAGGTAATCGCGCGTCGCGGGATCCATCTCCTCCGGGAAGAGTCCCACGTGATTGCCGAGCCCAAGGAGCTCGTCCATCAGCTCGATCGCTTCGTCGACTCGGCCCGCCCGTGCGAGGGCGTCGGCAAGCCAGAACGAGCACGTCAGGAATGCACCCTCCTTGCCTTCGACTCCGTCATCGCCGCGATAGCGGTAGACGAGCGGACCGTCGGCGAGCTCGCGCCGGACGGCGTCGATGAGCAGCTGCATCCGTTCGCCCGAGCTCGGTGGGTAGTCGAGCAGGGCCATCGTCAGGAGGCAACCGTCGACCTCCGGCTGGTCGGACGCGCGAACGTAGCTCCGGAGCTCCTCGTCCCAGCCTTCCTCTTCGACGAAGGCGCGGATCGCGTCGGCCTCCGCACGCCAGCGGTCTCGCCGGTCGGGCAGGATGCCGCGCTCGGCGAGGCGAGCTGCGCGGTCGAGCGCAACCCAGCAGAGGGCCTTCGACTGCGTGAAGTGCGCCGGGTCGCTGCGCACTTCCCAGATGCCCGAGTCCTTGTCACGCCAGTGCTTCGCGACGTAGTCGGCGATCTTGCCGAGCTCCTTCCCAGTGTCGGGGTCGATGTGGCAGCCGGCCTCGACGTAGAGCGAGGCGGCCTCGAACAGCGATCCGTAGACGTCGAGCTGGACCTGGTCGACTGCGCCGTTGCCGACCCGCACGGGCCTCGAGCCCCGATAGCCGGGGAACTCGGCCAGGGTGGTCTCCTTTGCATGTAGGCCGCCGTCGACGCGGTAGAGGATCTGCAGCCTCGGCTGCGTGATCCGGGAGGCGTGCATGATCCACCAGAAGAAGGCCGTCGCCTCGTCGCGATAGCCGAGCCGAAGCATCGCGTCCAGCGTCCAGCTCGCGTCGCGGATCCACGAGTAGCGGTAGTCCCAGTTCCGCCCGCCACCGTATGCCTCCGGGAGCGACGCGGTCGGCGCGGCGACGATCGCTCCGGATGGAGCGAAGACGAGCAGCTTGAGCATGAGCGCACTGCGGACGACCTGCTCACGCCACCGTCCGTCGTACCGCGCACGGCCGCCCCACTCCTTCCAGAACCGCTCCGTTCGATTGAGCCGTCGCTCGACGTCGTCACGCCCGGACAGGACGGCGGGCTCCTTGTACGTGGCGGCGAGGCTGATCAGCGCGTCCTGCCCGGGATCGAGCTCGAACTCGCTCCCGACCGCCCGGTCGCCGAGCCCGATCGTGCCCGCGTCCCACGCGCTCACGGCGATGGCGTCCCGTCCCGCGAACAGGAACGGACGACCGGAGCGCCGTCCGACCTTGGTCTCGCGTCTCCCGTACCCGAAGCGAGGTGTGACCTGCCAGCGGATCCGCACACGACCCTCGAGAGCCTCGACCTTGCGGACGATCTCGCGCATCGGCGCGATGGACACGACATCCGTCAGCGTCATCGCGTCGGTGACGCGGACCGTGCCGGACGCCGTGCGGAATGTCGTCTGGAGAACGTTCGTGCCATCGAGGTAGGCCTGCTCCTCCTCGAACGGCTCGACCGGTGAGAGCTCGAACGCCCCACCTCGCTCCGCATCGAGTAGCCGGGCGAACGTCGACGGCGAGTCGACATTCGGGAGGCAGAGCCAGTCGATGGCACCGTCTCGCGCCACGAGGGCGCACGTTCGCCCGTCGCCGATGACGGCGTAATCCCGAATCGCGGCGTAGCCATCGACCCGTTCCATCCGGGGGATTATCGGGGCCGGAGGCTTGTATCCGTCCTCACAGCATCCTAGGATTCGCGGGTCAGTCATCTCCGAGGGAGGGGCACTCAATGCATAGGCGCTTCATGCTGGCGCTCGTGGCCGTCGTCCTGACCGCGTCGGTGTTCGTCTCGACCGCCGCAGCGAATCACTCCTGGGGCGGCTACCACTGGGCACGCACCTCGAACCCCTTTACCGTCAAGCTCGGCAACAACCTCACGGGGTCATGGACGAGCATTCTCAACACCAGCTCGTCGGACTGGTCGCAATCGACGGTACTGGACACGGTCGTTGTGGCCGGCCAGTCGGCGCAGAGGCGCTGCAAGCCGACCTCCGGCCAGGACGAGATCTGCAACAACACCTACGGCAACAACGGTTGGCTCGGTGTCGCGACGATCTGGCTCGCGAGCGGGACGAAACACATCACGCAGGGCACGGTCAAGGTGAACGACACGTACTTCAACACCGCGACCTACAACAGCACTGCGTGGCGGAACGTCGTCATGTGCCAGGAGGTCGGGCACACGTTTGGTCTCGACCACCAGGACGAGAATTTCAGCAACACAAACCTCGGGACGTGCATGGACTATACGAACGATCCGAGCACGAACCAGCATCCCAACAAGCACGACTACGACCAGCTCCTTACGATCTACTCGCATCTCGACTCGACGACGACAGTTGGCGCTGTCGCGTCTAGGAGTGAAGCGCAGTCCGAGAACGCCGCACCGATCGCGGTCGAGCGGAGCGACCGGATCAGCGACTCAACGGTCGTCGAGACCTTCGCGGACGGCTCTCGCCGCGTCACCCACATCACGTGGGCGATTCCGGGCACGTTCGGCTGATTCAGCGATGACCGAAATGGTGGGCGCCGGGAAGGCTGGCGCCCACCTCGGTCTCCTGGGAGATTCGGCGCGCGAGCGGCCCGAGGGTCTCGAGCGAGCGGACGAGGACGTTCTGGTTGCGCTCGATTCGCTCGAAACGGCCGCGCGCGAGGATGAGCGGCTCACCGCGGACGATCGCCCGGTGACGGTCGTACACGGAGGGCGGGACGATGAGATTGACCGCTCCGAACTCGTCCTCGATCAGCATGAAGACGACGCCGTTCGCGGTCGCCGGCCGCTGCCGTGCGACGGCCATCCCTGCGATCGCGACCTGCGCGCGATCCGGTGCGCCGTCGAGATCGCGGGACGAGATCACTCCATCCGGGAGGTGGGCTCGCAGCAGCTCCAGCGGATGGACGCCGACTGAGAGGCTCGTCGTCCGATAGTCGGCGAGCATCCGTTCCCAGACGGTCGGCTCGGGCAGCTCGGGCGTCGCAGCAGTGGGATCGAGCGGCAGTGCGAGCTGCTTTTCCTCGCCGCCCGAGCCGGGGACGCTCTGGGAGCGCGGTACGAGGCCGAGCTGCCACAGAAGCTGCCGGCGAGGGGACCCGAAGCAGTCGCAGGCGCCGGCCACGATCAGCGTCTCGAGGCCGTGCTCCGAGAGCTGCGTTCGCTGGGCCAGCTCGCGCACGCTTCTGAAAGGCCCGCCTCGCTCGCGCTCTGCCACGACCGCCTTCGCGTCCTCCTCGCCGATCCCGTTGACGTAGTCGACGCCGATCCGCACGGCGCCCTCTTCGACGGTGCACTTCGCCGCGCTGACGTTGACGTCGGGCGGACGCGTCTCGACCCCGCGCCGCTGCCCGTCGCGGACGAGCGTTGCGGGCGGATAGAAGCCCATCGGCTGCGCGTTCAGGAGCGCGCAGAGGAACTCCGCCGGGTAGTGATGCCGCAGCCAGGCGGATTGGTAGGCGAGTAACCCGAACGCGGCCGCGTGCGACTTCGGAAAGCCGAAGCCGGAGAAGCCGACGAGCTTGTCGTAGACGAGGTCCGCGGTCTCGGCGTCGACGCCTTTCCGCAGGGCACCTTCGACGAAGCGATCCCGATACGCCTCGAGCGCGTCGTGCGAGCGCTTGCGGCTCATCGCGCGGCGCAATCCCTCCGCCTCCCCCACGCTGAATCCTGCGAGCGCGATCGCCACTTCCAGCACCTGGTCCTGGAAGACGACGACGCCGAGCGTCGAGCTCAGGCACTCGGCGAGCAGGGGGTGATCGACCGGGGGGACGAAGGACGGGTCCTCGCGCAGGCGCTGGCGGTGCTCGACGTACGGGTGGACGGCCTTCCCCTGGATCGGGCCCGGACGGACGAGCGCCACCTGGACCGTGAGATCGTCGAGGTTCTCCGGGCGCGTGCGCAGCAGGCTCTGCATCTGGGCGCGGCTCTCGATCTGGAAGTCGCCGACGGTGTCCGCGCGCTGGATGTCGTCGTAGACCGCTCTGTCGTCGAGGGAGATGCGGGAAAGGTCGATCGGCTCGCCCTGCAGCCTTGCGATCTGCTCCACACAGTCCTCGACCGCCGAGAGCATCCCGAGGCCGAGCAGGTCGATCTTCAGGAACCCGGCGTCCGCGCACGAGTCCTTGTCCCACTGGCACATCTGCCGGTCCGCCATCGCGGCCGGCTGCACCGGGACGAGCTCGACGAGCGGGCGTGACGAGATCACCATCCCGCCCGGATGCTGCGAGATGTGGCGCGGCAGGCCGGCGATCTCTTGACACAGCTCGCCGAATGCGCGCCAGCGCGGCGAGAGCAGCTTGCGATCCACGTCCGGAAGCAGCTGCAGCTCTTCGGCGACCCGCTTGGCGTTCCATCCTTCCGAGACGCGCGCGATTCGCTCGAGCTCCGCGTACGGAAGGCCGAGCGCCTTCCCTACGTCCCTGATCGCGCCCCGCGACCGATACGTCGCGAACGACGCGACGAGCGCCGCGTGCTCGCGCCCGTAGCGCTCAGTGACGGCGACGATCAGCTTCTCCCGGATGTCGCGCGGGAAATCGAGGTCGATGTCCGGCACGGCGTCGAGCTCACGGTTGAGGAAACGACCGAGCGAGAGATCCGCGCCCACCGGATCGACGTGCGAGAGGCCGGTCAGATAGCACACGAGCGAGCCGACCGAGGAGCCGCGACCGCGACCCGGCGGCAAGACGTGCCGGGGTGAATCACGCCCGCGCACCTCGAGCGCGCACTCGCGTGCGAGCTCGAGCACGTCCCAGTGGAGCAGGAAGAACCCCGCGAGCCCAAGCTCGTCGATGAGCTTCAGCTCCTCCTCGAGGCGTTTGCGCGCCTCTTTGCGGAGCTTGTGTCCCGCCGGATAGCGATCCTCGAAGGTCCGGTTGCAGACCCGTGCGAGCTGGACGATCGCCGGCTCCGGGCTGTCGGAGAAATCCGGATAGCGGTAGCCGAGCTCCTCCGTGAGGTCGAACTGCAACCGGTCGGCGAGCTCGACGGTGCGCGCGACCGCGTCCCGGTCCTCCGGGAAGCGCTCCACCATCTCGGCCGGGGAGAGCAGGACGCAGTCGTGGTTTCCGCGCCGCTCCGCCTCGCAGCCGTCCAGAGAGCTGCGGTGCCGGACGGCGACGAGGACGTCCTGTAGCGGCGCCCGCCGCCGATGATGGGCATGGACGTCGCCGGTGACGATCGTCCGCACGCCGAGCGAGGCGGCGAGATCGCGCAGCAGCGCGTTCCGGGGCCCGTCGCCTCGTTCGTACGGACGCTGAAGCTCGACGAAGAAGCGGTCGCGGCCGAAGGCTCGCGCGAGCCGCGCGGCGGCGTTCGGATTGCGCACGGCGAGTCCGTGGCGCGCGCAGCCGGACAGGCAGACGAGCCCATCGTTCAGCTCCTCCAGCAGCTTCTGGTCGAGCGCCGGATCGGCCGGCGGCTGGCTTTCCTTTCCCGGCGGGCGCGTGTGCGCATGTGCGGCGGTGATCAGCCGGCACAGGTTCGCGTAACCCTTGGGCGTCTCCACGAGCAGCGTCACGTGCGACCGGTCCGCAAGCGTCACCTCCGCGCCAGTGATGGGACGCACCCCGAAGTGCTTCGCCGCGTGCGCGAACTCGAGCGATCCGTAGACGCCGTCGTGATCGGTGAGCGCGAGCGCGGGATAGCCGAGCTCGGCCGCCTGCACCGCAAGCTCCTCCGGCAGCGATGCCCCGTCCAGGAACGAGTACGAGGAGTGCGCGTGCAGCTCGACGTACGGCAGCGATGTACCACGTAGCGCCCCTGGAACGGGTCGGTTCTTTCGCCGCGTACGGTGTGGAAACTCGGGCTGAAGCTCGACCGTCATACTCGGACGCGATGGACGGAGTCGTGTATCGCGCCGGCGAGGGCGAGGCCCTCTTCGGCGGCAGGATCGTGATCAAGGCGGATTTCGACGAGCTCTGCATCACGGAATCGCTGTTCGGCGACGCTCGAGACGGAGCGAGCCCGCACTACCACCGGCACCACGCGGATTCGTTCTACGTCCTCGAGGGCGGGCTCGCCGTCCTGATCAAAGACGAGGAGAAGATGCTTGCGCCCGGCGCGTGCGCCTGCGCGCCGCCCAGGATCGTTCACGGGTTCAGGAGCACGTCCCGCGCACGGTTCCTCAACTTCCACACGCCGAACGGCGGCTTCGCAGAGCATTTGCGCGCGCGGGACCGCGGCGAGCCCGGCGGCTTCGACAGCATCGACGTCCCCGCCGGCAGCGGCCCGCCGGGAACCGAGGCCGTTTACCTCCGCGCCGGCCAGGGGGAACGCCTGGAGGCGAACAACCGCGTCGCCACGATCAAGGTCGGGCGCGACGAGCTTTCGCTCGTGGAGTTCGAGCTCGAACCCCGCTTCGACGGGCCTGAGCCGCACAGCCACGACGATCACGTCGACTCGTTCTACGTCCTCGAGGGCGAGCCCGAGTTCCTGCTCGGCGACGAGACGCTGCGCCTCGGCACCGGCTCGTTCGTCGCTGCGCCGATCGGCGTCGTGCACACGTTTGCGAACCCAGGTCCCGGTCGTGCACGCCTGCTCAACGTACATGCGCCCAGCTGCGGCGTCCACGATTATCTGCGGGAACGCGGCGAGGAGCCCGACGAAGGGCTCCACGCGCGTTACGAGATGGACTAGGCGGGCGCGCCCGCCGCGAGCTCTCTGACGTGCTCGGTGGTCAGTGCTTGACCACCGATCCCCCAGTCGCCGCTCTTCACCTCGTCGATAACGACCCAGGTGACTCCGCGCATGTTCTCGCCTTCGATCTTGACCATTGCTTCGGTCAACTTCTCGACGATCTCCTGCTTCTGGTCGTCGGTGAAGACGCCTTCGATCAGCTTGACGTTCACCAATGGCATTGCCGCCTCCAGTCAGTTGGCGGCGAGGACCATTTCCGCGTGCAGCACTACTCCTCCTCGGCCATGTCGAGCAGCTCGCGTGGCTCGTAGTTGCCGACCATGTCCGGATGGTCTTGCCGGATGTGGCCTTCGAGGTTGGCGAGCAACTCATCGTCGTTCTGGCCTCTGACGACGTAGCCACATTCGCAGTTGATGATCTTCGCCATGTTGGCCTCCTTTTCCGATCGGTGACCCCATTGTCCTGGAGTACCTTTGCGACTACCTTGCAGGGAGGTTGCAGTCGGCCGTGACTCGAATCCAGCTTTGCGGCACCCTCGCCGTCACCATCGCAGACCGGCGAATCGAAGAAGAACTGCCCGGCCGTCAGGGTCGTCTCGTTTTCGCGTATCTCGTCTCGAACAGAACACGGCCCACCAGCCGATCGAGTCTGATCGAAGCGCTCTGGCCCAGCCAGGTCCCGCTGGCTGCCGACGCAACCCTGAGTGGAATCCTCTCGCGGCTGCGCCGCGTTCTCGGTGCCGGTGTTCTCGATGGTAAATCGCAGCTTCGGATCGTTCTTCCTGACAACGCTTGGATCGATGTCGAGGTCGCCGTCGACGCGGTTCATCGCGCGGAGGCAGCCGTTGCGCTCGGCGAGTGGACGCGGGCCTGGGCACCGGCCCGGATCGCTCTCCATGTCTCGACGCGTGAGTTCATGCATGGCTTCGACTCGCCGTGGATCGATGAGCGGCGTCGCTATTTCCACGCGCTGCGCCTCAGCGCGCTGGAGTGTGTCGCCGCCGTCGGTCTCGGCCTCGACGGCCCGGAGCTCGCTGCCACCGAACGGTCTGCTCGCACGCTGATTCAGCAAGAGCCTTTTCGCGAGACGGGTTATCGCCTGTTGATGCAAGCTCTTGCCCGCCGCGACAATGTCGCCGAGGCAATGCGGGTGTACGAAGGTCTTCGACGCCTCCTGCGTGAAGAGCTCGGCCTCGCCCCGGCAGCAGCGACACAGGAGCTCCACAAACAGTTGTTGAAAACGACCACCATTGGAGCGCATTAATTGGACGCAAGAGCGCGCTATGACGAGCTCGCAGACGATCTCGCCGCGCGGAACGACGACGTCGAGCTCGGCCAGATGATGGGGATGCCGGCGATCAAACGCGGCGGAAAGATGATCGGCGGCTACTCGAACGACGAGGCCGCGATGGTCTTCAAGCTGCCGGACGAGGCCGCGCGCGAACAGGCGCTCGCCCTCGACGGTGCGCATCTCTTCGATCCGTCCGGCGGTAGGCGCGCGCCGATGAAGGAATGGGTCGTCGTACCGGCGGCTCACGCCACCAAGTGGCCCGACCTCGCCGATCAAGCACTCAAGCCCCCCGCTGGCTGAACCAGCAGCAGCGCTCCTCGTCGCGAAAGACAACGGCGTTCTCCCCTGACTGCAGCACGACTTCGAAGTAGCGCCGGGACACCGGCTCCTCCGTCCACCAGCGATCGACCACGCGCCACTCTTCGCGGACGAGCGCGACCGGCTGGCGGTTCACCAACACAGGCGTTCCATCCACTCGCGCCTGCACAACCGCCGCACGCGGTTCGTTTATCGGCCGCGCGCGCGAAGCGCGCACGGCCTCTGCTGGTCGGCATCGCAAGCGACGCCTTAGTCGTCCCGCGGCACGAACAGCGACCGTGCTTCCGGGAGTCGCGACCACGGTGCGACCTCCACGACTTGGTTGACCGAGCCCGAGCCGGTGCTCGCCCGCACCTGGCGCAGGCCTTCGCGCAAACGAACGTCCAGCTCTCCGCCTGCGGCCGGCAGGAGCTCGAGCTGCTGCCCGTCGTGCTCCGTCAGCTCGACGAGCTCGAGACGGAGCTCGAGCACGGGCGCCGGCAGCTCTGCAAGCTTCGGAGCGAGCGCCGCCTTGAGTCGATCGAGCTCGGCGGTGGCGTCGCGCAACGTGATCGAGCGCCGCCACGAGCCGCCGCTCACCAGACGTGCTGACAGAGCGAGCTTCCGCACGAAACGACCTGCCCGTTCCGGCCGTGCCATCAGCGTCTCGAGCAGGGCGGCAAAGGCACGCCGGAGCGTCAGCTCGTTCCCGACCGCCTCGGGGAACTCCAATGCCTCGACGATCTCCGCCGGAGGACGGCGACCGCGCACACGCGCGGTCTTCCCGCCTCTCGCTAGGCCCCAGGCGCGCCGGCCGTCCGGCCCCAATCGTTCGGCCACGGCGCCACCCGGGAGCCCAGCAAGCTGTCCGACCCGCTTCACGCCGAGCTCGTGCAGCTCCGCGCGACGGCGCGGCTCCATCGGCACGAGCTCGAGCGGCAGCGGTGCGAGGAAGTCGCGCAACCGCTCGTCGGAGACGACCAAGATCTGCCCGGGGCGCGCGACGTTCGCTGCGGCCAAGGCTGCGAACCGGCGCTGCGCTGCGCCCGCACGTGGATCCCAGGCAGTACCGACGGCGGCGAGCGCGCGCCGAAGCGCGGGCTCGAGCCCGCCGTACAACCTCTCCACCCCACGCGTCTCGAAGTAGACGCAGCCGACCCCGGCGGGATCGACCGCGAAGCCCGAGTCCTCGAGCGCACGCAGGATCTCCTCCCAGGCCTGCTCGGCGGCGGCGGGATCCTGCTCGACGAGAACGAGCTCCGGACACGCCGCCAGCGCCTCGCCCAGCCGCATCCCCGGCCGGGCGCCGAGCCGCTCCGCCTCCGCGGTCACCGGCCCGAGCAGCGGCTCCGTCCCCGCCAACGGCGAGAGAGCCGCGGGACGGAGCGCGAGCCCCGGCTGCTTCCGCAGCGCGGCCCGCAATTCGAAGCCGGGGATGAGCAGGCAGGCGATCATGGGAACGTATGTTCTACACGAACACGTGTTCCCCGTCAAGGGATTCAAAACGCCATGGCGAAAACGGACTGTCCATGCGCACCAGGGCGCTCCTCGTGCTGCCCTTCGTCCTCGCCGCCGCGGCCCTCACCCCCCGGGCCACGGCGGCCGATCCGGGCGTTGCCGCCCTACAGGTCGGCCTGCACGCGCACGGGCTCTATCAGGGCCCGATCGACGGGATCCCGGGCCCGGCCACGGCGAAGGCGGTCCGCCGCCTCCAGGCGCGCGCCCGCCTCGCGGTCGACGGCATCGTCGGCCCGAAGACACGGAAAGCGCTCGGTCGCTTCGCCCGCCACCATCTCGGCACCCGGCCGCTCAGGATCGGCAAGACCGGCTGGGACGTCGCCTCCCTTCAGTTCCAGCTCGCGGAGCACGGCTTTCCGTCCGGCGAGTTCGACGGGATCTTCGGCCCGCACATCGACGCGGCCCTGCGCCGGTTTCAGGGCTGGGCCGGCCTGAAGGAGGACGGGATCGCGGGACCCGCGACGCTCGGCGCGCTCACCGCGGCGCCGGCGACAATCCCGCTGCCGCTCGCCTGGCCCATGACGGCGCCCGTCGTGGGCGACCGCTTCGGGCCACGGGGGGACAGCTGGCACTCCGGGATCGACCTCCCCGCTCCGATGGGCACGCCGGTCTACTCGGCGCGCTCGGGGGAGGTCGTCTGGGCGGGCTGGCGCAACGGCGGCTGGGGATTCCTCGTCACCGTCGCGCACGGCCGCGGCGAGCGGACGATGTACGCACACCTTTCTCGAATCGACGTGCGTGTCGGCGTCTGGATCGGCCAAGGGGTTCGCGTCGGCCTGGTCGGCGCCTCCGGACACGCGACCGGGCCGCACCTCCATTTCGAGGTTCGCGTCAGAGGCGCAGCGGTCGATCCGCTGCCGGCGCTCCCCTACTCCTAGGAAAACGTCACGAGCGCGGCGCCCATCCGGGCCGCGCCCGACACGCATGCTCTCCGCGCGCTCGCGCCCAACCTCGCGCATCCGCGCTCAAGGAAGGCGCCGTTCGTCACCACGGCGAGCGTCCGCCCCAACCACGAGTAGCAATCTCGGCGGGCCGCCCCGGCGATTCTTCGGCAGGAGCGAATCAGCCGGAGCTGCTTCGCCGGCTCTCCCGCCAAAGCCTGATCGGGGACCCCTCGCAGACAGGCCTCGGCGTCGCGCCCGCGCAGCCGGGAACACATACGCATCTGGTCGAGCGGGTTCGACGAAATCGTCAGCGCGGATGCGCTGATGCAGCCGAACCGCTCCAGCGCCCGAAGTCCACGACAAGGACGAACGAGATCCGCAGCCGTTCTCACCGGTCGTCCGACAGCCTGTTCGAGGAAGTAGCGGTACCAGCACGGCCTCACGTAAGTGAGGCGCCCGTCGCAGATCACGCGAGGAGACGTCTGCGGACGGGAGGGCCGCGTCGTGCCGTCGGCGCCGCGGAGCGAGATCCAGTAGTCGTGAAAGACGCCCTGCGCGCAATCCGGCGCGAACGCAGGCTGGAGGCTGCGGCAGGCGCGGACGGCCTGGCCGAGCTCGCCGTGGTACGCACGCATCAGCGCATGGCCCAGGCCGTGCACGCACGTGTAGGCGCGATACCTCGTCGGCAGCCGAGCGCAGGTATGCACGGCCGCCGCCCCGCCCGAGCGCAGGATCTCCGGCCCCAGGTACATGACGAGGCCCATCCCGAAGCCGGCGGAGCAGTTCGGATTGTTCGAGCGCGGCACGTAGCGCTGCAACGTTGCGAGCGTCACGCGATGTGCACGACCGTATTCGCGTCCGACCTGATGCATCAGGACATGGCAGCTCGCCTCGAGCGGGCCGCCGACAGACAGCGCCCTGCGATCGATGCGCGGGAGCTCGCGAGCGGGATCGTGCGAGGCCTCGATGTCCAGGCGCAGCAGACGGACGTAGCAGCGAAACTGCGCCTCGGCGTTGTGGATCTGCGCGCACTGCCAGAGCCACGGCTTCCGCACCGCGCTCTGCGCGCTCGCGGTCGACGCCACGAGCGAGACGGCCACGCCTGCGATCACGAGCCGGGACTTCACGCGGCCATTATTTCCGCGGCCGGGCCGACGCTGCCGACCAGCCTCGGGACGACGTCGAGCACGCTTTCGCGCGCGCAGAAGGCGATGTCCTCCTCGAGGCCCGGGGGCCCGTACGTGCGCGCGTTCAACGCCTCCAGGGGAGTCGGGAACGCGCGCGAGACGAGCTCCGCGGCAATCGCGGCATCGGACCGCCCCGCCTCGAGCAGCTGCACGATGCGCCCGGCGCAATACGCGTCGTCGAGCGCAAAGGCGCCCTGAAAGCCCGCACAGACCACGACCGTGTCCCGTCCGGCCGCAGCCCGCGCGATCGCGGCCAGGTTGAGGAGGCTACCGAGGAAGACCTCCTCGCACCGCCGAGCGGTTTCGAGGATCGCGCGTGTCCCGTTCGTCGTGGAGAGAATCAACGTGTCCGCGTGCCGCTCGAGGAACTCTCGCGGCGACGCGCCGACGTCGAAGCCCTCGATCCGCACCGCCTTACGCTCGCCGCCGACGAGGGAGTCGGGCAGCTCGGCGCGTAGTGCGCGTGCCTCCTCGATCTCGGCGCAGCAGAGGACGCGCCGGAACCCCGAAGCGAGCGCCTGGGCGATCGTCGACGTCGCCCGGAGCACGTCCACGACGATCCCCACCGGTGCAGGAGCGGCCTCGTCGGGAGTGAAAGCGACGTGAACCTGCATCCAACTACGCTACTTCGCACATGACCGAGACGGCCGAGAGGACCTGCTACCGCCACCCGGACCGCGTCACCGGGCTGTCCTGCTCGGAGTGCGGACGGCCCATCTGCACTGAGTGTATGACGATGGCACCCGTCGGGATCCGCTGTCCGGAGCACTCCGGCAGGGCGCAGGGCGTGCAGCGGGTGACGCGCGGCGTGCAGCGCGCCGCGTTCGAGGGTGTCGGGGCGAAGGTGACGCGCGTACTCATCGGGCTCAATGTCGCCGTCTACATCGCGGAGCTGGCCCAGGGAAGCGGCGTCAACGCGAATCGCGGATCCATCTACCAGGACGGCGCCTTGATCGCGAACGGGGTCAAGGTCGGCGACACGCTTGCCGGAGTTCCCGCACACGTACCCATCGGCAACCTGGTCGGAGTAGCCCATGGGGACTGGTGGCGGCTCATCACGGCAGCCTTCCTGCATTACGGCCCCTTCCATCTGCTCCTGAACATGGTCGCCCTCTGGTGGTTCGGCTCACTGCTCGAGCAGCGCATCGGCTCGGGGCGCTATGTCCTGCTCTACCTCGTCTCGGGACTCGCAGGATCAGCAGGTGCACTCGTGCTTGATCCCACGACTCCGACGGTCGGCGCGTCGGGGGCGATCTTCGGGATCCTCGGCGCGGGACTCGTCCTGGAGCGCCAGCGCGATTACGTCTTCGGCGGGAGCGCGCTCGGCATCATCGTGATCAATCTCGTGTTCACGTTCTCGATCTCGAACATCTCCGTCGGCGGGCACATCGGGGGACTGATCGGCGGCGCAGCGGCGACGCTCGGCTTCTCCCGCTTCGGACGCGGACACGTCGCGTACGGTCGCGCCGGGCTCGTTGGCGCCGCGACGATCGTCGTCGTCGGAGTCGCCTCGATCGGCATCGCGTACTGGAAGGCGAAGGGCTACGCGTAACCGGGCCGGATGCGCCCGAAGACCGTGAGCCCCGCAAGCTGCACGAAGCAGATCCACGCCGCCGCCCCGCCCGCGGCGTAGCCGATCGCGCTCGCGGCGGCCGCGCCCGATGCACCGTACGGCGGAATCAGGACCAATGACATCGCAGCCGTGACCACGAGCCCGATCACCGACACGACTAGGCTGAGGCGCGGTCGGCCCGAGCGAATCGACAGGTAGACGACGAGGATCGACACCGGTGCGTAGGCGACGACCCCAGGTAGCAACAGGGCCAGCGGTCGGGTCGCGCTGCGAAAATCGTCGCCGAAGATCAACGGGATGACGAACGGCGCTGCCGCCCCGATCGCCAGCGCAATGGTGGACGTGTACAGCAGTCCCTTTCCGCAGGCGTTCCGAATCAGGCGCGCGGCCCGTTCGTCGCTTTCGTGCACCGCGGGGCCTGTTACTGCAGAGGCCACGGCCGCCGGGACGAGCCAGATCGCCTCGGCAGCCTGCATCGCAATCGAGTAGATCCCGACCTGAGCAAGCCCCTTGAAGTGCTCGAGCACGAAGAGCTCGACGCGGTAGCCGATCAGGTTCACGATCTGCACCGCTCCCATGGCGAAGGCCAGACGGACGATCGCGCGCCCGGCCCGATCGAGGATGCGCGGCATCGTCAACGGCAGCCAGAGGTCGCGCGTGGCGACGAGCGCGAAGAAGGCGGTGAGCACGTACGCGATCGTCCAAACCGCAACTGCTCCATCGACGCCGCGGTCGAGCCCGACGACGACGATGAGCATCCCGACGAGCGTCAACAGTGGCGGGAGAACCTGGATGTAGTTCCAAAGGCGGATGCGCGCACGTCCGAGAAGGACTCCGGAGAGCGACGCGTTGAGGATGTTCGGGACAAGGGCAGGCGCAGCGATCGCCGCCAGACGGAGGCCGAAGGCGTCGATAAGCGCGCCCGCCAGCAGGATGAGTCCGATCCCCGCCAGACCGAGGAGAAGGGTCCAGGCGAGAGCGCGGACGACGAGCGGCCTGAGCTCGGCCTCGCGTCCGAGGCTCGTGACCGCGACCCCGAGCTGCCCGAAGAGGCGCGCGAGGATCGTCACCGTCAGGACGACGAGCACGAAGCGGCCGCGGCCTTCCGGATCGAGGAAGCGGCTCTGAACGACCACGAGCACGAAGGCGACCGGGGTCGAGACGCCGCGAAACAACAGCGTCTCCAGCGTGTTACGCCCGACGCGCCCGGCTCCGGGGATCTCCTTTCGCCGCACGAGATTCGGGACGACCGGCGGAGTCGCGTCGAGGCCGGGAGAAGGCCGGACCGCGGTCGTTCCAGTCGGCCGAGAGCTGAGCGGCCGGCTCGTCATCGCGGCGACACTACAGCGCATGGCAACGGTTCTCGTCGATGCAGAGAACGTCCGCCGGTCGCTGTGGCCGAACATCCCGAAAGACGAGTTGGTCGACCTCTGCGAAGCCTGGGGAGAGGCAGAAGGTCACCAAGTGGTTGTCGTCTGGGAAGGAGACGAATCTGCGGACGATCGGATCGCCCGCGCCGTGACCGAGCTCGATCCTCCCGTCTGGGTCGTCACCTCCGATCGCGAGCTACGCGAGCGCGTGAAGCCTCAGGCCGAGCGGATCCTCGGCGGCGGCTCGTTCGCCCGGGAGCTCCGGCAGGCCTGACCCATCCCTCGTTCGAGGGAGCACCTGTTCCGCGAGGCGTGCCGATCGCTGGTAGGTGCGCCGGGCCCTGCTCGTGTCTGCCTGCCTCCTCGCCGTCGCTGTGGCAGGCGCGTTCGCCCCTTCGACGGCGGTCGGTCGAGCTCTCGAGGACCGGCCCCGGAGTGCCTGGGTCCGGGTTCAGCCCCGGCCCGCATACCTGATCGCCTTCGTTCGGCCCGGCCACGAGCTGGCGCTTCGCAGCCGCCCGTTCGGGCCTGCCGTCGCCCGCGTGGGCTCGACCACTCCGTTCGGCTCTCGGCGTGCCCTCGGCGTGGTCACGACTCGTCGCGGCCGCTGGCTCGGCGTGACCGAGGCCGGAGTTGCGAACAACCGAGTGGTCTGGGTGGATGCCCGGGCCGGTGGGCTCCGCTACGCGCGGACGCGACTCGAGCTCGAGGTCGATCTGTCCAGCCGCACGCTCGTCGTCCGGCGCGACGACGTCGCCGTCCGCCGCGTCAGCGTCGACGTGGGCCGGCCCGGCTCGCCCACTCCCACCGGCCGGTTCGCCGTCACGGACAAGCTCGACGGGCCCGCGTACAGCTCCTTCTACGGCTGTTGCATCATCGCCCTCTCCGCAACGCAGCCGAATCTGCCCGTCGGCTGGTCGGGCGGGAATCGCATCGCGATCCACGGGACGCCGGCCGCCGGCGACTTCGGCCGCGCCGTCTCCGCCGGCTGCGTCCACGCGAGCGACGCGGATCTGCGCTACCTGATGCGGAGCGCTCCGCTCGGCACGCCGGTCGTCATTCGACCGTAAGCACGGGCTCGAGCCCGAGGAACGCACCGATGCGTTCCGCTTCGGCGTCGAGCTCCGCACGCCGGGCGCGGGTGAGCTTCCGAACCGGATTGACTTGGAGCTCGATGCGCTTCCCGCGCCTCTTGCGTTCCCAGAGTCCCGCGGTGACGCCGTCGACGAGGAGGAACCGCACGCCCGCGGGACCCTCGTACCGGCCGCGCCCGTGGCCCGCGACCTGCGCCCTCACCGCATCCGGAACGAGGTGCTCGCGCTCGCGGAAGCCCATGACGTAGACGTCGTACTCCGGGAGCAGGCGGACGCTCGACTGCGGCTCCGGGAAGTCCATGTCGCCGGCGAGGATGTACGCGCGACGACCTTCGACGTCGACCTCGTCGAGATCGAGCGACTCGAACTGCGCCGGCCCGAACCAGGCGCGAAAGTCGGTCGGCCGCGCCGGCCCGTACGTGTACAGGAAGCGACTGCACACCTCCCGCAGCGCTTCCTGCTCGTCCACCTCCGCCCAGCCGTCGACCCACTGATCCGGTCGCACGAAGGTGACCTTGTTTCCCTGAGGCGGGCCTTGGCAGAGCGCGCCCGTGAAGAATGCGAATCCCGCGAGCAGCCGCGCCTCGTGCTTCCTGCCCACGCGACGCACCACCTCGGCGGCGAGCTCTTGGCGGAGCAACGCGCGGCCGTCGAGCGCGTCCCAGACGGCGGCGCGGATCGCAGTGAGCTCGTCGGCGCTCACCGGCGGATGCACGGCACCCTTCGGATCGGGCCACGCCTCGAGCCCCTCGGACGACCCGCCGGAAACAGCCTGCCGCGCCGCGAACCAGAGCGCCAGCTCGCCGGCCGGATGGAGATGCAGGGTCCCGCGCAGCGTCCAGGCCCTCACAAGCCTGCGATCGCGCCAGAGCGCGTCACGGACGTCTTGCTGGGTGATGCCTTCAACGCGCGCGGCGAGCTGCAGCTCGGCAGAAGCCTGAACCTGAGCGTGCACGCCCCCGACTCGCTGAACGACGTCGACGAGCCGACCGGCGCCGGCGCGCTCGCCGAGGAAGCTGCGAACGAGCCGCCGGGTACGGACCTCGTTCCAGGTGAGCGAGATCAGTGAGAGGTCGCGTATTCGGCCGCGCCGCTCTCCGCCAGCGCCGCCTGGGCGGCGGCGAGCCGCGCGAGCGGGACGCGGTAGGGAGAACAGCTCACGTAGTCCAGCCCGAGCTCGTGGCAGAAGGCGACCGACTTCGGCTCACCGCCGTGTTCGCCGCAGATGCCGAGCTTGAGGTTCGGCTTCGTCGAGCGGCCGCGTTCGACCGCGATCCGCATCAGGTCGCCGACCCCGCTCACGTCGAGCGTCTCGAACGGGTTCTGCTCCAGCACGCCTTCCTCGAGGTAATAGGTGAGGAACTTCCCTTCGGCGTCGTCGCGGGAGAACCCGAGCGCCGTCTGCGTGAGGTCGTTCGTCCCGAACGAGAAGAAGTCGGCCTGCTCCGCGATCTCGTCTGCGCGCACGCACGCGCGCGGAAGCTCGATCATCGTCCCGCACAGATACTCGACCTCGGGCGCCTCTTCCTCGGCGACGTGCACCGTCAGCTCGCGCAGGCGCCGAAGCTCCTCCTCGAATGCGACCAGCGGGTGCATGATCTCGACGAGCGGTGCGTCGCCCGTGCGCTCCTCGACGGCACGGGCAGCGCGGATGATCGCGCGGACCTGCATCTCGTAGATCTCGGGCCACTGCAGGCCGAGGCGGCAACCGCGCGTGCCCAGCATCGGATTGGCCTCCTGAAGCTGCTTGATCCGCCGGCGCATTCGCTCGTCGGTCGCCTGTTCGAGGGAGGGCAGGAACTCGTGGAGCGGCGGGTCGAGCAGGCGGATCGTCACCGGCAGGCCGGCCATCGCCTCGAAGATCGCCTCGAAATCGCCCTGCTGCATGGGCAGCAGCTTGTCGAGCGCCTTTCGCCGGCCCTCTTCGTTGTCGGCCATGATCATCTCGCGGACGACGGGCAGGCGCTCCTCGGCCATGAACATGTGCTCGGTCCGGCAGAGACCGATGCCCTCCGCGCCGAACTCCCGCGCCTTGGCCGCATCGTCGGGCGTGTCGGCATTCGCGCGCACCTTCAGACGGCGGAGCTCGTCGCCCCAGCCGAGCACGGTCTCAAGGTCGTCGTTCACCTGCGGCGGAACGAGCGGCACCTCTCCGACGATCACGGCACCGGTGCCGCCGTCGATCGTGAGCACGTCCCCTTCGGAGAGGGTCTGAGCCTTGAGCGTGATTGTTCTCGCGCGGATGTCGATCGAAAGTGCGTCACACCCGGCGACGCAGGGCTTCCCCATTCCGCGAGCCACAACGGCGGCATGGGAGGTCATCCCGCCGTGCGCCGTGAGGATCCCGGCCGCCTGGATCAAGCCGTGGATGTCGTCCGGCGTCGTCTCCCAGCGGACGAGAATGACGCTCTCTCCCGCCCTGCCCCGCTGCTCGGCGGTGTCCGCGTCGAGCACGATCTTTCCGGACGCTGCACCGGGGGATGCGTTGAGTCCCTTCGCCGCCACCTCCCAGTCCGCGGTGGGGTCGAGCATCGGGTGAAGGAGCTGGTCGAGCTGCGCCGGGTCGATGCGAGCGATCGCGTCCTCGCGAGAGATCAGGCCTTCGTCGACCATGTCCACCGCCGCCTTGACCGCCGCGGCCGCGGTGCGTTTGGCCGAGCGCGTCTGCAGGAGGTAGAGCTCCTGGTCCTCGACGGTGAACTCGATGTCCTGCATGTCGCGGTAATGCTCTTCCAGCCGGCGCATCGTTTCGAGCAGCCGCTCGAACGCGCGCGGCAGCTTTCCCTGCATCTCCGCCAGCGGCGCAGGCGTGCGGATCCCCGCAACCACGTCCTCGCCCTGCGCATTGGCGAGGAACTCCCCGTACAGCCCCTGCTCGCCGGTCGAGGGGTCGCGCGTGAACGCAACTCCGGTTCCGGACTCGTCTCCCTTGTTCCCGAAGACCATCTGGACGACGTTCACCGCGGTGCCGAGATCGTCGGGAATGCCGTAGGTGCGTCGGTAGACCTGCGCGCGTGGCGAGTCCCAGGAGTCGAAGACCGCGCCCACGGCACGCGTGAGCTGCTCTCTCGCCTCCTGCGGGAAGTCACGGCCGGTCTCGTCCTCGTAGATCGCCTTGTACGTCTCGATCAGTTCGGCGAGATCGTCTGCGGTGAGGTCGACGTCGTGCGCGACGCCGCGCGCGCGCTTCAGGTCCGTGAGCTCCTGCTCGAAGCGGTTGCCGTCGATCCCGTCGACGACCTTGCCGTACATCTGGATCAGGCGGCGATACGAGTCGTTGGCGAAACGGTCGTTCCCCGTCGCGCGCGCAAGTCCCTGCACGGCTTCGTCGTTGAGACCGAGGTTGAGGATCGTGTCCATCATTCCCGGCATCGACACGGCCGCGCCCGAGCGCACGGAGACGAGGAGCGGATCGTCGGCGTCGCCGAAGCGCTTGCCGGTCCTTTCCTCCAGCGAGCGCACGTGCCGATCGATCTCCTCGCCGAGCCCATCGGGCAGCGCCTTGCCGTTCGACACGTAGGCGCGGCACGCGTCGGTGGTGATCGTGAAACCGGCGGGCACGGGGACGCCCATCTGCGTCATCTCGGCGAGACCGACGCCCTTGCCGCCCAGTAGCTTGCGACCGCCTTCCGAGGGCTCGTCGAAGTCGTAGACAAATCTGCGGGGGGGCAAGACGGGGATCCTCTCACAAATGCCCTGCAATACTCGGCGTTATGCCTGAGCCGAGGATCGTCGCCATGGGCGGTCATCCGGATGATGTGCTCTTCGACTACGTGCTCGGGCTCGCTCCCGGGAAGCGCGTGCTCTACGTCCCAACGGCCGGCAAGGAGGATCCCGCCTCGACGGTGTCGTGGTACGGACGGCTCGCCGGTCGCGCGTCGATGACGCACCTCCATTTCTTCCCGTGGCCGCCGCCCGACCTACGGGACCTGGCCCTCGGCCATGACGTGATCCTCGTCACCGGGGGGAACACGGCCAACGCGCTCGGGATCTGGCGGACCCATGGATTCGACGAGATCCTGCGCGAAGCCTGGGAACGGGGAGTCCTGCTGTCGGGCTGGAGCGCCGGCATGATCTGCTGGTTCGAGCATGGGATCACCGACTCGTTCGGCCCGGAGCTCGCGCCGATGGACTGCCTCGGATTTCTGCCGGGGAGCGCGTGTCCTCATTACGACGGCGAGGAGCGCCGCCGGCCCGTCTACACACAGCTCGTCGCCGACGGCTTTCCCGCCGGCGTTGCCGCGGACGACGACGTCGCGCTGCGCTACGCCGGCACGGAGCTGCGCGAGGTGGTCACTTCGCGCGCCGGCGCGACCGCGTACCGCGTCGAGGGCAGCGGGGAGACGCCGCTCGGGGCGAGGCTCTTAGGGTGACCGGCACCGAGCACTGGGAAGGGCAAGCCGAGCGGTGGGCCGGGTGGGCACGCGAGCCGGGACACGACGCTTACTGGAGCGAGTCCGGTCCGCCCTTCTTCGAGCTGCTCCCTCCGCCGGGCCGCAGGACCCTCGACCTCGGGTGCGGTGAGGGACGTGTCACGCGAGACCTGAAGCGACGTGGCCACGACGTCGTCGGCGTCGACGCAGCTCCGACGCTGATCCGGCTTGCGCGCGACGTCGACCCCACCGGCGAGTACGTGGTCGCAGACGCGGCGGCGCTTCCGTTCGCAGGTGCGAGCTTCGATCTCGTGGTGGCGTTCAACTCCCTCATGGACGTCGACGACATGCCGGGCTCCGTTGCCGAGGCTGCGCGCGTGCTCGAGGCCGACGGCCGTCTGTGCGCGTGCATCACGCACCCGATGCGAGATGCCGGCAGCTTTCGGAGCAGCGATCCGGACGCGCCGTTCGTGATCGACGGACCCTATTTCGGCAGGCGCAAGTTCGGACCGCTGACGATCGAGCGAGGCGGCCACGAGGTGACCTTCGCGGGCTGGGCGTACCCGCTCGAGGACTACATGCGGGCGTTCGAGGATGCGGGACTGGTCGTCGAGGCGATGCGCGAGCCGCCGGACCCGGCCCGACCGATCCCGAACTTCCTGCTCATTCGCGCGCTGAAGCGCTAACGGCGTCGCCGCGCGCGAAGCTCTGCGAGCCAGGCAAGCCCGCGCAGGCCCATCCAGATGGGCGTCAGGAGCACGTAGAAGATGACGAGGGCGACGCCGAGGGTGATCCACCAGATCGCCCAGCGCCACCAGGGGACCGGCGGCTTGGGCCTCACGGGACCTTCGCGGCTGCGGCCTCCGCCTTCCGGCCCTCCACCGTCCGGAGAATGCGTTGTGCGGTCTCCTCGATCGAGAGCTCGGAGATGTCGATCACGGGACAACCCAGCCGGCGGTGGATCGCGGCCGCCTCCTCGAGCTCGTCGTAGACCTCCATCAGCTCCGAGTAGCGGCGGTTGTTCGCGCCGAGGTTTCGCACGCGCGCTCTGCGGATCTCGGCAAGCCGGTCGGCATGGATCGTGAGGCCGACCACCTTCGCGGGGTCGATCTCGAACAGCTCCCGCGGCGGGTCGATTCCCTTCACGACGGGAACGTTCGCGACCTTGTGGCCGAGGTACCCGAGGTAGATCGAGAGAGGCGTCTTCGACGTGCGCGAGACGCCGACGAGGACGATGTCCGCCTCGTCGAGGCCCGCGCCGATGCCGTCGTCGTACTTGACAGCGAACTCCATCGCCTCGATGCGGCGGAAGTAGGCGGGATTCAGCGGCGCGCGGGAACCCGGAGTCATGCGCGCGGCCTGTCCGGAGACGCGCGCGATGGCATCGATCGGGTGGCCGAGCAGGTCGCAGTAGTGGACACGCGCGCGGCGGCAGAGCCTCCGCATCGCGTCGCGCAGCTCCGGATCGACGAGCGTGTACACGACCACGGCGGCGTGCCCGCGCGCGCTCATGACGGCACGCTCCAGGTCCTCTGCGGTCTCGGCACGAGGGTGGCGGATCTCCTCGAACTCTTGCTCGGGGAACTGCGCCTCGAGCGCCTGCACCAGCCGCGCGGCGGTCTCTCCCGTGGAGTCGGAGACGATGTGGAGCTCGACGGTCGTTGCCATCTGCCTCAGAGGCTAGTAGCTATGCGGTTCTTAGGAACTTCTTAGGGCTTTCTCGTTTTGTCCTCACATTTTCCGGGCACCGTTGCGCCATGGGCCAGGGGGGCTTTCGCCTGCTGTTTGCCGTGGCCGCAGGTTTGGTGGCCCTCGCATTCGGGACCTCTGCCGCGGCTTCGACGGGCTGCGCAGACCGGCTCCTCGCCGACTGGCGAGACGGCCGGATCGACGGCACGTACGCGGTGCCCTGCTACCGGCAGGCACTCGCGAAGCTTCCGGAGGACCTGCGGGTCTACTCGACAGCCCAGGGCGATATCACGCGCGCGCTCCAGGCGCGGCTCAGCGCGAGGCCGTCGCGCGTCTCGGTGGCCGGCGCCCAGGGCGGGGGCCACGGGTCGCTGTCGCCGCTGCTCGTGCTCCTGATCACCGGCGGCGTCGTGCTCGCCGCCGGGTCCGCAGCCGCCTTCGTTCGCTAGCGCGACGCCCCTCACCCCCTGCTCGGGATAACGTCCCGGCCCATGGCGATCGACGCCGTCTCGATGGACAAGATCGTGTCCCTCTGCCGCAGGCGCGGGTTCGTCTTCCCGTCCTCGGAGATCTACGGCGGTCTCGGCTCGACCTTCGACTACGGGCACTACGGCGTGCTGATGAAGAACAACATCAAGGCGCGCTGGTTCGAGGCGATGATCCTCGAGCGTGACGACATCGTCGCCCTCGACTCGGCCGTGATCCTGCACCCCCGGGTCTGGGAGGCCTCCGGCCACGTCGAAGGCTTCACCGACCCGCTCGTGGACTGCCGAACCTGCAAGCTGCGCTTCCGCGCCGACAAGCTGGAGGACTCCCAGTGCGGCCGCAAGCCGAGCAAGCATCCGGGCGAGATTCCCGACTGCGACCTCACGGAGCCGCGGCAGTTCAACCTGATGTTCGAGACCACCGTCGGTCCCGTCCAGGAAGCGGGTGCGCGCGCCTATCTGCGTCCCGAGACCGCACAGGGCATCTTCATCAACTTCAAGAACGTCCTTCAGCTTGCCCGCCGCCGGCCGCCGTTCGGCATCGCGCAGATCGGGAAGTCGTTCCGCAACGAGATCACTCCCGGAAACTTCCTCTTCCGCGTGCGCGAGTTCGAGCAGATGGAGATGGAGTTCTTCGTCCCGCCGCCGGAGGCGGAGCGCTGGTACCGCTACTGGATCGACGAGCGCCTGGGCTGGTACCTGCGGTACGGACTGCGGGAGAGCCGGCTCCGCGTGCGAGAGCACGGTCCCGAGGAGCGCTCGCACTACTCGCAGGGAACGAGCGACATCGAGTACCTGTATCCGATCGGCTGGTCCGAGCTCGAGGGCGTGGCGAATCGCGGGGACTACGACCTGACCCGGCATACGGAATTCTCGACGACGAAGCTCGAGTACGTCGGCCAGGAGGGCGAGCGCTACGTCCCGTACGTGATCGAGCCGGCGGTGAGCGTCGAACGGATCATGGTGGCGCTGCTCGTGGACGGCTACGACGAGGAGGTCGTCGGCGAGCGCGAGCGGACGGTGCTGCGGCTGCACCCGCAGATGGCGCCGGTCGCCGCGGCGATCCTGCCGCTGATCGCGAAGAGCGAGGGGATGGTCGGGAAGGCGCGGTCGCTGTACGAGGAGCTTCGGCTCCGTCACAGCGTCGAGTACGACGACAACGGTGCGATCGGCCGGCGCTACCGCCGCCAGGACGAGATCGGGACGCCGTGGGCGTTCACGATCGACGAGCAGACGCTCGGGGACGACACCGTCACGGTCCGCGACCGCGACTCGCTCGCGCAGGAGCGGCTTCCGATCCCAGGCGTTCGCGCCTGGCTCGACGACGCGCTCGACCGGGAGTGGAAGACGCCGAAGCCCGACTAGGTGCTTAGGCGCTGCGCAACGTCCGCAGCCGGAAATTCCCGAAGTACTCGTACGCGGAGGTGATCACGACCAGCGCGTCCCGTGCGGAACGTTCCGCCAGCCCGATCTCCCCCGCCTCCGCAAGCGGACGCGCGAGCAACGCCTCCATCGCCGCGAGACCGGCCGGCGAGAGCGTCAGTGCACCGTCTCCGCAGTCGCGGCACACCGCGCCTCCCGCCTTCGCCGAGTAGCCGATGAGCGGTCCGGCGTTCGTGCCGCAGTTCGCGCAGCTCGTCAGGTGCGGCAGGTAGCCCGAGAGCCAGAGGAGCTTGAGCTGGAACGAGAGCGCGAGCGGGTCCAGCGCCGGGCGCCTCGCGGCCGAGCCGAGCTCGTCGAGGAGATCGAGGAAGCGGGTGAGCGCCTGGAAGGCGCGCGGGTTGGCCTCCTGCTCCGTGAAGAGGCGCAGCATCGCCTCTGCGCCGACGAGGCCGACGCCCAGGCGGTACTGCTCTTCACGCGCCTCATGATGCGAATGCACGAGCTCGACGCCGGTGACGGTCTGGAGCTCGCCGGACCCCTGGTGCAGCATCAGCTCGACGTGCGAGAGCGGCTCGAGGCGGGCACCGAAGCGAGACTTCGTCTTGCGGATCCCCTTCGCGACCGCACCGACGCGGCCGCGGGCGAGCGTATAGAGGTGCAGGACGCGGTCAGCCTCGCCGAGCCGGAACGAGCGGAGGACGACTGCCTCGGTCTTGTACGTGCGTCCGGCCATGGCCCGGCCAGTCTAGTGCCGGGGGTGGAAGGAACCTTTGCGGGGGTTTCTCCGTTTCGATCCATATGGCCCGGGTTCGGATCTACAGCACGCGCTGGTGCGGATACTGCGTGCGCGCCAAGGCGTTGCTCGATGCGAAGGGGATCGAGTACGACGAGGTGTTCCTCGACGACGATCCCACGTTC
>DASWEF010000096.1:0-1852 GCA_036394855.1 Gaiellaceae bacterium | reverse complement strand
GAGCGAGTCGACGTGCACGCCGTCCCGCCCGGCGGCACGCAGCCCCTCCAGCACGTCGCCGAAGAGCCGCAGCACGTCCCACTGCAGGACGCCGCGCGTCTGCACGGGGACGTTCGGGAACCGGTGGACGTCCGAGACGGTCAGGCGCTCGCCGTCGAAGCGGCCGAGCGCGACGCGACCGCTTTGCGCCCCGAGGTCGATCGCGACCATCGTCGCCATCAGCGCTCGCCGCCGTTCGTCGGCGGCGTCCGCCGGAGATCGACGCGGCGGACCGAGCTGCGCTCGCCGTGGACGACCTTCGCGACCGTCACCTGGGTACCCCGCGCCCGCCACGCCTCGACCTGCTCGGCCGGGGCGCTCTCGTCCGTCACGATCGCGTGCACGCCGTCGGAGGGCGCGAACGACAGCAGCGCGCTGCGGTGCCACTTCGTCCCGTCGACGATGCCGATGACCTGCTCGCACGCGGCGGCCATCTCCTGCTTGATCCGCACCTCGTCCGGGTTCAGGTCCATCAGGCCGCGGTCGAGGCTGACGCCGCCGGCGCCGAGGAAACCCTTGGTGATCCGCGTCGTCCGCAGGAGATCCGCGCCGAGGTCGCCGACGAGCGACATGGCGGAGAGCCGGAGCATGCCGCCGGTGACGAGGACGCTCACGCCGGGCACGTCGGCCAGCGACGCGGCGACGACGATCCCGTTCGTGACGATCACGAGCTCACGCTTGGCGCGCAGCTCGAGAGCGAGGTAGTAAGCGGTTGTGCTCGCGTCGAGCGCGATCGCCTCGCCCTCGCCGACGAGCGCCGCCGCCGCCCGGGCGATTGCCTTCTTGCGGTCCACCTCCACGCGCAGGCGGAGGTCGAACCCGAGCTCGGACTCGCCGCGTTGCAACGGCCGGACTCCGCCGCGGACGCGCGCCACGAGACCCTGCCGGGCAAGCTGGGACAGATCGTTGCGCACGGTGACCGCGGAGACCGAAAACGTTTGCGCAAGTTCCGCAACGTGAACAGAATCGCGCGTCTCCAGCATCTGCAGGACGCGCTGCATGCGCTCGACCTGGGAAAGAGGTGGCAATACCATGCCCTTTTGGGTCTGAGCCGGGGGTTGCCCGATTCAGATGTGCGAGCTTACGACGTGGGCGGCGAGCTTGTCAATCCTCTTCGGTTGCTTTCGTTTTGAACGAAACGAAAGTCAAACGAAGGCGCTCAGACGGACGAGACGTCGACGCCGGCCGACTCGAGGATCGCCACGCCCTCGGCCGGCGGATCCGCCAGGAAGGCGCGGTCGACCTGGTCCGCCGAGACGATCACGCTCAGGCCGCGCTCCTGGAACTTCTGCGCAGCGGCGACGAGGGCGACGGTGCGCGCCCGGGCGACCATCGCCCGCTTGACCTCGGCCTCGAGCGGGTCGGGGTCGGTGAGGAAGCCGCCCGGCTCGATCCCCTTGACCGAGAAGACAAGGCGGTCGGCGTAGAAGCTGTGGATCTCGCGCACCGTTTCCGAGCCGACGAACGAGCGCGTGAGCTTGCGGAACGACCCGCCGAGGCCGATCAGCTCCACGTTCGGCGCATCCGTGCTTCCGATCACGCTCATTGCGGGCAGCGAGTTCGTGAGCAGGGTGACGGCGAGCCCTGTATCCACGATCTCGCGCACGACGTAGTAGGCCGTGCTCGACGAGTCGACGAACACGGTCTCCTTGGGCTCGATCGTGGCGACGACCGCCTTGGCGAGCCGGTGCTTCTCGGCGACGTCCTGCTCGTAGCGCCTGTCGAAGGAATCCTCGTGCGCAGCGAGCTCGGGCAGGACGGCGCCGCCGTGGGTGCGCCGGGCACGGCCCTCCTCTGCCAGCAGCCCGAGGTC
>DASWEF010000095.1:0-10986 GCA_036394855.1 Gaiellaceae bacterium | reverse complement strand
GGTCATGGTCGGTTCCTCCTACTCGGTTGTGGGCGCCGCGCGACTTGCACTCGCGCGGCAACAACTTCCCCGATCGCGTCGGGGGACCGACCATGCTTACCAGCAGCGCCGGATATCAACCTCCATAGGGTCTAACGCGGGCGCGGACGCGAAGCGCCACCGCCCGCCGACGGGACCATCACGCCCGCCACCGCAGTACCGAGAGGCAAATCACAACCAGCCGCCGCCGGAGCCGGGCTTAGCCCGGCGGGAGGCTAACCACCATTCGCCGGACCAGAACCGGGGCAAAAGCGCCGGCTTTTGCCCCGAATAAGAGGAGACCCCCCGGCTGCGGCCCCGGGGGGTCGATCCGTAGGCGGCTCCGCCATCTGTGGCGGTCTCCCCGGGACTTGGCTCTGCGGCCCAGCCACGCCCCTTGCGGATTCCACCTGGTGAAGCGCCTCCTGCAGCCGACCCTGGCGTCAAGGTCGGTTGCAAGATGGCCTCACTGTACGAGTGATCTGGGGGCCTGTCAAGTAGCTCGGTCAAGTGAATTGCATTAGGCTTGCTTGACTCGTTTTTGCCCGAAACATGACCTTTTCGGGGGATGCTCCAAAAGAGGGGTTGAAGTTTGGTGAAGCATGTCGTCTACTATGCCGGACTTGTCTGACTCGACCGCCACCCGTCAGCAGCAGCAGCGAGCCTTGGCAGCTCAGGCCGGGCTCCGTCTCGGCGAGCGCCTGCGCCAGCTCCGCGTCGCGGCGGGCATGACCCAGACCGACCTGGCCGGAGACCGGTTCTCGAAGGAGTACGTCAGCCAGATCGAGCGGGGGAAGACGAGGCCCACGCGCGAGACGATCGGTTGGCTCGCGGAGCGGCTCGGCGTCGACCAAGGCTTTCTCGCGAACGGCGTCTCCGCCGACGAGCGCGGCCGCGTCGATTCAGCTCTGGCCCGCGCCGATGCGCTGCTCGGGGCGCGGCGAAACGACGAGGCGCTCGAAGAGTTCGAGAGCATCCGCTCGGCCGTTCTCGCGACGGGCCTGCCGGAACTCGAGGCACGAGCCCTTTGCGGCGAGGCCACCGTGCGGATGCGGCGCGGCGAGATCCGAGACGCGATCGCGCTACTCGAACGAGCGCGAGCGCTCAGCGAGGGAACCGCTTTCTCGGACGTCGAGCGTGCAGACGTCCTCTTCCGGCTCGGGGTCGCCCGGTACAAGCTCAACAGCATCCAGACCGCGATCGGCCTCTTCGACGAAGCGCTGAAGCTGGCGGAGCGGTCCGAGATCCCGTCTGACCACCTCCGCTCGAACGTCCTCGCGTACCGCTCGCGGTGCTATCGGCGCCGACGCGACCTCGAGGCCGCGCGTGAGGACGTCGAGCGTGCGCTCGAGCTCGCAGAGGGCCTCAACGACAAGCGCACCGCGGCGGATATCTACTTCGAGGCTTCGATCATCGCCGATCGCGAGGGCCATTGGGTTCTCGCCCGCTCGTACGCCGAACGCGCAAAGGCTGCGTACGAGGAGCTCTCGGACCGGAACAACCTCGGGCGTCTGCTGAACAACCTCGGCGGGATTAACTTCCTGCTCGGGCATCCCGACGAGGCCGTCGCCTTCCTCAAGGACGCCGTCCGGATCGCGCTCGAGGTTGGGAACGACGCGGAGGCGGCGCACGCGGTCAACGGCATCGCCCAGGTTCACCTCCGCGCCGGCGACGTGCAGCGCGCGGAGGAGCAGGCTCGTTACGCGCTGGAGCTCCTCGGCGACCGCGTCGACGAGGTCGCCGAGATCGGCAATGCCCAGCTCGTGCTCGGGCGCGCGCTGCTCGAGCAGGACCGCCTCGGGGACGCCGAAGAGGCGTTCCGCGCAGGCGAGCGCGCGTACGACCAGCTCTCTTCAGCGAGTCATCGCGCTTCGGCGTGGGTTGCCCAGGGTGATCTCGCGGCTCGACGTGGCGACGACAGAACGGCCGCCCGGCTCTACCGTCAGGCTGCCGATGCCCTCCAGGACGTCCGCTTCTAGGCCATGAAGGGAGGTGTTTACGTGTCCAAAGCCCGCCTGATCTATTTCGCGGTCTTCGCGATCATCATCGTGACCGCTCTGCTGCCGGCTCTCAGTCTGTGGCCGGAAGGGCAGCACGACGGCGCCGACTTCTAAGGTGAACGCGTGCGCGCTTCGCTTGCCATCGTTGTGCTGACTGTGCTCGTGGCAGGTTGTGCCTGACTGACGAGTCTTCGGAGCGAGGCGCGCGCAGGGCGGGGAATCACCTGCCCACTTCTGCAGTAGGTCCGGTCGGCGGTTGAATTGGTCCGCCTGGCCCATGCAGACGATTCCGAGACCTGCAAGGCTTCGGAAGGATTGTGTCGTCCGTAGAGGGAGAGCCCGGAAATCTCGTCAGCGTCCGTGAGGTCGCTGCGCAGCTCGGCGTGCACCCCGAGACGATTCGGCGACTCATCCACGACGGACGGCTCGACGCCGTACGCGTGGGCCGCGTCCTCCGCGTTCATCGCGAGGCCGTCGACCGCTTTCTCGCACTCCAGCGTGTGAAACCCACGCGTTTTCAAGCCTGAGGCCGCGGACAAACCGGCCCTAAGGCGTCGACTCGCGGCGCTGCAGAGAGGACGCACGGGCTCCGCGCGTGCGTCCGTGCCAACCCCATTTCTTGGATGACCTCCCGCCAGACCCCGAAATGAGCCATCTCTGATGGGCGCCCGGATGGAACGCATCAGGCGTGCGTTGTACGTGGGCCGGGTCGCGCGGCGCGGGGGCTTGCTGCGCGTGCTGCGCGAGCTCGGCGTGTGGGGGAATCGGCCCGCGACCCGAGAGGGCGCGCAGGAGTTCCGTCACGCGCTCGAGGAGCTCGGCACGACGTACATCAAGCTCGGCCAGCTCCTGTCGTCGCGCCCCGATCTGCTCCCGGATGTCTACATCGAGGAGCTCGGGAAGCTCGTCGACGAGGTCCCGCCGGTCCCGTTCGACCAAATCCAGCGGCTGATCGGCGAGGAGCTTCCCGCCGATGTCTTCGTGCGCGTTGATCCGGAGCCCCTGGCCACGGCCTCGATCGCCCAGATCCACACCGCTCTGCTCCGCAGCGGACGGGAGGTGATCGTGAAGGTGCGCCGCCCCGGGATCGAGGATCAGGTCCAGATCGATCTCGAGCTCCTTCGCGCGACGGCGGAGCTGCTCGAGCGGCGCTCCGAGCGCGCACAGCTCCTGCAGGCGCGAGCGCTCGCAGACGAGCTCGAGGTCCACCTCCGCGCCGAGCTGGACTTCGTGGAGGAGGCGAACAACACAGAGCTCGTGGCTCGCGTTCTCGTTGACTACGAGGATCTCGTCGTCCCGCAAGTGGTCAGGCCGTACGTCACCGACAAGGTGCTGGTGCTGGAGCGGATCGAGGGGCGCAAGGTCGACGCCGACCACGGGCTCGCCGCCGAGCGGGCCGCGGAGCTCGCGCGGGAGTTCTTCCGCGCGTACGTGTACCAGGTAACCGTCGAGGGCGTCTACCACGCCGATCCCCACCGCGGCAATGTTCTCCTCACCAGCGATGGACGGCTCGCCCTCGTCGACTTCGGTCTCCTCGGCCGGCTCGACGACGACACACGGCGGAACCTCGCGCTCCTGCTGCTCGCCGTTGCGCAGAACCGTGCGGATGACGTCGCCGACCTCATCCTCGGCCTCTCGCGCGCGAGCCTCGGCTCCGACGAGCCGGGCTTCATCCAGGAGCTCCGGCGGAAGCTGCCGCGCTATCACTGGCGGCCGCTCTCCGGAATCCGGGCCGGCGAGGCTCTCGCCGACCTGCAACGCATCTCCTTCGAGTACGGCATCAGCCTGCCGACGAGCTTTGCGCTCGTGGGAAAGACGCTCGCGCAGGCCGACTCGATCGCGCGCGTCCTTCATCCGGAGCTGGATCCGATCGCACTGCTCGAGCAGGACTCGCTCGAGGTGATGCTGAGGGAGGGCGAGCGGCGGCTCGAGCCCAACCAGCTCTTCGCGTGGCTCTACACACAGCTGGAACCGCTCGGACGTATGCCGCGGCGCGCAGGCCAGCTCGTGAGCAAGCTGGAGACCGGGACCTTCAAGGTGGGTGTGGCGCCCACCGATCTCTCCGATTTCGAGCACGCGCTCCGTTCGACGGCCAATCGCGTCGGCGGGGCGGTGATCGTCGCGTCGCTCCTGATCGCCTCTGCGTTGCTGGCGCGGGTGCACGATCTGCGCTGGTTCGCGTTCGCCGGCTTCTGCTGCGCTTTCGTACTCGGCACCTACATGGTCTGGAAGATCATCCGGACACCGGGCGAGCTCTAGCGTCAGAAGTTGTCCAGCGTGTCCGCGCTGTGAGATAATCTCGCCACTTCAAAAGGGAAAGTATTAGGAGGAGCAGATGGCTGAGAACGGCTACGCGAAGCCGGTGCTCGTCACGACCGACTGGGTTGCCGAGCGCCTAAACGACTCGAACCTCGTCGTCGCAGAGGTTGACGAGAATCCGGATCTCTACGAAGAGGGGCACATCTCCGGCGCGGTCAAGCTGCACTGGCGCGAGGACCTTCAGGATCCCGTCGAGCGCGACCTAGTCGAGAAAGACGAGTTCGAGCGCTTGATGGGCTCGCTCGGGATCTCGAACGACACGGCCCTCGTCGTCTACGGCGACAAGAACAACTGGTTCGCCGCGTACGCCTACTGGTACCTGAAGATCTACGGACACGAGGACGTGCGCATCCTCGACGGTGGGCGTCAGAAGTGGATCGACGAGAATCGCGAGCTCACGACCGACGCGCCGCAGGTGCAGCAGGCCTCGTACAGCGCGCAGGATCGCGACGAGTCGATTCGCATCTATCGCGACGCCGTCCGCGACGCCATCGGCGACGAGGACAAGGCGCTCGTCGACGTCCGCAGCCCACAGGAATACTCAGGCGATCTGATCGCGCCGCCCGGCTACGAGCAGGAAGGCGCGCAGCGGGCAGGCCACATCCCGACCGCGGCGTCGATTCCCTGGGCTCAGGCGGTCCGCGACGACGGCACGTTCAAGAGTGCCGACGAGCTCCGTGAGCTCTACGGCGGCAAGGGCGTGACCGACGACAAGTCCGTGACCGCGTATTGCCGAATCGGCGAGCGCAGCGCGCATACGTGGTTCGTCCTGCGCGAGCTACTCGGTTACGAGGACGTCCGCAACTACGACGGCTCCTGGACCGAGTGGGGCAACCTCGTCGACGTGCCAATCGAGAAAGGCGCTTAGCGCCTTTCTCGATTGAATTGGGACGCCGCTTCGCGGTAAACGGGCGCGGGCCGAGCCCGCGCACTCTCACGGGCTCGCGGTCGGCGAATGGGAGTTGGTCCGCGGGCGGTGGCGCTCCGCGTCCCCGCCCGCGTGAGTTCGGCCTCCGGGTAGCGCGGCTTCGCCTGCTCTACCCTCCGGCCTTCGAGCTCAAGGTTGTAGGACGGTCTACGCCGCGGCAAAGCCTTCCGTGGCCGCCGGTCTTAGGCACCCGGTCACTCAGCGGCCACGCGCTCGATCACGACGTGCGGGATGCGGGCGCGCGGGCTGAGACGTAGCAGTAGCCGCACGATCTCGGCGCAGTCTTCCGGCTGGATCATCTCCTCAGGCGGGAGCTCGTTCCACTCCGTCATCGGCGTCGCGACGAAGCCGGGACTGAGTGCTGTGGCACGCACGCCGTGCTCTTGCTCGGCGCGGTTGAGCGTGTTCGTGAATGCGATCACCCCGGCCTTCGCCGCACCGTAGACCGGTAGGAACGGAGAGGGGACCGTCCCAGCGATCGACGCGAGATTCACGATCAGCCCGCGTGCCTCGCGCAGGAGCGGCAGCGCCGCAGCCGTTACCAGCATCAGGCCGCGCAGGTTGACGTCGAGCTGGAGATCGAGACGTTTCGTGGGCAGGTCGTCGACCGCTCCGGCGAACCCGACTCCCGCGGAGTTCACGAGCACGTCGAGCCGCCCGTACCGGTCGCTGTGCTCGGCGACGACCCGCCGGCAGTCGTCCTCGTCGGCCACATCCGCGGCGACGGCGAGAGCGCCGATCTCTTTCGCCACAGCCTCGAGCTTGGCGGGCGTCCTCGCGGCAAGCGTCAGCCCGAATCCCTGTTCGCGAAGCATGCGCGCGATCGCCAGTCCGATACCAGAGGAGCCTCCGGTCACGAGCGCAGCCCGCTCCATGAGCCATCTTTGCAAGTCGGAAGGTGACATGGCACACATGCAGAACTGGGCGCTTGGGGGAACCGTCAAGGCTCCTCCTCTCCCCTGAACGGCGGCGGCGCGCTCTTTGGCGTCGCCGCCTTTTTTGCGGGAATACACGGCGCGGGATCGTCGTAACAACTTGAACCGACGGCAGTCTGTAGACGAAATCGGTGGAGATCCCTACCCTTCGCGGTTCAACGTCGAGGAGGAGCTGTTTTGGACATCGGGACGGGGCGCGTGAAGCTCACAGACCTAGCGTCGTGCGGAGGCTGCGCCGCCAAGTACTCGGCTGCGCGCCTCGAGCAACTCCTGGCCGGCTTCGTTCCCGTTGAGGCCGAGAACCTTCTCGTCGGCCTCGCGCCCGCCGACGATGCTGCCGTCTACCGGCTGGACGACGAGCGCGCGCTGATCTTCACCCTCGACTTCTTTCCGCCCGTCGTCGACGATCCGGGCGACTACGGCGCGATCGCCGCGACGAACGCACTCAACGATGTCTTCGCGATGGGCGGCGTCCCGTTGCTCGCCCTCTCCATCGCGGCCTTCCCGGAGGAGCTCCCGGTCGAGATGCTGGCCGAGATCTTCGCCGCCGCCGACGCGCAGGTGCGCGCCGCGGGCGGACTGCTCGCAGGAGGTCACACCATCCGCGACGCCGAGCCGAAGTACGGGCTCGCCGTCGTCGGCACGGTGCGCCCTGACGGCATCTGGCCGAAGAACGGGGCCCGGCCGGGCGATGCGCTCTTCCTGACGAAGCCGCTCGGGACTGGTCTGATCATGACGGGCTACAAGAAGGGTCTGGCGGGACCGATGCAGCTCGAGCGGGCGATCCGCTGGATGAAGACGCTGAACAAGGATGTGGCCGACGTCTTGCGGCCGCTCGAGCCGAACGCGGTCACGGACGTGACGGGCTTCGGTCTCTTCGGTCATGCGCACGAGGTGGCGGATCGGAGCGGCGTCTGCATCGGGCTGGAGTCCGAGCGCTTCCCCGCAATCGACGGAGCGCTCGACCTCGCGCGAAAGGGCGTGCGCACGAGCGGCGATCCGCGCAACCGCGATTTCGCCGCCGCAAATGTCACCACGAACGGTCTCCCCGAGGCGCTCGACGCGCTCGGCTACGACCCGCAGACGGCCGGCGGTCTGCTCATCTCGCTGCCGGCCGAGCGGGGCGCGGCGCTCGAGGCCGAGTTCGCCGCGCGGCGCCTGTTCATCCGCAGGATCGGCCGCGTGGAGGAGGGCGCCGGAGTCATCGTCCACTGACATCGCTTGCGATGTCAGCTACAGGACGCCCGGGCTTTGCCCGCGTCTCCGTCGGCGCCGCTCTCCGATGCGCTTGAATCGACACTACGGCATGAACCACTTCGGGATGATCCACGGGCGCTTCCAGCCCTTCCACAACGGGCACCTGGAGTACCTGCGCGGGGCCGCGGCGCAGTCCGACGAGGTCTTCGTCGGGATCACGAATCCCGATCCGACGCGGATCAAGGAGGAGCAGAGCGACCCGCTCCGCCATCTCCCGGAGTCGAACCCCTTCACGTACGTCGAGCGGCTGTTGATGATCGAGGCCGTCGCCGACGACGAAGGGATTCGCGCGCATGTGATCCCGTTTCCCGTCAACGAGCCGGAGTTGTGGCCCGCGTACGTGCCGCCGGGAGCGACTCAATATCTCCGGCTCTTTTCCGAGTGGGGCGGAACGAAGCTCGACCGGATGCGCGAGGCGCGCTACGAGGTCGTGGTGCTGGATGAAGGAGCCGACAAGGAGATCTCCGGCGTCGACGTCCGCGCGGCGCTGCGCACCGGTGGGGATTGGGAAGCGCTCGTGCCGCCCGGAGTGGCACGCGTGATCCACTCGCTGAGCAGAGTCACGGTCTGAGTTGCATCCGATCGTCGTTCTGCTGCTCGATGGTCTTGCCGACCGTGCGCACGACACGCTGGGCGGGCTGACCGGCCTCGAGGCTGCCGCGACGCCGAATCTCGACCGGCTTTGCACGTCGGGGTCGTGCGGCGTCCTGTATGCGATCGGCCCAGGACGCGCACCGTCGAGCGAGGTCGCGCACTGGTCGATGCTCGGCTATCGCCCCGACGAGTTTCCGGGACGCGCCGTGTTCGAAGCGCTCGGGCGCGGCCAGGACGCGAGCGCCGAGCACGTGTTCGCGTACGCGGCGCTTCGTCCGGCCGAGCGTCGGGACGACGGCTGGTGGCTGACCGGGCGGCCGGACCCCGAGCGCGACGCGGAAGACGCGGGGCGTCTCGTCGCTGCGTGCGACGGAATCACGATCGACGGCCTGACCTTCTCCCTGTCCCACGTCTGGCGCGGTGAGGCTGTTCTCCGGATCTCAGGCGGCGCGGACGAGCGGGTGACGGACACCGATGCGTTCTTCCGCGACCGCCATCCCGTGCTGCGGCCGCAGGCGTTGGCGCCCGGCGCGGAGCGGACGGCGCGCGCGGCGGAGGAGTGGAGTCGCGAGGTGATGCGCCGGCTCGAAGGTGAGCGCTTCAACGTGATCACGCTCAAGTGGTGGGGGCGTCCGCACGACGTCCCGACGTTCGAGCAGCGGCACGGATTGCGCGGGACGTTCGCGGCCGGATCGGCGTTCCTGCGCGGGCTCGGACGTGCGGTCGGACTCGAGCCCCGTGACGAGCCTGAGACCGATGATCCTGCGGGCGACCTCCGCGCCCGCGTCGAGCTCGCACGCGACCGGCTCGACGCCGGTGAGACGTTCGTCTTCTGCCACGTCAAGAGCGCCGACGCCGCCGGCCACACGAAGGACCCGCGAAAGAAGCAGACGATGATCGAGACGCTCGACGGAGCTCTCGACGGTCTGCCGGTCGACCGTGCGATCGTCTGCCTCACGGGCGACCACGCGACGCCCGCGTATCCGGACGTGATCCACTCGGGCGATCCGGTGCCGTTCGTCGTCGCGGGTCCGGGCGTCCGCGCGGATCGCGTGCGCGAGTTCGGCGAGTCGACGTGCGCGGAAGGGATCTTCGGCCACCTGCGCGGGCCGGACATGATGCCGGTGCTGCTGAACGCGGCCGACCGCCCTCTGTTCCTCGGCTCGCGACCGACGCCGTTCGACGGCGCCGACGGCTACCCGTCGATCCTCGATCCGCTCTAACTGGCCCAACTAGACTCGGCGCCGTGAACGCGTACCCGACGGCGTTCGCGCGGTTGCGCGCACTCGTCTTCACACCCGCCCAGTTCTTTCCGCTCGCGCTCGCGCAGCTAGGCGCGCTCTGGCTGATCGTCGGTACCGGCGCGGCCGTGCGGCTCACCGACTCCGGTCTCGGCTGTCGCCACTGGCCGGGCTGCGAGGAAGGGCATCCGCTGCCCGCGAAGGATGGACACGCATACATCGAGTTCGGGAACCGTCTCTTCGGAGGCGTCACGATCGCGGTGGCGCTCGTCGTGTGGCTTGCCGCCCGGCGTACCCCGGCCCTCCCGCGCTGGTCCGTTCAGCTCACGCTCGTTGTGTTTCTCGGCACCCTCCTCCAGGCTCCCATCGGACTGCTCGCGGTGGCGAGCGACCTGCGCTGGCCGATCGTGATGCTGCATCTGCTGCTCTCGATCGCGCTTCTCGGCTGCGCGACGGTTCTCGTCCTCGAGGTGCGGTCCACGATCGTCGGACGCACGGAGCCACTCGTCCCGCTCGAGCTTCGCCGGCTCGGTCTCGCGTTCGTGATTGCCTGCTTCGCGCTCATCGTCAGTGGCTCGTTCGCGACTGCCGCGGGCCCGCACTCGGGCGGTGGGAAGGCCGAGGACATCGATCGGCTCGGCAGGCTGGAGCCGGTCGTCTATGTGCACGGCGCCGTCGTCGCGATCTTCCTGTGCACGTTCCTGTTCAGCCTCGGATACCTCGGCGCGCGGCGTGACCGCTCGCCGCGTCTCTTCATGCTCGCCGTCGGAGTGTTCGCCCTCTTGCTCGCCCAGATGGGGCTCGGCGAGCTGCAGTGGCGCACCCAGCTGCCGTGGGGATTGGTCCTCACACACGTCATCCTCGGGGCGACGGTCTGGCTGGGGACGGTGGCCCTGGCGACGCTTTTCTGGCGACCGAACGTAGACTTGGTCGATCGCTGAGGAACTCCGAATCGTCGCCCGGCCGACGCTGCGTGCGCCGGTCCTGATCTCCGCATTTCGTGGCTGGAACGACGGCGGCCAGGGAGCGTCGCTCGCAGGCGGATACCTCGCCAAGACCTGGGAAGCCGAGCGTTTCGCAGAGATCGAACCGGAGGGATTCTTCGACTTTCAGGCAACCCGTCCGCACGTCACGCTCGTCGAAGGCCGGACGCGAAAGATCGACTGGCCCGAGAACGCGTTCTACCACTCCCCGATCCCGGGCCTGGAACGAGATGCGGTGCTCCTGCTCGGGATCGAGCCGAATCTCCGCTGGCGCGCGTTCACGGGAATGATCGTCGCGCTCGCGCGCGAGCTCGGCGTCGAGCTGGTGATCACGCTTGGATCGCTGCTCGCCGACGTTCCGCATACGCGCCCTTCGCCCGTCACCGGCGGCGCAACCGATCCTGAGCTGATCGAGCGGCTCGGGCTCCAACGCTCACGCTACGAGGGACCGACGGGCATCGTCGGGATCCTTCACGACGCTTGCAACCGGGCCGACCTCCCCTCCGTCAGCCTGTGGGCCGCCGTTCCTCACTACGTCTCCCTCGCCCCGAGCCCGCGGGCGGCGCTCGCGCTGTGCCAGCGTCTGGGCGACATCCTCGGAACGACGATCGACACCGACGAGCTCGAGGAGGCGACGGAGCGCTATAGCGAGCAGGTGAGCGAGGCTGTCGCGTCGGACGAGGAGACGGCCGCCTACGTGGCGGAGCTCGA
>DASWEF010000094.1:0-14305 GCA_036394855.1 Gaiellaceae bacterium | reverse complement strand
TTCATCTGCCCCAACTGCAAGCAGCGCTCGGTCGACCACGACGGGTTGCAGGAGCTCGACAACGTGCCGGTCGCCTGCGGGCGCTGCGGGTTCGGCTTCCTGTTCGAGCTGATGGACGACTACTACCCGGCCCCGAATACCGGCTTCGTCGTCTGCGATCAGGAGGCTCGGATTCTCGCCGCGGGACGCGGCGTCTTCGAGCTCGTCGGCTATCGAGAGCAGGAGCTGATCGGGTCGAACGTCGTCGACCGGCTGGGACTCAGCGGTTTCGAGGCAGAGAAGAACCCGGCGAAGATCGCGCTCGAATGGGGCGTGCGGCGGCTCGGCGAGAAGCTCGAGTTACGCACTCGCGCGGGTCAGCAGAAGCCGGTCACGGCCGACTTCTTCCCCGGCTACGACGAAGACGGCGGCCTGCTCGTGGCCCTCACTCCGCGGCCGGCTTAGATCGTCTGCGTCGCCTCCACGTTGCCGTTCACGTCGACGGCTCGGAACGTCACGTTGGTCCCGGCGGGGACGGTGAACGTCTCCGCATAGCGCTGGTACGGGCCACCGTCGAGCGAATATTCGATTCCCGCAACCCCGACGTCGTCAGTTGCGGAGAGCGTCACGTCCGTCCCGCCGCCGGAATTCGCGGCGACCGTCGCGGTCGACGCGGGTGCCGTCTGGTCTCGAAAGTCGAACGTCGCGGCCCAGGTCACGGCGGCTGCCTTGGCCTGCCCCGCGACCGACGGATGGAAGTAGTCGCGCGTCGAGACGTCCGACGGAACGAACTGGAGATTGAACGCGGCGTTGCTGTCGAAGCGGCAGTGAATGAAACGTGCGCACGCGCGCGCGATGGCTTCGTTGTCCGCCACCGTCCGGTCGTAGACCTGCTGCCGGCGCTGAACGTCCGCCGGCGCCGTGGACATGGGGTTCGCGAGGAGCGACTGGCAGATCCCGCCGATCGTCCAGGTCAGGACGGCGTTGAGGTTGGTGTGCAGGATTTCCCACAGGTGGTACACGTTCGGGATGCTGACGACGAAGATGCGCGCGTTCGGCAGACCTGAGCTCAGCGTCTGCAACGCGGTCTGAAGCTGGGCCTCGAGCGTCGAGGTCGGCGTCATGGTGGAAACGCTCGACGTGCAGACGTCGTTGGCGCCCATGAGGATCGTGACGTACTCGACGCCCCGCGAGACGACCGTCGTCACCTGCCCGTTGAGCGCGTTCATACGGGCGCCGGTCTTCGCGTCGTTGTAGTTCCGACCGCTGACGGCGGGGTTCGCGGCGAGGATGCGTCGGTAGTGGCTGTTCACCACGCTGCTGGATCCTGTGGACCACGAGTTGTGCGGGCAGTCGATGAAGGGAAAGGCGCAGGTGTTGAAAGCGCGCGTGATCGAGTCGCCCGTCGAAGCCATCGAGCTCGGATAGCCCACATGGGCGACGTCCGCGGCAGCTCCCGGCGCCAGCGTCAGCCCGAGCGCGGCGATAAAGAGGACCAGACCCTTCCTCATGAGACCCTCCTCAGTTGACGGCGGGGCGATGATTGCACCGACAGCCGCCCGCGTCTAGCTGGCGCGCGCCACGTACACCTCGGTGACGTAGTCGAGCCGCACTCTCCCGCCGCGCGCGGCGACGAGCTCACGAAGCTGCTGGTCGAGCTGAGACCGGCGCTCGGCCGGGCTGGACACGACGAAGCTGATCGAACCGATCCGCTCCGCGAGCCCGTCCGCGTCCAGCCGCTGCTCGAAGCGAAAGGTCCGCTGCTCGATCGGCCCGAAGAGTGGACTGGCTTCGAGCGGCCGCACCCAGGCGCGGCCATGCGGACGCCCGGGCGGAACGAACCGCGCGACCAGCTCGTTCACCTCTCGCTGCAAGGGTTGGTCCTGATCCCGCCAGTTCCAGACAAGGGCGATGCCGCCGCCGGTGCGCAGCACCCGGTGCAGTTCCGGGAGAGCCTCGTCGTGACGGAACCAGTGAAATGCCTGACCAACGGTGAGGGCGTCGACGCTGTCGTCTGCCAGCGGAATGTTCTCGGCCGCGCCGAGCAGCGCCTCGGCTCGCGGGACTGCGTGTCTGAGCTGTCCGAGCATTGCCTCCCCGGGCTCGACCGCGATCACGCGTGCGCCCGTCTCGACGAGAGCGCGCGTCAGCTTTCCCGTCCCTGCGCCGACGTCGAGCACGGTCCGTCCGGCGTGGAGCCCGAGCTCCTGCGCGATCCAGTCGACAGCGTCCTGCGGGTATTCGGGACGCGCACGCTCGTACACGTCCGCGACGAGCTCGAATGGGCGCGAGTCGGCTGGAGCTCAGCCAAGGCGTCGACTCGTCGACGCCGCAGAAAGGTTGTGCGGGCTTCGCCCGCACAACCGTCTAATCCACATCACTTGGAGACCTCCGAATAGAAGGACCATGATCAGCCGCCACACGAGAGGACGGACAGAGGTCGTTGACGACGCAGTCCTCGCAGCGCGGCAGGCGCGCGATGCACACGCGTCGCCCGTGCCAGATCAGGAGATGCGGGAAGCGGCCCCAGTCCTCGCGCGGGACGAGCCGGATGAGATCGCGCTCGATCTTCACCGGATCCTCGTGGCGCGTCAGCCCGAGACGCTGCGCGAGCCGGCGGACGTGCGTGTCGACGACGATTCCCTGAGGCTCGCCGAGCTCGGCAGCGACGACGTTGGCGGTCTTGCGCGCAACGCCCGGAAGCCGGATGAGCTCCTCGAGCCTGTTCGGAACCTGGCCGTCGAACTCCTCGAGCAGCATCTTCATCGTCCCGCGCAGCGACTTCGCCTTCTGGCGGAAGAAGCCGGTGGCGAAGATGTCGCGCTCGAGCTCTTCCGGCGGAACGGCGAGATAGTCCTCCGGGCGGCGGTACTTCTCGAACAGCTTCTCGGTGACGCGGTTCACGTTGACGTCCGTGGTTTGCGCGGAGAGCATCACCGCGACGAGCAACTCGAGATCCGACCGCGACTTGAGGGCGATCGTGGCGTCGGGGTGCGCCGCGGCAAGGCGTTCGATGATCGGCCGGATGCGCGCGCGCTTCGGGCCGACGCGCCGGCGCGCCTCTTGGAGATAGCTGCGGGGCAACTAGTGCCCCTGCCAGTGATGCTGCCGAGTTTCTGGGTCGCGAGCACCAAGCCAGAGGCCGGCAAGTATTACTGGTAGGGGCACTATGGGACGGTAGCGAGCGCATGCTCGGCGTACGACGCGCTGCGCAGCCGCGGGCCGGCGCAGACCACGTCGAGCGCAGGGCAGCCGGCGCAGATGAAGTCGTCCGGCGTCGGGCGGAAATCTCCGGCGTTGATGCGGGCGATCGCCTCGCTGAGCTCGCCCTCGAGCTCCGGGAGCTGCTCGGGACGGAAGACCGTTGCCACCACTGCGTCGGGGCGTTCGAGGAAGTGGTAGACGACCTCCACCTCCTGCGCGCCCGCGCGGAAGCAGGCAAGTGCGTACACGAGCCGCTGGAGGTGGTAGTCGCCTTCGACGATCTCCTCGGGAGTGCCTTCCTCGAGCGAGTTCGTCTTGTAGTCGACGACGACCGCTCGGTCACCCTCGAGCTGGAGCACGTCGAGCCGGCCGTGGAGAAGTACGCCGTCGTGCTCGAACGCAAAGGGGCGCTCCGGACGGGCGCCCGCCAGAGTGGCGACCCGACGCGCGAGCTCGGAGTCGCAGTACGAGCGCACGAAGGTGGCGATCCGCTCCACCTCTTCGTCGGTGACGCTCGGATACCAACCGCGGACGAGCGCGACGAGATCCTTGGGCGGCAGTGGCTCCTTCAGGTTGACGAGCTCCAGCAGGCGGTGGACGGCGTCGCCGATCTCGGTCGCCGCCAGGCCCGGCGTCCCGGGTGCGGCTGCACGCTCGTCGGTCGCGCGCATTCCCACGACACGTTCCGCGTAGTAGCGATAGGAGCAGCGTTCGAACAGCGCGAGCGCGCTGAAGGAGAGACGGCGCACACGATGCAGGGGCGGCGTCGGAACTTCGGCGAGGGCCGGCAACGCCGGGACGAGCACCGGCAGGGCGCCGCCGCCGCCCTCGTCGAACAGCGCGAGCTGCACTTCCTGCGGTCCGGCCTCGACGGCCGGCTCCGCCGGCTCCGCGTACCGGTCGACGCGCAGGATCACGCGCGCGCCCTCGCGTTCCAGCTCGATCGGGTCGCGGCTCGCGCGGTCGATCTCCTCCCGCGCGTCGAGGCGGCCGAGTACCCAGCCGATCGGCGTGCCTTCGTCCGCCGCACGCCCCGGCTCGATGGAACCGGAAACGATCAGCCGGTCCTTGGCGCGGGTCATCGCCACGTAGTAGAGGCGAAGCCGCTCGGCACGCTCCTCCGCTCTCTGCGCCTCCTTCACCGCCTGGTACGCGTAGGCGCCTCGACGCTCGCTCGTGATCGGGTCGGCGACGCGGAAGCCGAAACGTCCGTCGGACAGAGCGAGGATCTCGTCCGAGGCGGGCGGCGCTCTGTCGCGTCCCGCGTCCGCCACCACAACGACCTTGAACTCGAGACCCTTCGCGGCGTGAATCGTGAGCAGGCGGACCGCATCGCCGCCCTCTTCCTCTGCAACCGCCTCGAGCTCGCGCGCGCCGACGGCCTCCTGGTCGCGAACGAAGCGAACGAACCCCTCGACGTCCGGCCCCCGCAGCTGCTCGTAAGAGCGCGCGAGGCGCGCGAGCTTGCGCAGGTTCGCGTAGCGGCGACGGCCGTCCCAGCGGGCGAGGACCGCGAGGTCGTAGTCGTGCTCCGACAGGACTCGTTCGCAGAGCCGCTCGAGGGAGAGCCGCGCAGACGCGGCCGTCAGCCGGTCGTAGCGTTGGCGGAAGGCGCGCAAGAGCTGGACGTCGCGCTCGGGCAGGGAGTCCGGCAGCTCGCGCTCCAGCGCAACGAAGAGCGGTCGTTTCGGAGCGGCCCGCCGCAGCAGCACGAGAGCGTCGTTCGAGACCCCGACGAGGGGCGAGGCGAGCACGCTGACGAGGGCCTCGTCGTCGTACCGGTTGTGCAGCAGCCGGAGGTACGAGAGCAGGTCGACGACCTGTTGTTGGCCGAAGTAGCCGCGGCCCGTTCCGCGGTAGGTCGTGACGCCGAGCGCTCGCAGCTCCTCCTCGTACCACTCGGCGTCGGTTCCCGCGGCGAACAGGAGCACGATCTCGCTCGGGGTCGCGTCGCCGGCGTCGATGAGCTCCCGGATGCGCCGTGCGATCGCCCGTGCCTCGCCGCGCCGCCAGTGAACATCGGTGTTGGAATAGGACGACTTGTCGGTGACGAGCAGCTCGACGGGCGGGCCGAAGACCGGGTCGGGGAACTCGCCCGACGCGGTCAGCGGCTGGAACTCGTCGCCGAAGTCGCCGCCGAAGAGGTGGTTGACGACCGCCAGAACCTCCGGCCGCGAGCGGTAGTTCATCGTCAGGGGTAGGACACCCTCGGCGGCGGCCGCGCGGCGCTCGCGGAAGACCTGGACGTCCGCGTGGCGGAAGCCGTAGATGGACTGGAACTCGTCGCCGACGAAGAATTTCTCGCAGTCACCCAGCCCGCCGGAGATGAGATCGATCAGCTCGCACTGGAGTCGGTTCGTGTCCTGGAACTCGTCGACCATGATCGACCGGAAGCGCAGCTGCTCGCGTTCGCGGATGGCCTCGTCGTCGCGGAGGAGGTCGCGTGCCCGCAGCTGGAGGTCCTCGAAGTCGAGCGCCGATTCGCGGTCCTTGCCCTCCTGGTACTCGGCCGCGAAGCCGGTGAGCAGCTCCTGGAGGAGGTCGCGGTCGGCCGCAGCGAGCTCGTCGAGCGCCGCCTGCTCGAGCGAACGGCGGGCCTCCTCGTACGTCGCAGCGCGCTCGCCGCGAAGGCGAAGATCCGCGAGGTCGAAGAGACGATCCGCCCGCGCGTCCGTCTCGAGGAGGGCAAGTGCCTGCGCGGCCGTCTCGCGGGCGGCATCCCCGGCGCCGCCGTCCTCCGCGAGACAGCGTGCCGCGTCGCGGAACTCGTCGGCTCGCGCGTCGAGGCTCGGGCGCTCGCCGAGCTCGAGGACGAGGTCCCGACCGGCCGAGCGCAGCGTCTCGTACACGCCGGTCAGCATCCGGCGCAAGCCGGTCGCGCCGTACACCGCGAGCAGGCGTAGGCGGTCGGGATCGTCGCCGGCGCAGAAGGCGGTCAGCGCAGCCTCGAACGCCTCTCCGCGCAGCACGCGACCCTGGCTCTCGTCGAGAACGCGGAAGCGCGGGTCGACACCGGCCGCGAAGGGGTGAGAACGCAGCAGCCGGTGACAGAAGCCGTGGATCGTCGAGATCCACGCGCCGTCGAGTGCACGCGCGAGCTCGGGACGCTCGCGCTCGACCAGGCACGCACGGATCCGGCTGCGCAACTCGCCGGCCGCCTTCTCGGTGTACGTGATGACGAGGATCGACTCGACGTCGATGCCCTCGTCGCAGACGGCGCGCGCGAAGCGCTCCACGAGCACGCGCGTCTTCCCCGTGCCGGCGCCCGCCGAGACGAACACGAGCCCGCGCGCCTCGACCGCTCGTCGCTGTTCCGGGTTGAGATTCATGCTCTCCGCACGCGGCACATCGGCCAGAGCTCGCACCAGCTCGGGCAGGAGCCGCCCTTCGGGTCGTGCACAACGTCGCCCTCGCGCATGCGTTCCACGATTCCCACCGCGAGCTCGCGCGCGCGCTCGACCTGGCTCCAGAACGCCTCCTCGTCGAGGTAGTCGTTCTTCGCAAACCCGGGAACGCCGTCCTCACGCGCCTCGGTACGGAGGAGGCCGCGCGCCTTGCGCTCGCCCGCGAGCGGCCGGTAGACGCCGCCCAGCGGCTCGATCCCGACGAGGTCGCGCAGCACGAGCATGTAGAGCGGGATCTGGAGCTTCTTCTCCGACTCGATCTGCGCGGCAGAGTGTGCATGCTTGCCCGCCTTGTAGTCCTGCACGATCCCGCGCGTGCTGAACGGGTCGACGTCGATGCGGTCGATCTTGCCCGAGAGCGTAATTCCCTCCGCGAGCTGGAGCCCGCGCTGAAGCTCGGGCGCGGCGCGCTCCGAGCCGAACAGAACCTCGAACCGGCGGGGGACGAGCGGCGCCTCGGCAGCCGCATCCTCCCGCACGAACGCCTCGAGGTCGCGCCAGAGCCCATACCGGAGCTCGCGCTGCTGGATCTCCGTGAGCTCCATCCGGACACCCTCGACCGCCTCGTCGAGACAGCGGCGAAGGAACGCAACTGCGTCGTCGACGCGGTCGGGCTCGACGCGCTCGGTCCCGAGCTCCTTGGGCAGCCGCGAGTAGAAGCGGAACAGGACCTGGTGGGCGATCGAGCCGCGAAGGCGTGCATCCACCCGAGCGTCGATCGACTTCGGGTCGATCAGCCGCTCGAGGAACCAGATCGACGAGCAGTCGGCGAAGCGCTCGAGCTCGGTGACGCCGAACGTCGTCTTCGACCGCAGCTCCGCGAGCACCTGCGGGTGCGTGAGACGCGTCGGACGCTCGAAGGCGTGGAGTGCGCGTCTCAGCCGCCGCTCCCATCCGTTTGCGGAGGCGATCGCTTCCGCGGCCCAACGATCGTCCGCGGCCCGGAGCGCGAGCGCGCGCAGGCGCTCGCGCTCGCTCGGAGCGGTCTCGAGCGACCACGTCAGCTCGGACAGCGGACGGCGGCGAGTCCAGCGCACGATGTCGTCGCGCGGAAAGAGCGCCTGCACCTCGTCCCAGAACGGGCTCGCTTCGCGCGGGTTCCCGTCGTCGCTCGCAGCCTCGCGAACGAGATAGACGCGCCGCGTCGCGCGCGTGCACGCCGTGTAGAACAGGTAGCGATCGCGCGCGACCTGGTCCGGACGGGCGAGCCGTGCGCGCGAGCGCTCGTCGAGGTCACGCCGCGTGTCGTCGCCGAGGAAGGGAGACTCGTGGCCGCGGCGCGGAAGGCTTCCTTCCTCCAACCCGAGCAGGAACACGATCCGGAACCGCCGTGTCCGCGCGCGCGGGAGATCGAGCACCGAGATACGTCCCGGCTCGCCGGTGGACGAGCGGCGAACCTCCGCACGGTCGAGCGCCGCGACGACCTCCTCGGGCGACAGCGTGCCGTCGAGCCGGCTCCAGCCTCGCAGCTCTGCGAGGAGTCGCATGACCGCGTCGTGAGCACGGATGTCCTGCCGCGACAGCTCGCCGACAGGCGGCGCCTCCAGCCCGTACGCAGCCCGAAGCATCGAGCCCGCGAGGCCGGCGACGGCATCGAGCGGCGTCGGCGCCGAGCGAAGTGCCTCCAGCACCGGCAGCGGCTGCCCGTCGCGCAAGCGAATCGTCTCCTCCTCCACACGCTCGGGAGCGTCGACGGCGCGACCGCGGAGTCGGCCCTCGAGAAAGTCGACGTTCTGGCGGCTCAACGCCGAGTACGGCGAGCGCAGGAACGCATAGAGGTTGGCCCTGCTTCCGCCGAGCCAGGCGAAACGCAGCAAGCTCAGCAGGGCCTGGCCGTACGCGGTCTTGTTCAGCTGCGCGTATGCCTCGAGGGCGTACGCCACACCGAGGGTGCCGAGCGCGGTTTCGATCGGCGCCTGCCAGCGCTCGAGGGAGGGACACACGAGCCCGATCTGCTCCGGCGCGACGCCGGAACGGATGAGCGCGAGCAGCTCCTCCCCGACGAGCTCGAGCGCGCCGCGCGTGCCCGCGCTCTCGAAGAATCTGATCGCGCCGTCGATCGGCGGCGCCTCTGGGACTGACTCTGCGAAGAGCGCGCGCTCGAGATGCGCGAGGGCGGGCTCGGCCACCTGGTCGAAGCTCGGCGGCAGCTCCTCGATCCGGCCGTCGGCGAGCTTCGCCAGGTCCTCCATCGTCCGGCGGATCGACGCAAACGCCGTCCTGCCCGGTTCGTAGGGCATCGACACCGTGACCTCGGCGCGTCCGGCCAGCGCCTGAAGCAGCGCCCACTCCGCGCCGGTCAGATCCTCGAAGCCGTACGCGAAGACGGGCTCGCCGCTCCAGGCGTCGAGCTCGGACGCGATTCGTTCCGCCGCACGGCGACGGAGGAGGTCGCGATCCCAGAGACCGAGCCGGTCGAGCTCGGCGCGATAGCCCGCGTAGAGCGCGGCGAGCTCGCCGTCGAGGTCGTTGGGGTCGAGCAGGCCCGACTCGAGCTCGCCGATCGCCGTGAGCAGGGCGTCGGCGAAGCCGCCGAAGCGCGCGGAACGGCCGAGGCCGTTGAGCGACCGGCCTGCGAGCGCCCGGCGAACGATCAGGGCACGCTGCACATCCGTTGCCACCGGACGGGCCTCCCCACCCCTACGGGCGATCCGGGCGAAGAGGTCGTCGAACGTGACGATCGAGCCGCCGAGCAGCGCCGGCTGGAGCGCGAGCAGCTCGCGCTCGCGAGCCTCGACGTCCGACCGGTTCGGCACGATCAGATACGGCTCCTGCGCCAGCGCGTCGACGTACCGGCGCAGCAGGAGCGCCACCTTCCCGGCATTGGCCGGGCCGGTAATCAGGTTCAGACCCAACTTGCCCATGCTACTCAGGGGTCCCGACGACTCCCGAGCGCGCGAGCGCTAAGAGCGGGAAAGACCCCGAAGACGTCCGCCCTCGACCGAGAGCAAGCCGGGACTCCTAATGACCTGTTTGCCTTCTACGACTCGGACGCGACCGCATCGCCTAGTTCCGCAAGCAGGGTGCGTGCCTGCTCGGCCATCACGACGTTGCCCTTGCGGTCGTACAGCACGCGCGCCTCTTCGATGATCGGAATCGCTTGCGCCGGTCGACCTTCGATGGCGAGGACGTCGGCGAACGCAAGCAAGGCCGACGCCTGCATGTTCAAGTGGTCGGTTCTTCGAGCAATGTCGACCGCCTCGCGCGCAAGATCTTCGGCCTGCTCTGCTTCACCGCGCTGCGCCAGCACCGTCGCGCGGGTCCTGCGCCAGCCGACCTGCGAGGCCAGATCCCCGGGAGCAGCGGTTTGCTCCGAAACCTCGCTGAAGCGCTCGGCCTCCTCGTACCGCTTCTGCAGGTAGATCGCCTCCGCCAGGCCAGAAGCGATCGTCGAAAGGTAAGCCGTCTCGCCGATCGACTCGAGGAGCTCAAAGCCTTCGCGGAGCACTCGCTCGGCCGCCTCGGCGTCACCGGCCAGAAGCTCGACCTCCCCCTCGAGGATCGACGTCGCTCCGTAGTCCAGTTGTTGGCCGAGGTCCTTGTAGATCGCCCGGCTGGCCGCGACCTGCCCACGTGCATCCTCGAATCGGCCCTGCAATGCGTCCGCGAAGGCGATGCCCGCTCGACCGGCCGCCTCGACGAGCAAACGGCCGCGGCTGTCGGCCAGGATCTGCTCGCATTGCCTCCGGCCCTCATCGGCGGGCAGCGGACCCCACACCTCGGCGGCTGCCCGCCAGAAGAGGCTGTCGGCCTCCTCGCGCGTGGCGCCGCAACTGCGGGCGTAGCGGAGCGCCTTCTTGGCGCATTCGCCCATTTCGGCAACTTGACAATGGAGGTTGTTCACCGTGACCATCAGCAGCCAGGCGCGCGCGAGCCCGAGCTCGTCGCCGGCCTGCTCGAGCTGTTCAATCGCCCCCTCTGCCTCGCGTTGAAGCCGGTTGATGTCCAGAGCCGGATCGATCTGCGTGTCAAGGGCAAGGCGTGACACGCGAGCCCGAGCGGCAAGGGCAAGGTCGCCGGCGGCCTCCGCCGTCTCGATCGCCTCGTTCAGGGCAGCCTCGGCCGACGTGAAGTTCCCTGCGTCGAAGAGCGCCTGCCCGAGCTCTGTGAGCAGCTCGAGGCGAGTTCGCGCACCTGCAGGACAGGCGGCCGCCGCACGCGTAAAGAGATTGGCGGCTGCTGGCGCGTCCCCACGCCCATAGGCCTTGCCTCCGGCGAGGGCCAGATACGTCGCCGCTCGCGCGCCGACGGCGCTTGCCTCATCGGTTAGCGGCCCGAGCTCGCCGCGGTACCGGTATGCCTGCTCGAGGTGGTAACCAAGGATCTCTTCCAGCTCGACGAGATCGCGGCCGTGTTCCTCGAGCCAGCCGGCGAAGCTCTCGTGCAACTCGGCCCGGATCGCCTTCGGCAACGCGTCGTACGCGGCGTCCCTGATCAGAAGGTGACGGAATCGGAACGCGTTCTCGCCTGCGATCTGGGTCCGATCCGGGCGCACGAGCTCCTTCCGTACGAGCGCCGCCAGCCGGGTGCTCAATTGCTGCTCGTTCGGGGCCAGCGCGTGCACCGCGCCCTGGTGGAATACGCGGCCTTCCACCGAGCCGCACTCGAGCACGCCGCGCTCGGCTGCGTCGAGCTGGTCGAGCCGTGCGGCGAGCAGCGCCTGGATCGTCGGAGGGACGACCACCTCGCCCGCTGGAGACTCACGGAGCAGCGTGATCATTTCCTCGACGAAGAGTGGGTTGCCTTCGGCCGCCTCGCTGATCCGCGCGCGCAACTCCGTCTCCATTCGTGCTCCTGCGAGCAGATTGTCGATCAAGAGATCGGTCTCAGACGCCGCCAGGGGCTCCAGCAGCACGGTCGTCGCGTTCAGCTTGCCGCCCGCCCAACCCGGCCTGCGGTCCAACAGCTCCGGCCGTCCCATGCAGAGGAGCAGCATCGAGGCGTCACGGCTCAAATCCGCGACGTGCTCGATCAGGTCGAGCAACGCTGGTTCGCCCCAGTGGACGTCGTCGATGACGACGACCAGAGGCTGATCAGCGGCCGCCGCCTCGAGCAGCTTACGCACGGCCCAGGCGATCTCGTCCGTCGATCCGACCGCTTCCGCCTCGCCGAGTACGCCGAGGATCGTTTCGGCCGCGAGCTCGTCCGCCCCCAGTTCAACGAGTCGCGCTCGCGGCTCAACACCGAGCAGCTGCTTGAGAACCCCAACTACCGGCCAGTACGTGATCCCCTCCCCGTAGGACAGGCAGCGACTCTGCACGACCGTCGCGTCCTCGAGCCCGGCCAGGAACTCGTGGGCGAGGCGCGACTTCCCCACTCCGGCCACGCCGAGGAGCGTGAAGAGCTGGCAGGAGCGGTCGCGAAGCGCTTGGGAGAACGCATCGTGCAGCCGGTCGAGCTCTCGTTCCCGGCCTACCATCGAAGCATCCGCTCGACGAGCCGTCACGCGGGCATCCGGCAGGACAGCGACGAGTCGGAAGGCAGTCACCGGCTCCCTCTTCCCCTTGAGGTCGAGCGGCTCGACCCGCTCGACCTCGACCCCTTCGCGGGTGAGGCGAAACGTCTCTTCACCGAGCAGAACCTCGCTCGGCGAGGCGGCCTGTTCGAGTCTCGCTGCAACGTTGACTGCATCGCCGGTGGCGAGACGCTCCTTGGTACCCGTGACAACCTCACCCGTGTCGACGCCGATCCTGACCTCGAGCGTCGTCCCGTAGTCACGCTCGAGCTCCTCGTTCAAAGCGGTGACTCCCTGCCGCATCTCGGCAGCGGCGCGCACCCCGCGGAGCGCGTCGTCCTCGTGCAAGACCGGGACGCCGAACACGGCCATCACCGCATCGCCAATGAACTTCTCAACCGTGCCGCCATGGCGCTCGACCACTGCCTTCATCGCTTCGAAGTAGCGGGCCATCACCCGGCGAAGGCTCTCCGGGTCGAGGCGCTCGCCGAGCGCGGTCGAACCGGTCACGTCACAGAAGAGGACAGTGACCGTCTTTCGCAGTTCGCGGGCGCCGGGCTCCTGCGCGGAGAGCGGAGCGGCGCAGCGTCCGCAGAAGCGAAAACCCTCCGGGTTCTCGGCGCCGCAACTCGAGCAGATCAGCACGAGGTGAGTCTAGGACGGGCAAGGCGATGGGACCGCCCGGTCAGGCCCTGGCAGGACGGTCCTCTTAGTGTTCGACGCTCTAAGAACCTCTACGCCGCTGCCGACTTCGGCCGGCGCCCTCTTCGGGCAACCGTCTGGCCGGGCAGCTTCCCGGCGCAGGCGTCGCAGAGATCCGCCTGCTTGGAGCCGCGGCGGGCATCCGTGTAATTGATGCGCATGACGGCGCCTTTCGCCTCGTCGACTTCCTTCCCGCAGTTGTCACAAACGAGCCTGGTTACACGGGCCACGGATTTCCTCCTCCAATAGGCGTGCTCTCGCGATGAGCCTACCGGAAAGGATGCGGAATTACGCCGCCTTACGCGCTTGTCGAATTCGCCACGAACGTAACAGGCTGAGCAGGGCTTGTTCCTCGACGTCGAGCCCCGTGTCTCGCGCGCCGACAACGCGCAAATGGCGTGGCCGGAAATCCTCGATCGTTCTGCCGTCGAGATACTGGTCGATCACAGCCGGGCTGACGTACGAGCTGCGCGCGACCGCCGGCGTGTTCCCCAGCTCTTTTCCGACGTGTCGCATGACGGCGGGGATCACCCGCTTTGCATCGGCTTCCGTTTCCGCCGGCCCACGCTCTGCGAGTGCGATCGCCGCAATCAAGGTCCCACCCCAGGTGCGGAAGTCCTTCGCCGTGACCTCGTCGCCGAGGTACCGGCGGACGTAGTCGTTGAGCCGCGCCCCTGTCAGCGTGCACAGGCTTCCTTCCCACTCGTAGCGGAAGAGGCGGCGGCCGCCCGGCAATGCGAGCAGCTCCTTCATCGCCTCGGCAAGCTCGGTGTCGACGAGCACGGTGCGCACGACCGCGCGGTGCTTGGTCTGGAAATGGAAGGCAATTCGGTTCCCGCCGACCTGCACGTGTTTCTTGCGCAGAGTCGTGATCCCATACGTCTGCGAATCGCGCGCGTAACGCTCGGAGCCGACACGGAACCAGGCACGGTTGATGAGACGAGTGGCGATTGCGGAGACGCGCTCTCGGTCGAGCAGGTCGTTGTCCATGTGCTCGGACATCGCGCCCCGCAGGTCGGGCAGTCGCTCCGCGAATTGAATCAGCCTGTCGAACTTCGCCTGATCCTGCTGCGCGCGAAACTCCGGATGGTAGAGGTACTGGGTTCGCCCTGCGGCGTCGACGCCGGTTGCCTGCAGCTTCGCCGTCGGGCTCGGCGAGATCCAGACGTCCTTCCATCCAGGCGGGATCACGAGCGAGCGGATCCGTTCGAGCTTCTCCTCGTCCTCGATGACGTTGCCGCGCGCGTCGACGTAGCGGAATCGACCGCGCGAACCCTCCCTCCTCCAGCCGCCTTTCCGAGCCATGGTGCCCCGCTAGTCTCCCGAGCCGTGGACGCCAAAACGATCGTCGTGCTCGGAGGGGACGAAACCGGCCAGGAGTTGCTGGAGGAGGCCTTGCGCGTCCTCGCTGCCGACGTCATCGGCTTCGAGCTCGACTTTCCCCGCTTCGACCTGTCGATCGAGGCGCGCCGCTCGACCCAGAACGCCGTCGTCCACGAGGCGGCCAAGGCGATCCGCGACCACGGTCTCGGCTTGAAGGCCGCGACCATCACTCCCGAGG
>DASWEF010000093.1:0-6990 GCA_036394855.1 Gaiellaceae bacterium | reverse complement strand
GACGGGAGCGACGGGACTCGAACCCGCGACCTCCGGCGTGACAGGCCGGCGTTCTAACCAACTGAACTACGCCCCCAGGGGCTCGGGCAGTGTAGCCGAGCCCCGGGAGGTGAAACGTCAGCCGGGAATGCGGACCACCTGACCGCCCGTCGTGCAAGGAGGCGGCCCCGTGCCCGTCCTCGAGAAGATGCTGCAGTTGGAGATGTAGATCGCGCCGTCGGCTCCGACCGTCACCGACCCTGGCGTCACGAGGCCGGTTGCGACGAGCGAAGGCGGGCCGACCTGCGGAACTCGCCAGAGATCGCCGGGTCCGAACTCCAACACGTAGAGGCTCCCGTCAGGACCGAACGTGATGTCGATGATCGTCGTGAAGCCGGACTTGAACACCGTCGGCGACTGGCCCGGGACGACGCGCCAGACATTCGCCCCGCCTGGGACGAAGCTGCCCAACTCGCCGACGTAGTAGGCGCCGTCAGGCCCGGCCGCCACTGACGTAGGGACCGAGTCCGCACCACGGGTGCTGTTCGACCGTGACGGGAAGGCCGCGAGCGTCGAGATCGAGCCGTTCGCGGCGACCCGCAACAGGTCGTTGCCACCCGCATCGGTCGCGACCGTCGCTCCCGGCTCGGCGAGGAGCCCGTACGGATTGCTGTCCGGAGGAATGCTGCCGTCCGGGTTCGCAGCCGCCTCGTATGCGGAGACGTCGACATCGAGGCGCCAGTTGCCGCTTGCGGGTACCTGCGCGACCCAGCCGAACATCGGCCCGAGCACGCCACAAGCTGATCGAGCGCTCGGATTGTTGCCGAGGCCGATCGACACGCGCGCGTTCCCTCGTCCGAGCAGGACGATGTCGTGCGGTCCAGTCGCGGCGACTCCGGTCGGCCCGTTCTCCGTGTAGGACGGAAGGCCGGTGGCAACACCCTCCTGCATGCCGTGCCACCAGCGCGAAACGGCGCCGGTGGGGCCGGCGAAGGCCGGGCGTCGCGCGGTCGCGAAGCACGGCTGAGTTCCACCCTGGCCTGCTTCGGCGACATACAGCGCCCCCTCCGGACCCCACGCGAGCCCGCGCGGATTGTCCAAACCGGTCATCACCGTCGGGAACGGCGGCATCGCGGCTGCGCCTGCTCCGGCGGCGGTCGCCAACGCGCAGAGCGCGGCAGCGACGATCAGAAGGACGGTTCGCATCGAAGACTCCCGTCCCCCGGTGTCGAGTCGCGGGGATCGTACTGCTCTCGCCGCCGAGGAAGCTAGGCTCGGAGAGTGACCAAGGTCGACCTGATCGCGCTCGGGTTCGTGGTGCTGACCGCGTTCATCGGCTGGAAGAAGGGGCTCGTCGCGAGCGCTCTCTCGGTCGCGGGAATCGTGCTTGGCGCCTGGCTCGGCTCACGCGTCGCGCCGGAGCTGCTCGCCGGCGGCACGAGCTCTCCGTACACGCCGCTGGCGGCCCTCGCCGGCGCGGCGGTCGGTGCGATCCTGCTCGAGACGCTCGGGACGCTGGCCGGCACGGCGCTGCGCTCCAAGGTGCGCCGGCCACGGCTCAGCACCTTCGATGCCACCGGCGGCCTCGTCCTCGGCGCGGTGGCTGGGCTCGCCGTCGTCTGGGTGCTGGGCGCCGTCGCCCTGTTGCTGCCGGGCCAGGCCGACCTGCGTCAGGGCGCTCAGAAATCGGCGCTGCTGCGGCGGCTGAACGAAGTGATCCCGCCGAGCGACCTCCTGAACGCCCTGGCCCGGATCGATCCCTTCCCCGCGATCTCCGGTCCGGCGGCACCGGTTGCGCCTCCCGATCCGCGCCTCGCCCGAGCGCCGGGAGTGCGCAGGGCGTCGCCCAGCGTCGTGCGCGTGCTCGGGACCGCGTGCGGAGTCGGCGTCGAAGGCAGTGGCTGGGTCGCGCGCCGCGGCCTCGTCGTGACCGCCGCGCACGTTGTCGCCGGCCAGAGCGACACGGTCGTCGAGCTCCAGTCGGGCGCACGTCTGCCCGCGGACGCCGTCGCCTTCGACCGGCGGAACGACGTGGCCGTGCTGCAGGTCGGCGGGCTCGAGCTGCGACCGCTTCCCCTTGTCACGGCGAAGCCGGGCGCGCCGGTCGCAGTCCTTGGCTTCCCCGAGAATGGGCCGTTCACCGCCACACCGGCCCGGATCGGCCGGACCTCGTTCGTGCTGGCGGAGGACGCCTACGGGAGCGGTCCTGTTACACGCGCGATCACGTCATTGCGCGGACGCGTCCGCCACGGTGACTCGGGAGCGCCGGCCGTCGACGCCCGCGGCGCGGTCGAGACCACGATCTTCGCTGCCCGGATCCGCACCGCGGGTGGCTACGGGGTCCCGTCAGACGTCGTCCGCGCGGCGCTGAGCTCGGCGAACGGACGGGTCTCGACCGGCGACTGCGCCCCCTAGTCTGCGAGCAGCTCCAACACGCGCAGCGGCCGCCTGAAGGGCGCCACGAGGTACACGCCGTCGGCCCGCTCGCGTGCCAGGGCTATCAGCTCCCTCGCATGCGCGAAGCCCACGTCGGCTGCATCCGAGCCGGCCGACTCGAGCGCGTCCTGGAGCGACTGCGGGACGACGATTCCGGGGACCTCGTTGTGCAGCCGCAGGGCCAGCCGGTAGCTCGTCAGGGGAAAGATCCCGACCAGGACCGGGATTGGCCACTTGCCGCCGAGCCGCTCGACGAAGCTGTCCAGGTACTCGACGTCGAAGACGATCTGCGTCATCGCGAACTTCGCGCCGGCTTCGAGCTTCTGCTCGAACCGGTCGAGCTCGACCTCCATATCGTCCGGGGTCGGGTTGACGGCGACGCCGGCGAAAAACGACGTCGGAGCGTCGATGGGGCGACCGTTGAAGTCCTCGCCGCGGTTGAGGTTCGTGATCAGCTGCGTCAGTCCGATCGCATCGATCTCGTAGACGCCGCGCGCGCCGGGGTAGTCGCCGACCTCCGGCGGATCGCCCGTGATCGCCAGCACGTTGCGCACGCCCTCGGCGTGTGCGCCGAGCAGCATCGACTCGAGCCCCATCACCGACCAGTCGCGCGTCGTCAGATGGGGGATCGTCTCGGTCTGGGCGACACGCTCGATCGTCGCGGAGACCATCAGCGCGCTCATCCCGGCGCGCGCCGTGGCGTTGTCGTTGATGTCGACCCAGCCGACCCGGCCCGAATCCTTCAGGGCGCCGGCGACCTCGACCAGCCCCGCGCTGTTGCCGCCGAGCGGCGGATCGAGCTGAACCGAGACGACCCATTCGCCGGCGGCGAACGCGCGCGAAAGGCCGGTCTCGCGCCGTTCCTCGCCGAGCGCCACGACGAGCTCCGCCGATTCGAAGACGAGCGGCGAGCGGGGCTTGCGTTCCTCCTCGACGGCCGACCTGATCGCGGAGATCTCTGCGGGCGTCGTGCCGCAGCAGCCGCCGATGACCTTTGCGCCGAGGTCGCGCGCATGGGCGGCGAACTCCGCGAAGTACTCGGGCGTCGCGTGCGGGTAGATCACGCGCCCTCCCGCAAGGCTCGCCAGGCCGACATTCGGCAGGGCCGCGAGCGGCTTCCCGTTCTTGCCCATGCGCTCGAGTGCCGCGAGCGCGGCCAGGAGACCGGCGCCATGGTTCGCTCCAATCGCCGCGACGTCGAGCTCGGCCAAACGGTCCGCCGCTTCGGCCGCAGTCACGCCTGCGAGCGTCTCGGCGCTCTCGTCGAAGGTGAGCAGCGCGACGATCGGCAGTGCAGACGCGCTCCGCACCGCCTCGATCGCATCTACGACCTCCTCGAGATCGTAGAACGTCTCGATCATGAAGAGGTCCGCGCCGCGGCCGTCGAGCACGGCAGCCTGCTCGGCGAAGAGATCCCGTCGCAGGCGCGACGCCGCCGGCTCGCCGAGCGGGCCGATCGACCCGGCGATGAAGACGTCACGGCCGGTGACCTCCCGGGCGTCCCGTGCGAGCTTGACCCCGGCGGAGTTGATCTTCTCGAGATCGTCCTCGAGGAAGTGCTGTGCGAGCTTGCGCCGGTTCGCTCCAAAGGTGTTCGTCTCGATGAGCTCGGCGCCCGCGTTGATGAAGCTCACGTGCAGGGAGACGACTGCGTCCGGCGCACGAAGATTCGCTTCCTCGGGAGAGCGAAGTCGCGGGACCGCCGCCGACAGGAGCGCTCCCATCCCGCCGTCTCCGACGATCACCGGACCGGTCTCGAGCCGCTTCAGAAACCGGTTGCGGGTCTGCGTTTGGGCGGGCACCTCGTCTCCTTCCGAACTCGCTCGACACATCCTCCCGGGCTTGCGCCCGGCCGGGTTTGGCACCTTGCGCTGGGGCAGGTTGCCGAGGCTTCACAGGGCCGGTTCCCTCAGCCTCTCTCGATGCGGAGCGGGACGCTGCCCGCTTCCGCCACTGAGTATAGGTATCCCGGAAACGCAAGAGGGGCCGCCGCCTGGCCCCTCCTGAGTCTCCTTGAAGGAGATTCGCCGAGGTTGCCCCCGCCGCATCGGGGCCCCGCTCGGTATGCCTTCTGACTATCGCGGGGAGGGCTCACTTCATCCATCACCCGTTCTCGGTTGACTGAGCCACTTGACGGCTTCTCTCAAGGTGGAAGAGGCGAGTGCCGATGGCCGTCTTGACTCCCAGGCCAGGGACTGACGGCAATCACTCCTGCGGCCCACGGAGTGTGCGGCGGCGCTCGAGGACAGCGCCGCCACCTTTCTATTCGTGGACGACGCGGCCCTCCATGCCGCCTGCGACCGTGACGACCTGGCCCGTGACGTGGCCGGAGAGCTCGGGCGAGGCCAGGATCACCACCTGCCGGGCCACGTCTTCCGGCTGCGCGACCTTGCGGAGCGCCATCGTCCGCGACACGCGCCTCACCTGCTCGTCGTCGACGTGGCCGCGCGTCATGGGCGATTCCGTCCACCCCGGGGCGACCGCGTTGACGCGCGCCTGCGGGGCCCTGCGGACGACCTCGTTCTTCAAGCTGAGCAGGAGGCCGCCGAGGATCGCCGACTTCGCCGCCGCGTAGTCCGCATGGCCCGCCTCGCCGAAGAGTCCCGCCGTCGAGCCGACGAGCACCAGCGCGCCCTCGCCGCCGAGTTGGCGCAGGAAGCCGCGTGCCGTCAGGAAGCTCGCGGTCAGGTTCGTGTCGAGCGTGGCGCGCCAGCGATCGAGGCTGAGCTTCCAGACCGGGACGTCTTCAGACGGCCAGACACCGGCGACCGCGGCACAGACGTCGAGCGCACCCGCGTCTGCAAACAGGCGGTCGACCTGGTGCTCGTGCGTGAGATCGGCACCGACGACGAGGGCGTTGCCGAGCTCGGCGGCGACGGCCTCCGCGCGGTCGCGGCCGCGGTGGAAGTGGATAACCACCTCCGCGCCCTCCGCGGCGAAGGCGCGCGCGCAGGCCGAGCCGATCCCTCCCGACGCACCGGTGACGAGCACGCGTTTACCGGCAAGCCCCGTCTCCATCTGTGGGATTCTCCCCGTTGTGGAGCGTGAACGGATGACGTGGGAGGACCTCGGCACCGCGGTCGAGGACCTCACGTCGCAGATTCACGCCGACGGGTTCGCGCCGGACGCCGTGCTCGCGCTCGCGCGCGGCGGCCTGCCGCCCGCAGGCGCGCTCGCGTACGCGCTCGGCATCAAGAACATGGCGACGCTGAACATCGAGTTCTACACCGGCGTGGACGAGCGTCTGGAGGAGCCGCTGCTCCTGCCGCCCGTCCCCGATCTCGCGCTCCTTCGCGCCGAGCGGCTGCTCGTCGTGGACGACGTTGCGGACACGGGCCGCACGCTCGCGCTCGCCCGGGACTTCTGCGCGCAGCACGGCCCGGAGGTGCGGACCGCGGTCCTCTACGAGAAGCCGCAGAGCGTGGTCCGCTGCGACTTCGTCTGGCGCCGGACCGACCGCTGGATCAACTTTCCGTGGAGCACGCCCGCAGCGGTCGCCGCGTCGCAATGAAGGTCTTCATCGTCAGCGACATGGAAGGCGTCGCCGGGATCGTGAAGTGGCAGCAGACGGACGGCGCGAAGGAGAAGCGCGCCTATCACGAAGGCCGCGAGCTCTACACGGAGGAGATCAACGCCGCGGTTCGCGGCGCGAAGTCCGCCGGGGCGAAGGAGATCGTGGTCATGGACTGCCACGGCGCCGGCGAGGAGTGGACCTTCAACTCGCTGATCCCGGACAAGCTCGATCCAAACTGCGAGTACGTTGTCCAGAACGACTGGACGGAGTACACCGAATTCCTGGAGCAGGGCTGTGATGCGGCGCTGTTCGTCGGGATGCACGCGAAGGCGGGAACGCCTGACGGGGTGCTCGCGCACACGGTCTCCGGACAGGCCTGGCGGGAGCTGAAGTTCAACGGCACGTCGGTCGGCGAGACGGGGATCAACGCCGCGCTCTGCGGCCAGTGGGGCTGCCCTGTCGTGCTGGTGACCGGTGACGAGGCCGTTTGCCGCGAGGCGCGCGAGCTGCTGGGCGACGGGCTCACGACCGTCGCAGTCAAGAAGGGGCTCGGCGCCTTCAGCGCTCGCCAGGTGCCGCCGCTGAGGGCGCGCGAGCTGATCGAGGAAGGCGCGAAGAAGGCCTTGAAGGATCTCGAGGCCGTCAAGCCGTACGACCCGGGCCGGCCCTCCGAGATCCAGATCGAGTTCCACGCGCCCTCTCGGCTCGTCGAGTACCGCAATCGCAAGGGGATCGAGCAGCTCGACGCGCACACGCTCGTCTCGCGGGCCGACGACTGGTGGACGGCCTGGTCGCAGTTCTACTTCTGACGAATCTCGCCGCGTTCTTCGGCGTGGCCGTCCTGGTCATCGTCACGCCTGGACAGGACACGGCCCTCACGATCCGGAACTCCCTGCTGGGGGGCAGGCGGAACGGCGTCTTCACCGCGGTCGGCGTATCCGCCGGCCAGTGCGGCTGGGCAATCGCCACGAGCGCCGGGCTCGCCGCGCTGCTCGTCGCGTCCGAGCCCGCCTTCCTCGCGCTCCGGCTGTTCGGCGCTGCGTACCTCGTCTTCCTCGGAG
>DASWEF010000092.1:0-4173 GCA_036394855.1 Gaiellaceae bacterium | reverse complement strand
GACAGTCGAAAGGCTTGACCCCAACGAACGGCGCCGGTAACGGCGCCGTTCGTTTTGGGCGGCTCCCGTCATCACCCGCTCGACTCTGACCCCCTGGGCCGCAAACCATTCCAGCGCGCGGCGCAGGAAACCGATCGCCGTGGTGGCTCGCACGTCGCTCAAGACCTCGACGTAGGCGAGGCGGCTGAAGTCATCGACGCAGACGTGCACGTAGTCGTCGCCGGCGCCTTCCTCGAAGCATCCCGAGCCACGGCCGAGCAACCGGTGTCCTGGCCGAGTGAAGCGGCCAAGCTTTTTGACGTCGACATGGACGAGCTCGCCCGCTCGCGCGCACTCGTAGCGGTTGGCGGCTCAAACGGCTCCAGGCGCGAGCGCTTCCCGAGCCCGATCCGCCGCAAGACCGCCGAGACGGTCGAGAGCGGCATCCGCAAGATCTCCGCGATCTCGGCCGCCGTCATCCGCAGCCGTCGAAGCAACTCGATCACACGCACCCGCTCCGGTGGAGTCCGACGCGCGACCCGCCGCGGTGCCGAGGAACGATCAACCAGACCGGCGCTGCCCTCGCTGCGATAGCGGGCCAGCCACTTCGCCGCCCTGCGCTCGCTCACACCTGCGGCCTCGGCCGCAGCCGCCACCGTCCAGCCCCGCTCGACGATCAAAAGCCGAGAGTGCAGGCAGGTCCTGGCGTTACCGTGGAGCCTCATCTGGGTCCTCCTCTGGAGCTGGGGGCATCGACAACCACCAGCCTCCAGAGAGGCCCGGATGAACAACCTTCCTAGGAACTACAACTAGTCCGCTCCTAGGTCGTCAGCTCCGCGATCAGCGCTGCGGTGTCGTACGGCTCGGAGCCGAGCCGGGACGCGATCTCCTCGCTGGAGGGTCTCGTCCCCTCCGCGAAGAGCGCGCGTAGGAATTCGCCCGTCTTCGGGCTGCGCCACCAGTCCGCACCGACCTCGTCGATCAGGTGGGCGCGGAGCTGCGCGTGGCGGATCCACGCGCGCAGGTAGTCCGCCGAGTAGAAACCTGGATCCATGTCGGCGAGATGGCCGTCTCTCGGGTAGCGGATGCCGGTCGCGGCCGTGAGCTTCTCGGCGTAGTCGTCGCTTGCGAGTCCGGCCTGCTCGAACTCCGACCAGAAGGCGAGCTCGAACTGCAGCTTGGCGGTGTAGCGCCGGAAGAGGAGCGCCTCGAGGAAGATCGTCGCCTCGGCGTTCGTACGCGCCTCCTCGTCGGAGAGCCCGAAGTGCGCTGCGTGCCAACCCGGCTCGCGCGTGATCGCCTCGCAGATGTACGAGTAGATCTCGGTCAGTGCGTGATCACGGGAAAGCCTGCGGAAGGTGTACGGGAGCGTGGGGTCGCAGCCGGCGTAGTGAAGGGCGTGCCCTGCCTCGTGCATGAAGGCCTGGTAGTCGTGCAGCCCGCCCTGGGCCCGCGTGATCAAGTGCACGATCTGCGGCGGGTCGGAGGCGATCACGCAGGCGCGCGGCGACTTCTGCGGCCGGTCGTCGAGATCGAGCCGGATGTTGCTGTCCGACGCGAGGTCGAAGCCGAGCGCGGACAACGTCGCCAGGCAGACCTCGGTCGCGCGCTCTTTCGTGTACGTGGAATCGAGCGGCGACAGGCGCCGGATGTACCCCATGTGCGCCGACGTCGGTTGCTCGTCGCGCTCCGGTCCGAGCAAGCGCTCGAACCAGCGTTCGCGCATGGCGATGAAGACGTCCTCGACCTCCTCGCTCGTCGCGTGCAGCACCGACTCGAGCTCGCTCAGCGAGATCTGCTTCTCCTCCTCGCTGCGGGCGACTGGGTCGGGCTCTTCGCTGAGATCGGCCTCGAGCTCCTCGTACGCGCGCAGGAGCTCGAGCCGCTGCTCGTTGAACTCCGCGGACTCTCGCCGGTACAGCTCGCCGAGCTCGTCTCGGTCGCCGTAAGCCGCCAGAACGGCGAGCTGCGCCAGCGCCGAGCGCAGCGGGAGCTCTTCGCCCTTGAAGGTCACGCGCGCGGCGAGGATGGCGTTCTCGAGCTCGTCGTCCTTCTCCGCCAGCTCCGCGGCAACGAGTCCGCTCTCGCAGGTCTTGCGCAGCCTGTAGAGCCACTCGCGCTGCTCGCCGTCGGCCTGCTCTTCCTCGTCGCGCAACGTGCGAAGCTGGTCGCGGCTGAAGAGGTCGGCGTAGCGCGCGACGATCGCCGCCTGCTCCGAGATCTCCTTCTCGCCGACACGGACGGCTCTTCCCTCCTCCGACCGTTCGTACAAGTAGCGCTGGAGCTGTTCTTCGAATTCGGCCGGGCTGCGGACCGCAGTCGTCGACATCGAGAGGACTCTAGCGAGCGTCGTGCGCCGCGCGCGGCAAAAGCTCTCGGACTGCTGCGGTGAGTCGCTCGATCGTGAAGGGCTTCTCGATCACGGCGTCGGGCTTGACGCGGTCGGTCGTCGCCGTTCCGACCGAACCGGTCAGCAATGCGACGGCCACGTTCGGATGCTCGGCACGGAGCTCTCCGAGGAGCTCGACCCCGCTCTCGGAGGCAACGTGGACGTCCAGGAGGACGACGTCGACGCGGCCGTCGGAGAGCTCCTGACGCGCCTGCTCGAGGGTGGCCGCCTCGCGCACGACGCAGCCGTCCAGCTCCAGGTTGATGCGGCAGATCAAGCGGATGGACGAGTCGTCGTCGACGACGAGAACGGTGTGGCCGGGCGAGTCCACGCCGCGCGGGAGTGTACGTCACGCGGGCGTACCCCCATTTGCCGCAAACCCGTTTATTAGTTGGAAATGAGAAACGAGCCCACACATTTCGAGGACACCCTGGAGCGCTCGGCAGAGCGCGCCCGCGGCCGTGTGCCCCGTCCGACGCCGCTCTTCCGGCGCCGAGCCTGGCTCGAGTTCCAGCGCGCGCTCGACCCGCTTGCTCCGCCTAGACCACTGCGTCGACGGCGGCACTGAGCCGGCGAAGGGTCTCGGCCCTTCCCAGCAGCTCGATGCTCTCGAAGAGGCCCGGCGACACCTTCGACCCGGTCACCGCGATCCGGATCGGCTCGAAGGCCTTGCGGGGAGACAGCTCGAGCCGCTGCGCGAGCTCCCGTAGCGCGGCCTCGATCTGAGGCGCGGCAAACGGCTCGATGCGCTCGAGCTCGTCGCGCGCGGCGGTGACGACGGGCGCGTTGCCGTCGAGGAGCGCTGGATCGGGGTGGACATCTCGGAACAGGAACCCCGCGAAGTCGGGAAACTGGCCGAACCGCTCGATCTTCTCCTGCACGATCGGCGCGGCGCGGCGAACGAGCTCCTCCTCCCAGTCGTAGCCCGCCTCACGGAGGAACCGAACGAGCTCGTCCGCGTACTCGCCCACCGGGAGAGCACGCAGGTAGACCCCGTTCATCCAGTCGAGCTTCTGGTAGTCGAACGCAGCCGGGCTCGGTACGACGCGCTCGAGCTCGAAGCGCTCGATCAGCTCGTCGCGAGACATGATCGTCGTCTTGTCGTCGTAGCTCCAGCCGAGCAGCGCGAGGAAGTTCATGAGCGCCGGCGCGTAGTAGCCGTCGTGACGGAACTCGTCCACGGTGACGGACCCGTGGCGTTTCGACAGGCTCTTGCCGTCGGCGCCGAGGACGTGCGAGACGTGCGCGTAGACCGGCAGCTCCGCACCGACTGCACGGATCAGATTGATCTGCTTCGGCGTGTTCGAGATGTGGTCCTCGCCGCGAATCACGTGCGTGATTCCGTCCCAGACGTCCTCCATCGGAGAGGCGAAGTTGTACGTCGGCCGTCCGTCGGACCGGACGAGCACGAGGTCTTCGAGCTTCTCGTTGGGAAACACGACCCGCCCACGCACGACGTCGTCCCACTCCGTGACTCCGTCGTCGGGCATCCGGAAGCGAATCGCTCCCTCGTCCTCGTACGCCTTGCCCTCCTCCACGAGCCGGCGTGCGATCTCGGCGCAGTCGCCCATGCGGTCGAGCTGGAACGTCACCTGCCCGTCCCAGTCGAGCCCGAGCCAGCGCAGGGAAGACTGGATCTGCTCCGTCGCCTCGGCGACCTCGCGGCCGGTGTCGGTGTTCTCGATCCGCAGACGGAACTCGCCGCCGTGATGGCGCGCGAACAGCCAGTTGAAGAGTGCGGTCCGGACGTTCCCGATGTGCAGGAACCCGGTCGGGCTCGGCGCCATGCGGACACGGACGGGGAC
>DASWEF010000091.1:0-2742 GCA_036394855.1 Gaiellaceae bacterium | reverse complement strand
GGTTTCTCCGTTTCGATCCATATGGCCCGGGTTCGGATCTACAGCACGCGCTGGTGCGGATACTGCGTGCGCGCCAAGGCGTTGCTCGATGCGAAGGGGATCGAGTACGACGAGGTGTTCCTCGACGACGATCCCACGTTCCGGCAGAAGCTGTTCGACCTCACCGGCGGCTGGACCGTGCCGCAGATCCTGATCGACGGCGAGCCGATCGGCGGCTACACGGAGCTGTGGCGACTCGACCGCGACGGTCGCCTCGCGGAGCGCCTCGCCGCCTAGCGGCGGCCGTCCAGTTTCTGGCACGAGGGGCAGTACCAGGTGCCCCGTCCTCCTGCACGGATCTTGTCGATCGGCGTGCCGCAGCGGAAACACGGCTCGCCGGCGCGGCCGTAGACACGGAACTCCTCCTGCATCCGCCCTCGGGAGCCGTCGGGGATCGAATAGTCCCGCAGGCTGGCGCCCTGGCGCGCGAGGCCCGCTCGCAGCGCCTCGCGGATACCTCGCGTGACGCGCGCGATCTCGTCGTGGTCGAGCGTTCCCGCCGGACGTCCTGGATGGACGCGCGCACGCCAGAGCGCCTCGTCGACATAGATGTTTCCCAGGCCGGCGACGGTTCGTTGATCGAGGAGGGCGGCCTTGATCGGTGCGCGCCGCCCTTCGAGTCGCTCGGCAAGACGCCTGGACGTGAAGGTGCGTTCGAGTGGTTCGCGGCCGAGTCGCTCTGCGAGGTAGGGATCGAGCTCGTGCGGCTCGAGCAGATGCCACGTGCCGAACCGGCGGACATCGTGGTAGGCGACGTCCGATCCGTCGTCTAGTCTGACAACGGCGCGTCGATGTGGATCGTCGGCCGGCGATCCGGGCTCGGCGCGGCGCAGGCTTCCCGTCATCCGGAGGTGAATCAGGAGAGCTCTACCGGACTCGAACCGCACAATCAGATACTTGCCCCGTCGCTCGAGTGCGGCGACGCGTTCCCCCTCGAGCTCGGCGGCGACAGCGCTGGGCTCGAAGGGACGGACGAGCCGCGGGTCGTGGATCTCGACCCGCTCCAGACGGCGCCCCACGAGGTGCGGCTCGAGCGCGAGACGAATCGTTTCGACCTCGGGCAGCTCCGGCATCAGGCGATCGTCTCGAGCACGATCGGCTGCGACTCCGGAGCCTCTGCGCCGACGTCGTAGGCGGCGAGCACTTCGGCGCAGGCCTGCTCTGCCGCGGCTTCGTCGCGCGCGTGGATCTCGGCGAGCACCTCGCCTGCCGCCACCGAGTCGCCTCGCTTCTTGAGGCAGCGGACACCGACGGCATGGTCGATCTCCTCCTCCTTCGTGCGCCGCCCCGCACCGAGCCGGAGCGCTGCCATGCCGACCGCGACGGCGCCGATCGCACGGACGAAGCCGCTCGTCTCGGCCGCGACCTCGCGCACGACCGGTGCCGCGGGAAGGGCGTCCTCGGCAGGGTCTCCGCCCTGCGCGGCGATCCAGCGTTCGTACATCGCGAGCGCCGATCCATCCTGGACCGCGCCGGCCGCGCGTTCCCTCCCGGCGCCCTCGTCGAGCTCGAGGTCGGAGAACGCGAGCAGCTGCGCACAGGCCGAGAGGACGAGCTCGGTGAAGTCCGGCGGACCTTCCCCGCGCAGGGTGGCGAGGGTCTCGCGGATCTCGAGGGCGTTTCCGACTGCCTGCCCGAGGGGTTGATCCATGTCCGTGAGCACGCATGCCACCTCGCGGCCGGCGTGGCGTCCGAGCTCGAGCATCATCTGTGCGAGTTCGCGGGCGTCTTCGAGCGTCTTCATGAAGGCGCCGTCGCCGACCTTGACGTCGAGCACGATCGCGTCCGCTCCGGCGGCGATCTTCTTGGACATGATGCTGGCCGCGATCAGCGACACGTTGTCGACGGTTGCGGTGACGTCGCGGAGTCCGTACAGCAGCTTGTCGGCCGGGACGAGGTTGGCGCTCTGCCCGATGATCGCGAGCCCGACGTCGCGTACCTGATTCAGGAATTCCTCGGTCGTCAGCTCGACGCGGAAACCGGGGATCGACTCCAGCTTGTCGAGGGTTCCGCCGGTGTGTCCCAGCCCCCGTCCGCTCATCTTTCCGAACGGCACGCCGCATGCCGCGACGATCGGTCCGACTGCGAGCGAGGTCTTGTCCCCCACGCCGCCGGTGGAGTGCTTGTCCACGACCTTGCGGCCGATCTCCCTGCCGAGCTCGATCGTCTCGCCGCTGCGGATCATCGCGTCGGTGAGCGCGAAGGTCTCGGCGCCGTTGAGACCGCGGAAATAGACGGCCATGCAGAAGGCGGCCAGCTGGTAGTCGGGGACGTCCCCACGCGCGTACGCAAGCACGAGCTCGGCGATCTCATCGGCTGCGAGCCGCTCGCCGTCGCGCTTGCGGCGGATCAGCTCGGCTGCGTGGACCACGCGAGGACGATCAGTGCTCGACGATCGGCTGGCCCGGGATGCCACGGGAGGGAGACTTCCCGCCGAGCCACGCGTTCACGGTTGCACCCACGTCCGCGAACTCACCGTCGTGGGTCCGTCCGTCGGCGTTCTTCCCTTCGACGTACGCCAGCAGCAGCGCGTGCTCGCGCGAGTGATCCGTCGACGGCGTAGTCGGGTCGCAGCCGTGATCCGAGGTCAGGATGAGCAGATCTCGAGGACGGAGCGCGTCGAGCAGGTCAGGCAGTCGGCGGTCGAAGTCCTGGAGGCAACGGTGGAAGTTCAGGGGATCGTTTCGGTGGCCCCACAGCATG
>DASWEF010000090.1:0-2312 GCA_036394855.1 Gaiellaceae bacterium | reverse complement strand
TCATGTAGGCGCTGGTCGGGTTCTGTTCGCCGCTGGCGATCTTCTCGAAGGTTTCCGCCGAAGTGGTGATGACCGCGTCGGCGTCTTCGCCGCCTTCGGTCACGCTCACCTTTCCGTCCTGGACGTCGACCTTCCACGTGCCCGCGCCTTCGATGTCGAAGAGGTACGAGTTGTTCATGCCGGCGGTCTTAGACGTGTCGACACGGGTCTCGAGGGTGTCGAAAAACTCTTTCGCGCTCATGGCACCAACCCTATCTCAGGCGCAGGTTCGAGCCTGCGCCGTGCTCTCCGCGATGGCAGCAACGCGGCAAGGACGACGGCGAGCATCGGCGCGGCTGCGGCCACGAAGAATGCGGAGCGCAAGCTCGTCGCGTCGGCCAGGCGGCCGAGCCCGACCGCCGCGACGCCGCCGAGGCCCACCGAAAGCCCGATCACCAATCCGGACGCGGTCCCGATGTGCCGAGGCATGTACTCCTGGCCCATCACCATCGTCACGCCGAACGTTCCGACGACGCACGCGCCGATGAGCGCGAGCGCAACCGCGCCCGGGACGCCGCCGACGAGCACGAAGACGAGCAGGAGCGGGCCGGTCGCGACGACGCTGGCGAGCAGCACCGGCCGCCGGCCGAAGTGATCGGCGAGCGGCCCGAGCAAGAGCGTCCCCACCCCACCGGCGAACAGCATCAGCGCGAGCAGGTGGTTGCCGTGCGACTTCGAATGGCCGAGGGATACCTCCCAAAGAGGTACGAACGTGATCAACCCGAACCACGCAACGCTGCGGAGCGCGATCACGCCCAGCAGAAGCTTCATCGCGGTCGGGTCGTCGTCGCCCGCCCCTGCGCGGGCAGCGCCCGGCTCCGGCGCAAAGCCGCGCAGGTACGGCGTGCCCGCGAGCATCGCCGCAGCCACGACGAGACAGGGAAGCGCGACCAGCATTCCACCGCGGAGGCCGAGCGCCGCGACGGCCGCGGTCGTGGCGATCGGCCCGAGGGCGTACCCGAGATTCCCTCCGATCGAGAACCAGGCCATGCCGCTCGCCCGCCTTCGACCGCTGACGAAGCCCGCGAACTTCGACCCCTCCGGATGGAAGGCGGCGACGCCGACCCCGGAGACGAGCACGAGCAGCAGGACGAGCCAGTAGCTGGGGGCATCCGCGGCGAGCGCGATCCCGATCCCGGCGCACACGACGCCGGCCGGCAGCAACCAGATGGCGCCGCGCCGGTCCGACCAGAGTCCGAAGAGCGGCTGGATCAGGGAGGACGACGCCTGTGAGGCGAGGATGATCGCGCCGACGGCGGTGTACGAGAGCGAGAAGCGCTCCCGCAGAAACGGGAGCAGAGCAGGCAGCGCGCCGTTCGCGAAGTCGGTGGCGAGGTGGCCGCTCGAGAGCAGCGCCATCGCGCGGCGATCGATCTCGGCCCGCACGTCCGCAGGCTACCGAGGGCGACTCGGAGTGAGACTAGGCTGCTTCGGAGTCCGAAGTGCGCAGATAGCGCTCGATCAGCGCGTGGGACAGCTCCCACTGGGCGCGGGCGAGCTTGACACGGTTACGCTCGAGCCGAGCCGCGTCTGCTCCCCGATCGCGGAGCCGCTGGCGCTCGGCGGTGAGGCTGGAGATGTCGGCCATCAGCGTCTCGACGGTAGGGCGAGAATGCCCACGCCGGAAGCGGGAAGGAACGACGGGCCGCAGGACCGTAGCGCTCATCTTCGGGTTCATCATCGGCATGCGACGAGGAAAGTTGAGCCGCGGTTAGTCGAATTCGTTAAGACACCGTAAAACCCTCTTCGGATGCATCCTCGACCGAGAGTTAAGACGGATGCGTGGGCCAAGCCCACGCATCCTCGGGACGGCAGCGCAAGCGCTGCCTCGCTGCTCGGATAGCATCGCGGCCCGATGGAAGAGGTCGCGATCGAGGTCAGGTTGCCGGGTCAGATCGAGCCCGACACGCTCGCGATCCCCCTTCCCGACAACGAGTCCGCCCCGCTCTCCGACGGTGCCCGCGTGATCGACGAACGGCTCGGCGGCCGTCTCCGGCGCCTCGCGGACGACGGTGAGCTCAGGGGCGAGCTGGGAGAGACGGTGCTCCTCCATACGGACGGAGAGCTCAACGCCCGTCGTCTCGTCGTCGCCGGCATCGGGAAGCCGGGCGAACTCGACGCCGACACGCTCAGGACCGCCGCCGCGGCCGTCGCTCGACAGGTGGCGGACGTCGGCGGAACCATCGCGTGGCTGCTCGACGAGTCGCTACCGCTTCCGTTCGAGGAGCAGGCACGCGCCGTCGTCGAGGGCATCCTGCTCGGGTCGTACAGCC
>DASWEF010000089.1:0-11813 GCA_036394855.1 Gaiellaceae bacterium | reverse complement strand
TCGTGATGCGAGGCGGTGACCCGCTTCGCGTCGACTCTGCCGGTTGCCTTCGGCATTTCCTGATCCTCCTCCGGTTGGAAACGTCGGAGGACGATAACGCGCCGAGGCTGTCTGCTCCTAGCTGACCGCGGTCGAGAGCAGCGAGGAGACTCTTGCCGCCGCGACGACATTGCCCTTCTGCTCGCAGAGCTCGAGCGCACGCTGAAGAGCGCGCGAGGCCTCGCTCGAGTCTCCTGTCAACTGCAAAGTCTCGGCGAGGTTCAGTTGGGCGTCTGCACGCAGGTTGAGCTGATCGGTGCGGTCCGCGAGCGTGACCGCTTCGCGTGCGATCGCGACTGACTGCTCGAGCTTCGCGCGGACCCCGCGCCATACGACCTGGGGGGCGATGTTGTCGGCCGCCGCCTCGGCCTCCGCGCGGGCCGCGAAGTGGTCGGCCTCCTCGAGGCGGCCGCGCTGATAGAGCACGTCGGCCAGGAGCGACTCCTGGTGGCCGGTCGATCCGACCGACGCGAGGATCTCGAGGCCGATGCGCAGCTCGCGTTCCGCCGCCTCGAGATCTCCGGCGAGCGCCTCGACAGGACCGGTGATCTGCGTCAGCCCGGCTATCGCGAGCCGTAGCCCCAGCTCCTCGTAGGTGCGCCGAGCACCGGCTGCCAGCGATCGTGCGCCGTCGAAATCGCCCTGCATCGCTTTGAGCCCGGCGAGCGAGATTCCGACGTTCGCCTCGATGACGCGACTGCCACGGCCGAACTCGAGCATCTGCTCGCACCGTTCGATCGCCTCGGCGGCCGGCGCCGGGCCCCACAGGAGGCTCGTGCAGACGCTGTCCACGATGCGCGCCTCCTCGTGTCGGTCTCCGGCGCGGCGTGCGTGCTCGAGCGCCCTCTCTCCTGCCTCTTCGGCAGGACCGAAGCGAGAAGCCACCTGGTGTGCATAGGCAACACGCCGCCAGGCTCGCGCGAGGCCCGCATCGTCGCCGAGCTCGCTGAAGACCTCGATCGCCTGCTGGGCGACGCGCAGGAGCTCCTCCGCGTCTGCATCGCCGCCCGTGATGTTCTTGCGAGCGGCCAGCTCGACGAGGCCGGACCACTCCTGGCGCCGGTCTCCGCTGGCAGCGGCGGCCTCGATCAGTCCCTTGAGGAGCGACTCCGCGCGCGCGACCTCGCCGGCCCACCACAGCGCCATGCTGAGCTCGCGGACGAGCTCCAGCCTCGCCGGGTCTTGCTCGTTGATCAGCGCGACGGCCCGGTCCAGGAGCGTGAGCGCGGCGGGCAGATCGTCTCGCGCGAAGGCGCGGCGACCGGCGCCGCCAAGCAGCTCTCCTCCGCGGCGCGCGAGCCCGCGTGCGTCGTCGTCGAGCGGGCCGAGCTGCTCGCGGTAACGGAACGCCTGCTCGTAGTGGTAGCCGATGATCTCGTCGAGCTCGCCGGCGCGGCCCGCGTTCGTGCGGGCGGCCCAGCCGGCGAACCGCTCGTGGAGCTGCGCGCGCAGGTCCTTCGAGATGCCCGCGTAGGCCGCGTCGCGGATCAGTACGTGACGGAAGCGATAGGCGTCCTCGCGGCCCGGGCGCGCGGCGAGGAGATCCCGGCGCACCAGGCTGAGCAGGCGCGCGTCGAGCTCTGCGCGGTCAGCTTCGGGGGAGAGCGCCAGGATCGCGCCCCGTGAGAACTCCTTTCCGGCGACGGCGGCCCGCTCGAGGACCGCGCGCTCCTCGTTCGGGAGGCGGTCGAGTCGCGCCGCGATCAGTGCGTGAATCGTCGGCGGAATCGAATCGAGGGGCTCGCCCTCGGCGAGCATGGCGGCCATCTGCTCGACGTAGAGCGGATTCCCCTCCGCCGCTTCCGCGATCCTCGCACGGGCGGTCGCGTCGAGCGGCCACTCGCGCCCGATCTCTTCGAGCAGCGCCGCCGACTCGGCTTCGCTGAGCGGGCCGAGCTGGAGCCCGATGCCAGCCTGGCCCGAGAACCAGACGGGCCGCTCGTCGAGCAGTTCCGGACGCGCGAGGCAGAGGAGGAGGATCGGTGCGTCGTGCGTCCACCCGGCGAGGTACTCGAGCAGGTCGAGCAGCTTTGGCTCGGCCCAGTGGATGTCCTCGATCACGATCACGACCGGTTCGTCTCGCGCGAGCTCCTCGAACAGGCGGCGCACGGCCCAGAACAGCTCACCTCCGGCCGCCGTCGTCGGCGTCGGCCCGACGGCGCTGAGCACCCGATCCGCGACGAGCTCGGCGTCGTCCGCGCCGGCGAGCACCTCGCGCACTCCGTCGTCGCTGCCGAGCACCCCGACGATCTGCACCAACGGCCAGAACGTGATCCCGTCCCCGTACGGCAGGCAGCGCCCGGTCAGCACGCGCGCCTCGCCGCGAACATCCGCGCAGATCTCAGCGGCCAGCCGCGATTTCCCGATCCCGGCAGGGCCCAGGATGGTGGCCAGGCGGCACGAGCGTCCGGAGACGGTCGTGGCAAACGCTTCGCGAAGCACGCGTAGCTCCTCTTCGCGCCCCACCAGCGGCGCGTCGAGCCGCCGCGCATAGGCCGATGCACCCTCGATGACGGCGAGGACGTTCCAGGCGACGACCGGCTCGGCCTTCCCTTTCACGGTCAGCTCGTCGCGCGGCTCGAGCACGGCCGCGTTCTCCACGAGCCGCCGTGTCGCCTCACCCACGAGGATCTCGCCGGTTCGCGCCGCCTCCTCGAGGCGCTTCGCGACGTTGACGGGGTCACCGGTGACGAGCAGCTGACCACCGGTGCCGTCGCCCGCGACGACTTCCCCGGTGTTGACGCCGACGCGGATGCCGATCCGGACTCCGAGCTCGCGCTCGAGCTCGTCGTTCAGCCCCGCCAGAGCCTGCCGCAGCTCGGTCGCCGCGCGCACTGCGCGAAGCGCGTCGTCCTCGTGCAGCTCGGGCATTCCGAAGACGGCCATGACCGCGTCGCCGATGAACTTCTCCACGGTCCCGCCGTGCCGCTCGAGGACCGCGCCCATGCGCTCGAAGTAGCGCGACATGACCTCTCTCAGCGACTCGGGATCGAGCCGCTCGCCGAGAGGCGTCGAGCCGGCGACGTCTGCGAAGAGGACCGTGACCGTTCTTCGGCTGACGGCCATGTCCTGAGTGTAGGACTCGGCCTCCGAACCGCCTAGCCGAGCGCCGCCCGCATGCGCTCCAAGATCCCCTTTTCGCCACGAGTGGCGTCCTTCCGGATCAGCTCGTCGGCCTGGACGCCGACCAGAAAGACGATCGCAGATGTATAGAGGTATCCGGTCAGGATGAGGATCGCGACGAAGGATCCCCAGGCCGAGCGGAACGACGCGAGCGAGGACACGTACCAGCGGAAGATCAGGGAGGCCGCCACCCAGACGAGGACGATGAACGCCGTGCCGAGCGAGACCCAGCCCTCCGAACGGTGCTCCGCCGGTGCGAACCGAATCAGGACGTTCACGGCCACGCCCAGCACGACGATCGCCAGGATCCAGCGTCCGATGCCGAGCAGCGCCTCGATCGATCCACCGGTGTGCTTCGCGAGCGTCAGGAGCAAGATCGCACCGATCAGGCAACAGCCGATCACGATTGCGATCGCAAACGATCTGCCGAACCGAACCCAGAGCGGACGCTCGTCTTCCGCGTCGTAGATGCGGTTGAGCGCACCACCCGCCGCGCGCACGGAACCGGAGATCTCCCAGATCGTGAGTGCGACCCCGAGGACGAGCAGCCCCGCCGTCGCGTGGGTGAGGATCTTGTCGGCCGCGTAGTCGATCGCCCCGAACGTCTGCTTCGGAAACCGCTTCTCGATCCCCGGACGAATCTGCTTCTGCCAGACGCTGCGCTCGTCGAGCGCGCCGAGGATGCCGAGCAGGAGCAAGGAGAGCGGCACGAGGGCCACCAGCACCTGGAACGAGATCGCGCTCGCCCACGTCAGCAGGTTGTGCTTCGCGAAGCAGCCCGACCACAGATCGACGAAGGCGCGCAGGCCGCGCCGCGCGCGTTGACCTGTTCCCGCCACGCGGGGTGGCTACCCCGCTGCGAGCTTCCGGAACCGAATGAGCGACTCGGTCTGGCTTGCGTACCAGTCGAGCCGAAGCGCGCGGAACCGCTCATCCGCGCGGGCGAGGAGCTTCTCGTCCTCCCGGACGACTCCCAATGCGCGTACGGCAAACGGCTCGAGGTACGTCTTTGGACGCCCTACCCGCATTGCCGCCTCTTCGACCGCGGCGGGGTTGCCGACGACGGCGAGCGCATCGAGACGAGCGGCCGCCGCAGGCAGCGAGAACCAGGTCTGGCGTTGCAGCCAATCCTCGTCGGCGAGCACCTCGTCGAGCTGCTCGAGCTCGCCGCGCACCAAGGCGATGCGCGTACGCGGCGTCGCAAGCGTGGCGCCGTAGCCTTCGCCCTCCATCTCGGCGGCGCGCGCTTCGAGCTCGCGGCTGCGGTCGCTGCGACCGGCGAGCTCGTTCGCGAGCGCGCAGAGCAGGAGCGAGCGCGAGTTGCGTATACAAGGCGTGTCGCGATTCTCGTCGACTGCTTCCTCTGCGCGGGACTCCAGTTCGAGGATCGAGTCCCAGTCCCCGACGAGCTCCTCGACCTCGAGCCGGCAGGCGACACCGTGCAGTCGGTGGTGCGGCGTCAGACGAGTGACCAGCTCGTCGAGAGTGGTGGCGAGGCGGCGGGCCTCACGCATTCGGCCGGTCGCGGCGCAGGTTGGGATGGTCGACAGGTAGAGGTCGTGAATCAGGTCGGGATTCGTGAGCTCGTCGATGTGGTCGAAGCGACGTGTCTCCCACATGTGCGCGGTAGCGAAGTCGCCCCGGCGGAACGCCTCGGTCGCTCGCGCGTCCCAACCGCACGAACGGAGCGCGGGGTCACCGAGCTCGTCGGCGAGCTTGGCGGCGAGCAGCGCGGTCTCCTCCGCACCGGGCAGTCCCCAGTAGACGCGGCTCAGGAGCGCCTTCACGTGCGCAGCACTCCCGTGCTCGACGTTGGCGAGCGCGCGCGACGTCCACTCATCCATCACGTCGCGCCCCGGACGGCGCTTCCACATTCCCGAACGGCTCGCAGCCTCGAAGGCCAGGTCGGCGTAGGCCTCGGCGCACTCGCGAGGATCGCTGCACACCTTCAGCGCTGTTTGCATCGCCTCCATGAACGCATCCCCGTCGTACTTGAGCGCGTACGCGCGGCCGACGCGTCGCCACAGTCGGGCCGTTTCGGCCTGATCGGATTCGAGCGCGCGCGCACGATGGAGGAGACCGAGCGCGTCGTCGATCTCGTAGCGGGAGATCGCGGCGTCGGCCGCGCGACTGAGCCACGAGATCGCCTTCGCGCGCAGTCGCTCGAGCTCCGGACCGGCATCGGGCCAGGCGACGTCGACATCCTCCGGCCGGACCGCCTCCGCGTAGTGGTGGGCGAGCAGGGGTGCGTGCTCGTCGCGTCCCTCGCCGATCCGTTCGATCCATTCGGCGAACTGGGCATGGAGCCGCCCGCGTCGTGCTTTCGTGAGGCTTCCGTACGCGACCTCGCGGGTGAGCGCATGCTTGAAGACGTACTCGACCTCACCTTCGAGCGAGGAGCCGGAGCGCCGGCGGATGAAGTCGCGGCTCTCGAGCACACGCAGGTCGGGTTCGTGGCCTGCGACGAGCTCGTACACCGGACTCGTCCAGAAGATGCGTCCGATCACCGCAGCCGCCTGCAGCGCCGTCTTCTCGGCCTCCGGGAGCAGGTCGATGCGGGCGGCGAGCACGGCCTGAACGGAATCGGGGATCTCGAACCCCGGTGGCAGGTCGCCGACACGCCACGTCCCGTTCGCGCGCTCGAGGACGCCGGCGTCGATGAGGCTTCCGAGCACTTCCTCCACGAAGAAGGGATTGCCCTCTGCCCGGTCGACGATCAGCTCACGGACGCGCTCGGGAAGGTCCCCGGCGAGCAGGGAATCGACGAGGGACCTCGCCGTCTCGGTCCCCAGCGGCTCGAGCCAGACCGTCTCCGTGTCCATACGGCCGTCCCAGGCCGCGCGCCCGTCGACGAAATCGGGCCGAGCGGTCACAAGGAGGAGCAGCGATCCGCGGACCTCGCGCGCGAGCCGCTCGATCAGATCGAGCAGCGGCTGCTCGGCCCAGTGGACGTCCTCGACGAGGACGACGACCGGCCGGCCCTCCGTCAGCTCCGAGACGAAGGCGACCCACGCAGCGTGCAGGCGGTCCCTGGCCGCGAGTGGATGGAGGTTGCCTGCGACGTCGAGCCCCAGCGTGAGTCCGAGGATCTCGCGCTCGCCGAGCCGCCGCCGCACCTCCTCCGGCGAATCGCTCTCGAGGATCCAGAGGTGCTCCTTGAGGACCTCGGCGAGCGGCCAGTACGTGATGCCCTCGCCGTAGGCGAGACAGCGTCCCGTTCGCCGCAGCGGCTCCGGTTGCTCGTCCGCGAGCCGCTCCCAGAGCTCGCGCACCAGGCGCGTCTTCCCGACTCCGGCGTCGCCGACGATCGTCACGAGCACCGGACGTGAGTGCTCGACGGCGCGACGGTAAGACGAGCGGAGACGCTCGAGCTCCTCGTCGCGGCCGACGAATGCACGCGCAAGGCCGCCGACACCACGCGTCCGCATCAGCGACAGCCCACGAACGACGCGCCGGCAGGGAATGCCACCGGCCTTCCCTTTCGCTTCGACCGTCATGGGCTCGCCGAACTCGAAGGCGCCGCGCGCTGCCGCAACCGTCCGCTCTCCGGCAACCACCTCGCCGGGCTCGGCCGCCTGCTCGAGCCGGGCTGCCACGTTCACCGCGTCGCCGCTGACGAACGAGCTGCCTGCCCGCGCCTGCCCGACCACGACCTCGCCGGTGTTGACGCCGATTCGGAGCGTGAGCCCGCTCTCGACCTTGCGTTGCATCGCGAGCGCTGCGTGGAGGGCGCGCTCCGCGTGATCCTCCAGCGCGCCCGGTGCGCCGAACGCGGCCATCACGGCGTCGCCGACGAACTTCTCGATCGTCCCGCCGGCCGCCTCGATCTCGGCGGCCATCGCGTCGTAGAAGCGCTCCAGCCGCGCGCGCGTCCGCTCCGGATCCTGCTCGTCGGCCAGGGCCGTCGAGCCGGCGAGGTCGGCGAACAGGACGGTCGCCAGCTTGCGCTCCGGGTGGCCCTCGGTCACCCCTCAAGTCTGGCCTAGGAAAGCCCGTAAGTACACTGGGCGGCCGTGTTCGACACCCTGTCAGACCGGCTTCAGAGCGCGCTCGGCGACCTTCGGGGGCGCGGAAAGCTCGACGAGGAGGCGATCTCGCGTGCGATGCGCGAGATCCGGCTCGCGCTGCTCGAGGCCGACGTCAACTTCGAGGTCGTCAAGGATTTCGTCGCGCAGGTGCGCGAGCGCGCCCTCGGCCAGGAGGTGCTGAAGAGCCTCACTCCCGGCCAGCAGGTCGTGAGGGCCGTCCACGAGGAGTTGACGGCGCTGATGGGCGCCGGCAGCTCGAAGCTCGCCTTCACCAGCCGTCCGCCGACGGTGATCCTGCTCGCCGGGCTCCAGGGATCGGGCAAGACGACGGCCGCGGCGAAGTTGTCGCTGCTGCTCCGCCAGGAGGGGCGCAATCCCGGTCTGGTCGCCGCCGACCTTCAGCGCCCCGCCGCGATCGACCAGCTCGAGCAACTCGGTCGCCAGATCCAGGTACCGGTCTACCGCGAGGACGGCTCGGATCCCGTCACCGTCGTCCGCAACGGCATCGAGAGGCTGACGGAGGACGGTGCCGACACGGTCATCCTCGACACCGCCGGCCGCCTGCACGTCGACGAGGAGCTGATGGAGGAGCTCGAGCGTGTCCGCGCGGCGGCGAAGCCCGCCAACGTGCTGCTCGTGCTCGACGCGATGACCGGCCAGGAAGCGGTGAACGTCGCGCTGGCGTTCCAGGAGCGCATCGCGTTCGACGGCGTCCTCATGACGAAGCTGGACGGCGACGCGCGCGGCGGTGCCGCGCTGTCCGTGAAGGCCGTCACCGGACGGCCGATCAAGCTCATCTCGGTCGGAGAGAAGCTCGACCAGCTCGAGTACTTCCATCCGGACCGGATGGCGTCGCGCATCCTCGGCATGGGCGACGTGCTCACGCTGATCGAGCGCGCCGAGCAGGCCGTCGAGGAGGACGAGCAGAAGGAGCTCGAGGCGCGCATGCTCGAGGGCCAGTTCAGCTTCGACGACTTCCTCAAGAGCTACCGGATGCTGCGGCGCATGGGCTCGATTCAGGGTGTGCTGAAGCTCATCCCCGGCGTCGGCAAGCAGCTCGACGGGCTCGATCAGATCGACGAGAAGCAGTTTGCCCGCGTCGAGGCGGCCATCCTCTCGATGACGCCGCAGGAGCGCGCACTGCCGCGCATGATCGACGGCCCGCGCCGCGAGCGGATCGCGCGCGGCTCGGGCACGACCGTCGAGGAGGTCAATCGTCTGCTCGAGGGGCGCAAGGAGATGGAAAAGCTGATGAAGGGAATGAGCAAGGGCAAGCTGCCGGACCTCGGCGCGCTCACGGGTCAAGCTGTCCCGGCAAAGCAGACGCAACGCAAGGCGACGAAATCCAACAAACGCAAGAAGCGATCGAAGACGAGGAGGTAACGAATTGGCTGTTCGGATGAGGTTGACGCGCGTCGGGTCGAAGAAGAACCCGGTCTACCGCGTCGTGGTGGCCGACTCGCGCTCGCCGCGCGACGGCAAGTTCATCGAGATCGTCGGGCGTTACAACCCGCAGCACAACCCGTCCCTGATCGAGCTCGACGAGGAGAAGGTCAAGGACTGGCTCGGCAAGGGGGCGTTGCCCTCGGAAGCCGTTCGCAAGTTGCTGAAGGTCAAGAACCTCGCCTAGCATGGCCGAGCTGCTCGAGTACCTGGCGCGCCAGCTCGTCGATGAGCCGGACGCCGTTCGCGTCGAGCGCGTGGACGAGGACGACACCGTCCTCCTGCGGCTTCATGTCGCGCAGGACGACGTGGGGAAGGTGATCGGGCGGCAGGGACGCATCGCGCGCGCGCTGCGCACGATCGTGCGCGCGGGCAGCGCGCGCGAGCGGCGGCGCGTGCAGCTCGAGATCGTCGATTAGTTGCGCGTCGCCGCGCTGTACGACGTCCACGGCAATCTTCCCGCACTCGAAGCGGTCCTGACGGAAGTCGATGCCGACCTGCTTCTGGTCGGCGGCGACGTCGTTGCTGGTCCGTGGCCGTCCGAGACGCTCGAACGCCTGCGTGCGCTCGGCGAGCGTGTCCGCGTCATCCGCGGCAACGCGGACCGGGAACTGGCGGAACCACCCAAGCCAAAACGCGAAGGAGGACCGCCTCCGGAGGTGATCGAGTGGACGCGGTCGCGCCTCTCCGGGGAACAACTCGAGTTTCTCGCCCGCTTGCCGCAAACCGCGTCTCTGGAGGTGGAAGGTCTCGGCCGCGTGCTCTTCTGCCATGCAACGCCTCGAAGCGACGAGGAGGTGCTCACCCGGATCAGCCCGGACCAGCGGTGGCTCGACGCGCTCGCCGGCGTGGACGAGTCGGTGGTCGTCTGCGGGCACACGCACGTGCAGTTCGACCGCCATGTCGGCGACATCCGTCTTGTCAACGCCGGCAGCGTCGGGATGCCGTACGAGCGCGAGCCGGGTGCCTACTGGGCGCTGCTCGGTCCAGATGTCGAGCTCCGCCGCACCGAGCACGAGCCGGCCGACATCGCCGGCAGCGGGTGGCCGGAAGAGTGGCCTGCTGCGACGCCCGAGGAAGCGACCGAATTCTTCGAAAAGCTCTCCCGTGAATCCGGCTAAGACGGTCGTCGTCGGAAAGGTGGGAAAGTCGCACGGACTCGACGGATCGTTCGTCGTCGAGAGCGCGAGCGAGGCCCCCGAGCGCTTCGAGGTGGGCGCAGAGCTCCTCGTCGCCGGCGAGCCGGCGAAGATCGTCGCCGCGAGGCAGGCGCGCGGCCGGCCGGTCATCCGCCTCGATCGCCGCGTGCCGCGCGGTGCCGCGCTGGAGGTCCCGCGCGAATCGCTCGCTCCCCCCGGCGAGGACGAGTACTACGTCTTCGACCTGGTCGGCCTTCGCGTCGACGAGGAAGGGGGCCGGGCTCTCGGCTCGGTGACCGACGTCCTGCCAGGCGTCGCCAACGACGTCCTCGAGCTCGACTCCGGCCTCGCGCTCCCGATGGTCGAGGACTGCGTGCGCCACGTCGATCTCGCCGCAGGACGGATCGTTGTCGCGCCGGGCTACGCAGACGCTGGCTAACCTGCATCGCCCTTGCAGCTCGACGTCTTCACGCTCGTTCCACATGCTTTCGCCTGGCTGACAGAGCAGCGGCCTGTGGCAACCGTGCTCGGTACCGAACTCGACCTACGCCTCTTTTCCTATCGCGACACGACGCCGCTCCGCGCCGGCCAGGTCGACGACGAGCCGTACGGCGGCGGGGCCGGAATGGTGCTGCGCGTCGACGTCGTCGCGTCCGCGCTGGACGCGGTGTACGGGGGGCTCCCAGACCGCCGCGTCGTCGCGCTGACGCCGCAGGGGAGGCAGCTGACGCAGGACGTCGTCGAGGAACTCGCCGTCGAGGACGCGCTGACGCTGCTCTCGGCCCGCTTCGAGGGCTTCGACGAGCGGATCGTTCAGCATCTCGCGTCCGATGCGATCTCGATCGGCCCATACGTGCTCTCGAACGGCGACCTGCCCGCGATGGTGCTCGTCGATGCGATCGCGCGCCGCCTGCCCGGAGCGATCCGCGAGGAGTCAGGAGCGCTCGAAAGCTTCTCCGCCGAGCTCGAAGGCGGGCTCGAGTACCCGCACTACACCCGGCCGCCGGAATTTCGCGGGTGGCGCGTGCCGGACGTCCTCCTCTCGGGCGACCACGGCAAGATCGAGGGCTGGCGGCGCGAACAGAGCCGGCGGCGGACCGTTCTGTGAGCGATCACTACGCGGCTCTTGGAGTCCGGCCCGACGCGTCTCCGCAGGAGATCGAGGCCGCGTATCGCCGCGTCGCGCTCGAGCGCGGCTACCGGGACGGTGCCTGGCGCGAGTTGAGGGACGCGTACGAGGTGCTCCGCGATCCGGAGCAGCGTTCGCGTTACGACCTCAGCCGCGACGGCTGGGGTCCGCCGAAGCCACCGCCGAAGAAGTCGCGCAACCCGATCGACCAGCTCTTCCCGAACCTGCCGCACGGGTGGCGGGTCGCGATCGACTGGGTTGTGACGATCGCAGGCGCGGTCGCGATCGTGCTCGCGATCAAGGCCTGGGTCGTGAACCCGTACCGGATCCCCTCGTCGTCGATGGAGCCGACGCTGCACTGCGCCCGCCCGGCCCAGGGCTGCGAGGCGAGCACTTCCGACCGCGTGCTCGCGAACCGGTTCATCTACCACTTTCGCGATCCGAAGCGCGGGGAGATCGTCGTGTTCAACACGCCGCCGCTCGCGCGACAGGAGTGCGGCTCGCAAGGAACCTTCGTCAAGCGCCTGATCGGCCTGCCCGGCGAGGTCTGGGAGGAGCGGGCCGGTTTCATCTACATCAACGGCAGGAAATTGAACGAGCCCTACGTGAAGCCCGAGCGGCGCGATCACCAGACCCTGAGGCTGAAGGACATCCCGCCGCGCGGCACGTACACCCGGATCCCCAAGGACTACTACCTGATGATGGGCGACAACCGGAACTCCTCCTGCGACTCTCGTCGCTGGGGGCTCGTCCCACGCAAGAACCTGATCGGGAAGGTCTTCGCGACGTACTGGCCGCCGAGCCGGATTTCATTCCATTAGCCGCGCTGCGGCTAATGGAATGTGGGTACGCCGCTTCGCGGGAAACGCGCGCGGGCTCAGCCCGCGCGCTCTCCGGGAGTGGGCGGCGGTT
>DASWEF010000088.1:0-10746 GCA_036394855.1 Gaiellaceae bacterium | reverse complement strand
ACTGCCAGCGCCGCCGCGATCGACTTCTTCGTCTTCGACATCTGAGTCACCTCCCTTCGCTTGAGCCGTTGCGCATTCGGCTCGAGCGTCGGGCGGGTCACTCACGGCGGACTACGGCGGCGCCAATGGGCGACTAATGCGTTGTGTTCATGGCGTCCACGCTACGAAGTGCGGGCGCGCAAGACATCGGTACGGCTACGGAGAGGCGCCCATGGCGCGCATGGGACTGGCACTCAGGGTTCGCTGCACAAGTCGGGGGTAAGATCCCCGAGTCCTTGCAGGCGAAAGGAGCTCACTAGACGTGGCGAAGATGCTGTTTCGGCTTCCGCAGGCGAAGCGGGTGATCGAGAACCCGAGCCCCGGGGAAGTCAAGGAGCTCGCCGCGAAGATGCCGACCGCGCGCCCGACGAAGTACGGGAACCTCAACGTGCAGACGGAGGTGCTCGCGCGATCCAAGCGCTCCACCTACCTCGTCACCGACCGGCCCGACGGCCAAAACCAGTCGATCACGGCGGACGAGGGAGCGACGTGGGCGGACCGCCAGGACGAGTACATCGCCGGCCGGGAGATGGTGCAGGTCGACGGCTACATCGGAAACGATCCGGACTTCCGCACGCCGACTCGGCTCTACATCGAGGCCGCGAACGCAAACATCGCCGCGATGCAGCAGCAGCTCTACTTCGGCCCGCCTGAGGAGGACTTCGAACCCGAGCTGACCGTCATCTACACGCCCAACCTGAAGGCCAAGGGCTTTCCGGACGACCGGCTGATCATGGTCGACCTCGAGCAAGGAGTGACGCGCGTCTTCAACTCCGACTACTTCGGCGAGTCGAAGAAGGGCGGCCTTCGCATGTGGAACAAGCTCGTCTACGACCGGGGTGGGCTGCCGCTGCACGCCGGCTGCAAGATCATCCCGACGGACCGCGGCGACAAGGTCTGCCTGACGGTCGGCCTTTCCGGTACCGGCAAGACCACGACGACCTTCACGCGGCAGAACGGCTCCCTCCCGGTGCAGGACGACTTCGTGGCCTGGATGCCGGACGGCCGCGTCTACGTGACGGAAAACGGCTGCTTCGCGAAGACGTACGGCCTGAATCCCGAGGACGAGCCGACGATCTACGGCGCGGTCACGCAGCCGGACTCGTATCTCGAGAACGTCTCTCAGCACGGCGACGACGTCGACTTCTACGACGAGAGCTACACGCAGAACGGACGCGCGACGTTTCCGTTTCGCGTGATCGAGTCCGCCGCCGAACGCGAGATCGAGGCGGCGCACTTCCTGCTCGTCCTGAACAAGAACGACAACGTCATCCCGGCAGTCGCGAAGCTCGAGGGGCCGCAGGCAGCGGCCTTCTTCATGCTCGGGGAGACGAAGGGTACCGCCGCAGGCGGCGCGGAGGAGGCAGGCAAGGCGCTGCGCGTTCCGGGAACGAACCCGTTCTTTCCGATGCCGCACGACCTCCAGGGCAATCGCTTCCTCGAGCTGCTCGAGGACCATCCGCTCGAGGTGTACTTGCTGAACACGGGTCGCGTCGGCGGGCCGGACGAGGAGGAGCGCTCGAAGAAGGTGCGCATCGCGCACTCGTCCGCGATCGTGAAGGGAATCGCCGAAGGCACCATCGGGTGGGAGCGAGATCCCGACTTCGGGTATCTCGTCGCCGCGACGGTTCCAGGCATCGACGACACCGACGTCCTCCAGCCTCGCCGGCTCTACGAGCGCACCGGCCGTCTCGACGAATATCGCTCGCACGTGGAGCGGCTAAAGGCCCAGCGGGCCGAGTTCCTCGCAAACTTCGCGAGCCTCTCTGACGACATCGTCGCTGCCGTTCGTTAACGATCCCTCGTAGGAGGGTCATAGGGCCGCCCGGCCTACCCCGATAAGGGGAGTGTGGGGGCCGCGCAGCCCACATATCCAGCGGCCATTTGAGGCTAGCCCTCTCTGCAGCCGCTGCGGCGGCGGCGCTCTACGGCGCGGTCGTCCTCTTCGGCCTCGGGCCTGCTTCCCCGTTGGCTCTAGGCCGGGGCAACGACCGTGGCACATCGGTCGTGCGTGTTCAGGTGCACGATCCGGCCGTGTCCGGCCCCGAGCAGAGGGGGCCGCAGCCCTCGCCGGGGCCGGCGCGGCTTCGACCACGTCAGTCCGCACGGACGCCGGAGCGCAGCACCGAGCCAGGGTCTGCTTCCCGCTCGCGACTCACCCCTCCGTTGAGGAGACGGCCGCACGATCACGCGCGGACAGATTCCCGGCCGCCGGCCGCCCCTTCGCCCTCCCCTCAGGTCGAGCCGGCCTCTTCAGCGCCCGAAGTCCAGCCGCCGACGTCGCTTCCCGACCCGACGGCACCCGAGACGATCCTTCCGGCCGTACCGCTACCACCGCTCCCGGTGCCGATCCCCGAGCTGCCGTCGGCTCCGGCGCTGCCGCTGCCCTGAGCTAGCCTCGCGGCGTGATCGCACCGCCCGATCCCCCGCTCTCCGACGGGGTCGTCACGTTGCGGCCTTGGAGCAAGGACGACGTCGACGCTCTCGTCGACTGTCTGGACGGCGACGAGGAGATCGCACGCTGGCTCGACATGATTCCGCAGCCGTACCGCCACGCCGAGGCGCGGATCTGGGTCGACCAGGCTGCTTCCTACTGGCGCGAAGGGACGGCTGCTCCCTTCGCCGTCACACGTTCCGGCACGGAAGAGGTCGTCGGCGGCGTCGGCTTTCGCTGGATCGGCGAAGAGGTGGGCGTCGGCGAAGTCGGCTACTGGCTTCGGCGCGAGGCACGAGGAGACGGACTGACGACGCGTGGTGTCCGGCTCCTTTCACGATGGGCATTCGAGGCGCTCGCATGCGAGCGGCTCCAACTCCGCGCGGACGAGCGAAACGTGCCGTCGCAGCGAGTTGCCGAAAAGGCCGGCTTCCGGCGCGAAGGCGTGCTGCGCTCGGTGCACTTCAACGCGCGTCAGAATCGCCGCGTCGACTTCGTCATGTACTCGCTCCTCCCGAGCGAGCTAGATCTGCCAGCTTGAGTCCCGCAGCACCGGTACGCGCTCGCCTTCGCGTGTGATGCCGGTGACGTCGACGTCCGGGGCTCCGATCATGAAGTCGACGTGGATCGAGGAGCGGTTGAGCCGCTGCCGATCGTCTTCCCCCACGGCGGCTTCATAGGCGGAGCCGAGCGCGATGTGACTCGCCGCGTTCTCGTCGAGGAGCGTGTCGTAGAAGACGGTGTCGAGCGGCCCGATCCGGCCTTCCCGGTCGACGAGGGCCAGCTCGCCGAGGCGAACGCCGCCCTTGTCCTGCTCGACCAGCGTCCGCAGAGTCTCGGCGCCCCCCTCCGCGTCGATCTGCACCGCACGACCGCCCTCGAAGCGCACCGTGAGGCCGTTGATGATCCGGCCCTGCGTGTACAGCGGCTTCGTCGCGCGCACCGTCCCGTCCACGCGCTCCGGATCCGGCGACGTGAACACCTCCTCCGTGGGGAGGTTCGCCATGTGCGGAACTCCTTCCACGGTCTCCTCCCCGCCGCCGATCCAGCGTGAGGTCGGGAGGAGCCCGATCGTCACGTCCGTTCCCGGGCCCTCGAAGTGCACTGCGTCGAACCGACGCTCGCTTAGACGTTCCGCAGCACCCTTCAACTTCGTGCTGCGCTCCTGCCAGGCCGCCTCGGGATCCTCCTCGTCCAGGCGGCAGACATGGAGGATCTGCTCCCAGAGCTTGTCGAGCGCTCCTTCGGGCCCGAGCTCGGGATGGACGAGCTGCGCCCACTTGTCCGACGGGCCGGGTGCCACGCACCAGTTCACCGTGCGCTCGTTGATCACCGTCGTCCATTCCTTCACGCGCGGGAACACGTCCCGGCCGAGCCTCGCGGGATCGAGGTCGTCGAAGAGGTGCGGCTCCAGCGGACCGCTCAGAGAGATGGTCGAGCCACGCTCCTCCCCGAGCTGCAGCGCACGCTCGCCGTACCAGGGCGGAACGAAGTCGAGCACCTCGTCGGCGGCGTGCTCGACGCGGGCGCGCTTGAGATGCGGGTCCCAGTAGTAGACGTCCACGAACTTCGCCCCACGCTTGTATGCGCTCGCGGTGAGAGCACGCGTGAGCTCCTCCTTCCCGAGGCCGCTCCCGATGTCGAGGATCTGGCCCTTCTGGACGTTTGCGCCGAAGTTGACGATCAGGTCCGCCAAGCGCTGGATACGTGACTGCATGGGGAGGCGATGCTAGTGCCCCTTCCAGTAGTGCCGTCGACATGTACTGCTGGGAGGGGCACTCGGCTATGGGGCGAATGGGTCCGCGTGGACACTTCCCGGGCCATCGAGCGCTTCCTGGCCTCGCCTGCTCTCGGCGAGGCGACTCGTCGCGCCTATCGCAGGGACATCGAAGAGTTCGCGCGCTGGCTCGACCGTCGGCGGCTCGATCTTCGCGACGTCGACGTTCGCGTGCTCATGGAATACGTGACCGAGCTCGGCCGCGCGCGTCCCCGGAAGCTTGCGCCTGCCACGATTGCGCGGAAGCTGGCCGCGGTGCGGAGCTTCCTGAAGTTCACGCTCGGCCCCGCACAGGTATCTGACGCATCGCTTGCGCCGCGTCGGCCGCGCCGCCTGCCGGACACGCCGAAGACGTCCGAGGTGGAGCAGGCGCTCGAGGCGCTCGACGGCGACGGCCCCTTGGCGCTGCGGAATCGCGCGCTCGTCGAGCTCGTGTACTCCGCAGGCCTTCGCAGCGCGGAGGCGGTCGGGCTCGATCTCGCCGACGTCGATTTCGACCGCGAGCAGCTCCACGTGCGCGGCAAAGGCGGCAAGGAACGCATCGTCCCCCTCGGGGAGGAAGCGGGGCATCTGCTGGCGCAATATCTGCACGAGTCGCGACCCGCGCTGGTGCGTGGCGCGGAGAACGCGCTGTTCATCTCGGCGCGCGGCCGCCGACTGGACACGTCGACGCTGCGGCGCGTGTTCGCGCATCCCCACCGTCTGCGGCATGCGTTCGCGACGCACCTACTCGAAGGCGGTGCCGACCTGCGGACGATCCAGGACCTCCTCGGCCACAGCTCCCTCTCGACGACCCAGCTCTACAGCCACGTCGACGCCCGCCGCCTGCGCCGCGTCTACGACCGCTCGCATCCCCGCTCGTAGCTACACCGGAGAAGCCGGCCAGGTCCGAAAAACCAGGGTCTGACCCTGGGTGTGCCGGAACGGTGACGCTCGATCCACAGGCCGGGCTCGAGCGGCAGGCGAATTCGCCGAGCTAGCGAAGTTCCCGTTTGTGACGAGTCCGCGTCGAGATCCCGAGGTCGAAGGTTTCCTCGCGCTGCTCGCGTCGCAACGCGCTCCCAAGACGGTGGAGGCGTACCGGCGCGACCTCGCGGCGCTCGCCGCCTGGCTCGACCGGCCGATCGGCCGGGTCTCGACGGAGCAGCTCGAGGGGTACGTGGCGGAGCTCAGGGCTGCGGGACTCTCGCCGGCGACGATCGCGCGACGCGTCGCTGCGATCCGGTCGTTCTTCCGGCACCAGGCCCTGCTCGGAACGCGAGCCGACAATCCCGCGGCGGAGCTCGAGCTGCCGAGACGCCGCCGCACGCTTCCGCGCACGCTCTCGCCCGCCGAGGCGGAACGGCTGATCGAGGCCGCGAACGGCACCACTCCTCGCGCGCTGCGCGACCGTGCGCTCACCGAGCTTCTCTACGGTGCGGGGCTGCGCGTCAGCGAGGCCGTCGGACTGCAGAAGTCGAGCGTCGATCTCGACGCCCGCCTCGTTCGGTGCATCGGCAAAGGGTCGAAGGAGCGCGTCGTGCCGATCGGACGCCAGGCTGCGCAGGCCTTACGCCGCTACCTCTCGCGGGGACGGCCTTTCCTCGATTGTCGTCACCGCCCAGAGCTCTTCCTCAACGCCAAAGGCGGAGGCCTGACCCGCGCAGGCGCGTTCCTGATCCTGCGGCGCCTGGCCGAGAAGGCCGGCCTCGAGCCCGAACGCGTCCATCCGCACCTCCTCCGTCATTCCTTCGCCACGCATCTGCTGGAAGGCGGCGCCGACCTCCGCTCCGTGCAGGAGATGCTCGGCCACGCCGATCTCTCCACCACCGAGCTCTACACGCACGTATCCGATCGACGACGTCGGGAGTTGTACTTTCAGGCGCATCCCCACGCGCGCAGGAAGACCAAGTAGGAAAGAACAATGGAGCTCGATCCACACATCGCTGTACTCGCGATCCTGTCGTCAGGCGTTGGCTACCTGATGGTGCTGGCAGGCGTGCACAAGAGCGCACTCGAATGGAAACGCCGCCAGCGCATCTGTCCGAGTTGCGGGCGCCTGATTCAGGCGCGCGTCTGCGGCGTCTGTGGCGGCACCTAGTAGCCCTTCGGGCCGGCGCGCTTTCTCAGCTCGGCCGCAACCGTCCGGGCGGTCCTGCGCAACTCCGGCTCCTGGTCGTCATCCTCCGCGAGCCCGGTCAGCAGGACGATCGTCTCGCGTTGCGCGGATCCGTTCCGCAGGCAGACGATCGCGAGGCGCCGGACCGCCTGGTTCCCATCGGTCGAAGCGATCGTGTGCAGCAGCGGGCGCATCGAGTTGACGAGACCGGGGCTTTCCTTCGAGAGCTGCTGCACCGACACGAGCGCCGACCCGCGGACGGCCGGGCTCTCGTCCTCGAGCCCGCGCCGGAGCAGCTCGAGCTTCTGGCGGTAGCGGAACTGGCCGATCGCGCGATACGCCACCGCGCGCTGGCGGTAGTCGGCGCTGCGTGCCGCGGACTCCAGCTCGTCGTCCCACTGCTGACGCAGCGTCGCCAGCTCGCGCTCGGCACCCGACTGCGCGAGCTCGTCGGCTTTCGCTGCCGCCTCCAGCAGGGTCATGGGCGCGGGACTCTACCGACCATGGTTAGCATCCGGCGCCGTGGCCCATCGCGTGACCCTCATCCCCGGCGACGGCACCGGCCCGGAGCTCACCGAGGCAACCCGGCGAGTCCTCGAGGCGACCGGCGTCGAGTTCGACTGGGACGTGCGCGAGGCGGGCGCCGACGTGATGGAGCGCCACGGTGGCAATCCACTCCCCGACGACGTGCTGGACGCGATTCGCGCGACCGGAGTCGCGCTTAAAGGTCCGATCACCACACCGATCGGCGGCGGCTTCCGGTCGGTCAACGTCGCGCTGCGGAAGAGCCTGGATCTCTACGGCCAGGTGCGCCCCTGCAAGACCTATCCGGGCGTTCGCACGCGTTTCGACGAGGTCGACCTGATCATCGTCCGCGAGAACACGGAAGACCTCTACGCCGGGATCGAATACGAGCAAGGCTCGCCGGACGCGCAGGAGCTGATCGAGTGGATCCGGTCAAAGGGCGGAAAGCTCGCGCACGACGACGCCGGTATCTCGATCAAGCCGATCTCTGTCACCGGCACACGACGCATCGTGCAATTCGCCTTCGACTATGCGCGCCGCAACGGTCGCCACAAGGTCACCGCCGTGCACAAGGCGAACATCATGAAGTTCTCGGACGGGCTCTATCTCCGCGTCGCGCGCGAGGTCGCTGAGCAGAACGACGACATCGAGTTCGACGACCGCATCGTGGACAACATGTGCATGCAGCTCGTGCAGCGTCCCGAGGAATACGACGTGCTCGTTTTGCCGAATCTCTATGGGGACGTCGTCTCGGATCTCTGCGCAGGCATGATCGGAGGGCTCGGGCTCGCGCCCGGCGGCAACTTCGGCGAGGGCATCGCGATCTTCGAGCCGACGCACGGCTCGGCTCCGAAGTACGCCGGACAGAACAAGGTGAATCCGATGGCGCAGATGCTCTCGGGGATGTTGATGCTGCGACACCTCGACGAGCAGGAGGCCGCGGACAGCCTCGAGGAGGCAATCGCCGAGGTGATCCGCGAAGGGAAGAGCGTGACCTACGACATGAAGCCGAGACGCGACGATCCGACGGCCGTCGGAACGAGCGAGGTTGCCGACGCGATCATCGAGAAGCTCGGAGCACGCGTTGCGTAGGAAAGTCACCGTCGTCGGCGCGGGCATGGTCGGCCGAACGGTCGCCCAGGAAGTGGCTCGCCGCGACTACGCCGCTGTCGTGATCGTGGACATCGTCGAGAACCTGCCGCAGGGAATCGCACTCGACCTCAACGAGTCGGGACCGGTGCTCGGATACGAAGCCACGGTCACCGGCTCGAATGGGTACGAGGAGACGGCCGGATCCGACGTCGTCGTGATCACCGCCGGCGTGGCCCGCAAGCCCGGCATGACGCGCGAAGATCTGGTGACGACAAACGAGAAGATCGTCGGATCGGTCACCGAGCAGGCGATCGCGCATTCACCCGACGCGATCCTCATCGTCGTCTCGAATCCGCTCGATGCGATGTGCCACGTCGCCAGGAATGTCTCCGGCTTTCCCAAGGAACGGGTCTTCGGCCAAGCGGGGATCCTCGACACGGCGCGCTTCCGCACCTTCATCGCGTGGGAGACGGCTTCGTCGGTCAAGGACGTGCAGGCGCTCGTCCTCGGCGGGCACGGAGACCAGATGGTCTCCGTCGTCTCCGCCGCGACGGTGGGTGGAGTTCCGTTGACGAAGCTCGTCGCACGCGATCGGATCGATGAGCTCGTCGAGCGCACGGCCAAGGGGGGCGGTGAGGTCGTCGGGCTGCTCGGGACGTCTGCGTGGTACGCGCCCGGTGCCGCGACGGCACAGATGGTGCACGCGGTCATGCTCGACGAGAAGCGTGTCCTGCCCTGCACGGCGTACCTCGAAGGCGAGTACGGGATTAACGGGCTCTACATGGGCGTTCCCGTCAAGCTCGGGGCAGCCGGCATCGAGGAGATCGTCGAGCTGGAGCTGAGCGAGGACGAGCAGGCGATGCTGATCGAGTCCGCCGACGCGGTGCGCGAAGTCGTCGGCGTCCTCACCTCGTAAGGGCTGAAAGTGGATCTCGGGCTCAAAGGCCGCACCGCAATCGTGTGCGGCGCGTCGTCCGGGCTCGGCCTCGCAACGGCAGAGTCGCTGGCCGCGGAGGGAGCGAACGTCACCATGTTTGCGCGGCGGCGCGAAATCCTCCAGCGCGAGGCCGAGCGGATCGGGGCGCTCGCCGTCCGCGGCGACGTGACGAACCCGCGTGATCTCTCGGCTGTCGTGGAGCGCACGGTCGAGGCGTTCGGCGGCATCGACATCCTCGTCTGGAACAGCGGCGGCCCTCCGCCCGGACCCGCGGTGAGCGTGACCGCCGAAGCGGTCGAGGAAGCCGTCGAGTTGCTGCTCGTACCGCCGGTTCGGCTCGTCGAGCTCTGTCTCCCGCACCTCGTGCAGAGCGCAGGCGGGCGCATCCTCGTCTTCACGTCGACCGCGGTGAAGGAGCCTACGGAACACCTGGCGCTCTCGAATATCGTGCGCCCGGGCGTGACCGGATGGGCGAAGTCGCTCGCGCGCGAGCTCGGCCCGCGAGGCATCACCGTCAACTGCGTCGCACCGGGCCGGATCGAGACCGCACGGCTTGCGCAGCTCTTCCCCGAGGGACCGAGCGAGGCCGATCTCGAGGCGATCCCTGTCCGGCGCTGGGGCACGCCGCAGGAGTTCGGCGACGTGGCCTGCTTCCTCGCCTCGGATCGCGCCCGGTACGTCACTGGCACAACGGTCGTCGTCGACGGCGGTTTGACCCGCGGTCTCCTCTAGCGCCTCGTCGCTATCCTCGCTTCGTGCTCGCCCGGCTCCTGACGCCACTGCGCCTCGCGTCGGCTGCGCTGGTCGTGCTCGTCGCAGCGCTCGTGTTTCTACTGACGCACGGAAGCGAGAGTTACCTCGAGGTTCCGGACGAGGCGCACCCACTCGCGAAGCTCGTGCAGGTTCCCGGCTCCAATGCCCACGAGGACGGCGGCGGGATCTACTACGTCGACGTGCTCGTGAAGCCCGCCTCGCTGCTCGAGTCGCTTCTGCCGACCTTTCGGCCTGAAGGCTCGGAGCTCATCAACCGTCATGACCTGTTCGGGCGGTGCAGCTCGATCTCGGAGAGCGAGCGCTACGAGTTCGAACGCGCGGACATGAAGCTTTCGCAGGTGACGGCCTCGGCGGTCGCGCTGCGTGCGCTCGGCTACCGCGTGCCGGTCCGCCTCGGCGGCGTCAGGATTGTCTCCGTGAGCTCGGGCTCACACGCGGGCGGCGTCCTGAAGGCGGGGGATGTCATCGTCTCGGCCGACGGAAAACCTGTGCGCGCGCGCGAAGAGCTCAGCGCGATCCTTGCGCGCCATAGGGTCGGGGACCGAGTGCGGATTGGGATCCTTCGCGGCGGCGAGCGACGCACGTTCATGATCCAGACGACGAGGGACAAGTGCGATCCGCGGCGTCCCATCCTCGGCGTGATTCCCACACAGGCGCTGAAGGTTCGCCTCCCGTTCCGCATCGGCTTCAACCTCAGCGGCGTCGGCGGGCCCTCTGCGGGACTCGCCTTCGCGTTGGAGCTCCTGGAGAAACGCGGACGCGACGTCGACCGCGGGTACAAGGTGGCGGCGACGGGCGAGCTCAACCTCAACGGCAGCGTGACCCGGATCGGTGGCGTGAAGCAGAAGACGATCGGCGCCCGCCTGGCGCACGTCGACGTCTTCCTCGTGCCCGTCGATGGGGACAACGCACGCGAGGCGAAGCGCTACGCGCACGGACTTCGGATCATCCCTGTGGAGAGTTTTCAACAGGCGTTGCGCGCGCTGGCAACACTGCCCCGGAAGACGTAGCTAGAGCACGTTTTCGGCAGGATCGAAACAGCAGGAAAGTGCGCAGTTTTCATCTGCGGC
>DASWEF010000087.1:0-31654 GCA_036394855.1 Gaiellaceae bacterium | reverse complement strand
GTCTGGACGAGAAGCGGCGGAACGCTCCAGCTCGTGGTCTCGATGCCCGCCGGGACAGAGGTCACGCCGATTCGCTTCACGGCAAAGGGAGTGAATCGACTCGTCCGCGTTCATCCGGGCCGGCGCACGACGTTGAGCTTCCGGGTCCCAGCGGGCGGCGCCTGGAGCCTGCACTTCCACAGCCGCAAGCGCGGCTACGTCGGCGACCGGGCGGTAAGCGCGGTTGCAGACAAAGTAACCTTCGAGCGGCACTAAGTCCTAAGCCGGAAGTTAGTGCGGGCGCAGCCGCACTAACTGGAGGCGAACTGACGCGGGCGGGGACGCTTTAGCGCCACCGCCCGCGCGACACCAGCCTGACGCCCACCGCCAGCCCTGCAGAAGCGCGCGGGCTTCGCCCGCGCGCGTTCCCCGCGAAGCGGCGTAGCTAAGAAAAAGACTGCGTCTTTAGACGCAGTCTTTCAATCCCTGCGCCTCGGGCAGGGACTCGAGCTTCTTCAGCGTGTTGTTCTCGATCTGGCGGATGCGCTCGCGCGTGACTCCGAACGCGCGGCCGACCTCTTCGAGCGTGCACGGCTGCGAGCCCGACAGCCCGAAGCGCAGCTCGATCACCTGCCGTTCGCGCTCCGGCAACGCGGATAGTGCGTGCTCGACGTCTTCTCGTCGCAGGGACAGTGTCGCCGTATCGAACGGCGACTCGGCCGACTCGTCCTCGACGAAGTCGCCGAGCTCCGATTCCTCCTCCTCGCCGATCGGCTTCTCCAGCGAGACCGGGAGCTGCGACATGCGCAGGATCTCGCGCACCTCCTCGGTCGTCATCTCCAGCTCGTCCGCGATCTCGTCCGGGCGCGGCTCGCGTCCCAGACGCTGCACGAGCTGGCGCTCGATGTGCACGACCTTGTTCAGCTTCTCGACCATGTGCACCGGGATGCGAATCGTGCGCGCCTTGTCCGCGATCGCGCGCGTCACCGCCTGCCGGATCCACCAGGTCGCGTACGTCGAGAACTTGTAGCCCTTGCGGTAGTCGAACTTCTCCACCGCGCGGATCAGCCCGAGCGAGCCCTCCTGGATCAGGTCGAGGAAGCTCAGGCCGCGGCCGAGATAGGACTTGGCGATCGAGACGACCAGCCTGAGGTTCGCCTCGATCATCTGCGTCTTCGCCGACATCTCGCCGCGCTCGATGCGCTTGGCGAGATAGACCTCCTGATCGGCGGTCAGGAGCGGCACCTTCCCGATCTCGCGGAGGTACAGCCGCAGCGAATCGAGCGACGGCTCGACGCTCAGGTCGAGCTTCGGGCCTTTCTCCTCTTCGGGCGTGGGCTGCTGCTCGTGCGGAGGGTGCTTGTGTGTCTCGCCCTCCATCAGCTCGACCCCGTGATCGATCAGGTAGGTGTAGAAGTCCTCGACCTGGTCCTTGGTGAGCTCGACGTCCTCGAGCCCGGCCGCGATCTCGTCGTAGTTGAGAACGCCCTTCTCGAGACCTTCCTGGACGAGCTTCTGGAGCTCCTCGACGTCAGGAAGGGAGATGTCGACGGTGAGCAACGGCGGCTTACCTCCCGGCTGTCTCGCGTAGGTGGATGGGGACTCGATCTACCTCTTGCACGCAAAAGAGCCGGACACCCGCTGCCTCCCGGCTCACGCTCTCGCCGTCTGGATATTACATAGCCGGCAGCGAAAGCAAAGAGCGACTTTTTTCACGCCAGCCGGACCTCGCCGACCTGCTCGCCGCGGCTGTTCTCGAGCGGGAGGACGGAGAGATCGCCGAGGTCGAGATCGAGTTGTCGGAAGAATGCCGCGGCCGCCGGCCCGACCGCGCGCCCGTTGCCGTCTTCGGCCTTCAGCGCCACGCCGATCCCGTCTCCCGCAGCGCAGAGCAGGCCTTCCGCTCCTCCCTTTGCGATCCAGCCCGGCAGCGCCTTCATCAGCCGGGTGTCGGCCGCCAGAGGTCCGCGGATCAGGTCGGGACGAGCCCGCATCGCCGCCGCGACCCGGTCGCCTCCCTCGAGCCGCTCGACACGGGCAAATGCGTGCGCCATCCGCTCGAGCGGCAAGGCGAAGGTGACGACGCCGCAACCGTCGACCGCGGTCAGGATCTCGTCCTCGGCCACCTCCGCCGCCTCGGCGTGCACGGCCAGCATCTCCCGCTGGACGCGATGACCCTCGAGGCGGTAGCCCTCGCTCCGCCATCCCTGCGCACGGCAGAGCGCGAGCATTCCCGCATGCTTGCCGGAGCAGTTGTGCTTGAGCCGCGACGGCGGCTCTCCTTCGGGACCGCACTCCAGCTCGCTCTCGTCCGCCGGCGCCTTCGCAAGCAGCGCGCGCACCGCTGCGAGCTGCGACTCGTCCGCGAGATGCGATGCCGACGCGATCGCGAGGTCGCGCTCGTCGACATCCTCGCGCGCGCGTGCAAGCGGGATCGCCTGCAACGGCTTCGACGATGAGCGCATGAACGCGACGAGCGCCGCATCTCCGGCCTCGGCCACGACCGCGCCGTCCTGCACCGCAACGGCCTGCACCCGGTGCACCGCCTCGACGACGTCTCCACGACGGACGGATACCCTGATCGGTTCCATGGGCTTCAGCCTAAAGAGGCCGCGCCGTGCCTGAGCTACCCGAGATGGAAGCCTGGCGGCGGGCGCTGAACGATCCGATATCCGCGTTCCCGATCGTGAAGGCCGGGCCCGCGCACGTCGCGACGCTGAAGACCTTCGATCCGCCGCTGTCGACACTGGAAGGGCGGCGCCTGGCGGGTGCGGAGCGGCGCGCGAAGCGGCTGCTCTTTCCCACGGACGACGGCGAGCTCGTGCTGCTCGTGCACCTGATGACGGCAGGGCGCCTGAAGTACCTCCAGTTCGGCGAACGGGGCCCGAAGACTCCCGCGTTCCGGCTCGTGTTCGAGGGCGGCTCGCAGCTCGTGCTCACCGAGGCGGGCGCGAAGAAGCGCGCAGGTGTCTGGCTGCTGAATCCCGAGGAAGCCGAGCAGGAGCTCGCCCATCTCGGCCCGGAGGCGCTCGGGATCGGCGCGGAACGGCTCAGCGAGATCTGCGCGGCGGAGTCGCGCCGCCTGCACTCGATGCTGCGAGACCAGCGCGTGATCGCGGGGATCGGCCGGGCGTGGGCGAACGAGATCCTGCACCACGCCAAGCTCTCCCCCTACGAGCTGACGCAGGACGTCACGCCCGCAGAGGTCGCGCGCCTCGCGGAGGCGATCGACGCCGAGCTCGAGCGAGGCCTCGAGCTTCGCGAGCGCGGCGCGAACGACAAGCGCACCTATCGCATCCACAACAAGCTCGGCGAGCCCTGTTACGTCTGCGGGACGCCGATCGCACGCGTCGACTTCGAGGAACACACGATCTACTACTGCCCCGAGTGTCAGACCGGCGGCCGCGTCCTCAAGGATCGCAGGCTCTCGAGGTTGCTCCGCTAGGCATGTCGGAGTTGCTCGAGGCTCTCTACCGGGGACGGCGCGACCGCGTCGACGAGCTCCTGGCCGGAGATCCCGAGCTCGACGTCTTCGAGGCGGCCGCGCTCGGCAGGACCGACCGGCTCCGGGAGCTGCTCGACGAGGATCCCGCGCGCGCGAACGCCTTCGGCGACGACGGCTTCCACCCGCTCGGCCTCGCGTGCTTCTTCGGCCATGTAGAAGCGGCGCGCCTGCTGCTCGGGCGCGGCGCAGACGCGAACGCGCTCTCGCGGAACGGACACGTCCAGACGGCCGCCATCCACGCCGCCGCGGCGGCGGAGGGCACGGACGAGACGACCCGCTACGCGCTGGTCGAGCTCGCGCTCGAACACGGCGCCGATCCGGATCTCCGTCAGGGCAGCGGCTTTCGCGCGATCGACGCCGCGCGGCAGAACGGAGACAAGCGGGTCGAGTCGCTGCTCCTCGAGCACGGCGCTACGCGCTAGCCTCTCCCCTCCTCCCAGGCATCGAGGAGACCTTCGACGTGCCGGCGTTGCGCCGCCGTGAACGGCACGTCGGCAAGCAGCCGCCGAACTTCCGAAGGATCGTCGTTCTCCACCGCGGCCTCGAGGTGCTCGCGCGCGGGCGTCGGCTGCTGGAGTTGACGGCGGAGCCAGCGCAGGAGGCTCACCTGCGTGGCGCGCGTCATTCCGGCAGGCGCACCGTGAGCGTGTCCCCGTCCAGCTCGACGGAACCGCCCAAGGCGCGGACGACGCGCACGGCCACCGCGGCACCGAGATCGCGCAGCTCGTCCCCGAGGAGCACGGGCCCGGACGAAGGGGTGACCGGGGAGATCGTCAGCGTCGCTCCGTCGACTCGCAGGTCGACCTGCTCGAGACCGCCGTGGCGAAGGGCGGCCTGCGCAAAGGCGGCGAGGCCGCGCTGCGTCGGCTCGAGATCGACCTGCACCTGCGCGCCCGCACCCGTGACGACGACGCGTTCTTCGCCCAGCTCCTCGGCCGCTCCACGGGCAAGGTCGAGAGTGTCGGCCGGCTGGAGGTTCGGTTCGTAGCGACCGCCTTCGATCCGCGTCGCGGTACCGAGCTCTTCGAGCAGCTCGGCGAGCTGGCCGGCGGCGGCGCCGATCATCTCGACGTAGCGCTGGTTCGGGTCTCCGAGGTCGCCCATCCGGATGAGCGTCTGCGCGAAACCGTGGATCGTCGCCAGCGGCGTCCGCAGGTCGTGCGCGGCGAGGGAGACGAGCCGCGGAAAGCTGGCGTCTTGAGGCCCCACTGAGCCGCCTGACACTAACCTGTCATGCATGACCGAGTCGCGGCATCTCCTCGACGATCTGCAGGCCTCCACGCCCGAGGTGCGTCTCGGCCTGTCGCGTGCGGGCGTTCAGGGCGTCGCGAAGGCGATCCGGCTCCGCTGGGGCGGCGCCGAGAAGCTGATCTCCGCCGAGATCGACTGCACGGTCGACCTCGACCCCGCCCAGAAGGGCGTCCACATGTCCCGCTTCCCGGAGCTCTTCGAGGAGGCGATCGACGAGGTCGTGATCGGCGAGGCCTTCCTCGTCGAGGAGCTGGCCGAGCACATCGCACGGCACATCGTCGCCCGCCAGGCGGCGGGCCGCGCGGAGGTGCGCATCTCTGCGCGATATCCGCTCGAGCGGCGTACGCCCGTCACCGGCCTTGCCACTCAAGAGATGATCTCGATCATCGGCATCGCCGCCGCGTCTGTGTCGAACGTGCGGCGCCTCGTGGGCGTCGAGGCGACGGGGATCAACGCCTGTCCGTGCGCGCAGGGGCTCGTGCGCGGGCGCGCCTCGGAGCGGCTGCTGGAGGCGGGCTTCGACGAACCCGACGTCGCGCGGATTCTCGAGCTCGTCCCGGTGGCGACGCACAACCAGCGTGGACGCGGGACCCTCTTCGTCGGTAGCAACCATCCCGTCAACGCCGAGACGCTGGCAACGATCGTCGAGGGATCGATGAGCTCGCCGATCTACGAGCTGCTGAAGCGACCCGACGAGCTGTTCGTGGTCGAGCATGCGCACCTGCAGCCGCGGTTCGTCGAGGACTCCGTGCGGATCTCGCTCCACTCCGTGCTCGACCGTTACCTCGAGCTCGAGGACGCGGACTTCCTGCTCGCCCGGCAGATCAACTTCGAGACGATCCACTCGCACGAAGTACTGGCGGAGCGTCACGGTACGGTCGGCGAGCTGCGCGCGGAGCTGGAAGGCGCGGAGCCGGCCGGACGCCACACCGAGCTACGCGAGTGGCTCGCCGGCTAGCAGCGCGCGAAAGCTTCGCTTTCACGCGCTCAGAGGCAACGCCGCTTCGCGGAAAACGTGCGCGGGCAAAGCCCGCGCACTCCAGGGGATGGGCGGCTGCTGTGGATCCGGTCTCCGGCCCTTGGTGGCTGGATCGGCGAGGGGTTTCAAGCGCTCGCGGCTCGGCGGAACTTGAAACGGCTTTCGGTGCCTGATCGTAGACGCGCGATGTTCGCGCGATGGAGGACGACGACGGCAACCGCGGCCACCGCTGCGAACGCGATCACCGGCCACGGCTCGCCGAGCAACGCCGCGATCACCGGTAGGGAGAACGCCGCCACGATCGACGCGAGCGAGGCGTAGCGAAAGATCAGGAACACGGCGATCCAGACGCCGGCGCCGATGCCGCCTACGACCGGCGCGACGCCGAGAAAGGCGCCGCCGCAGGTCGCCACCATCTTTCCGCCGCGCCGCCAGCGCAGGAACAGCGGCCGCCAATGGCCGAGCATGGCCGCCCCGCCGGCGAGCACGCCCGCAAGGTGCGAGACGACCAGCGTCGCAACCAGCGCCGCGACGAACCCCTTGGCCGTATCGAGCACAACCACGGGGAGGCCGAGCCGCCACCCGAACACGCGCCAGACGTTGCTGCCGCCGACGTTGCCGCTGCCGTGGCGGCGGATGTCGTCCCGCTTGACGAGCCGGACGAGCCAGTAGCCCCACGGCATCGAGCCGAGCACGTAGCCCGCAGCGACGAGGAGCGCCGTGGTCATCTCAGGCTATTTCGGGATCTGGTACTTCGATACCCAGTCGTCGATCGTCGACCAGTCGAGATTGTCGAAGAACGCGTCGATGTACGACGCTCGGTCGGTCTGATAGTCGAGGAAGTACGCGTGCTCGTACACGTCGAGCGCGATCAGCGGCGTCGCGTTCCAGATCGGGAAGGTGTTCTGCGCGTCGCCGACGTAATTGAACAGGCGCCCCTCGTCCCAGTCGTACGCCGTCCACGCCCAGCCGCGCCCCGCCATCCCGGTCGCTTTCAGATCCGCCCGCCAGCTGTCCACCGAGCCGAAGTCCCGCACGATCAGATCGCCGGCCAATCCCGCCGGATCTCCGCCGCCGCCGCCGAGGTGCTCGAAATAGATCTCGTGGTTCTTGATCCCGCCGATCGCAAAGGTGAGATCGAGCTTGAGCGCGCGGATCTCGGAGTAGACCTGATTGGCGCTCGACGCATCGACGTCGTCGAGCTTGCCGAGGATCTCGTTCCGCTTGTTGACGTAGCCCTCGTAGAGCTTGTAGTGGGCTTCGATCGTCGCGCGCGAGATACCGTCGAGCTCGTACAGCTCGGGCTTCAGCTCCCGCGGCGTGATCTCCTCGAATTTGAACGCGAGCGTCGCCATGACTTCCCTCTCTCGACGTGGGCGGGCGGCGGGAGCATATCCTCGCTCTCAAAGCGAGAAAGGAGCGACCGATGCCCTTCGAGGTCCCCGCGCTGCCATACGACTACAACGCGCTCGAGCCGCACATCGACGAGCAGACGATGCGCATCCACCACGACAAGCACCACCAGGCCTACGTCGACAACGCCAACAAGGCGCTCGAGGGGACCGAGTGGGCGGACCGGCCGGTCGAGGAGGTGCTCACGACCTTCGACCTGCTACCGGAGGACAAGCGGACGGTCGTGCGCAACAACGCCGGCGGCCACGCGAACCACAGTTTCTTCTGGGAGATCATGAGCCCCAACGGGGGCGGCGAGCCGAGCGGATCACTCGGCTCCGCGATCGAATCGACCTTCGGAGGCCTCGACGAGCTCAAGGCGGCCGTGAACGACGCCGGCGTCAAGCGCTTCGGCTCGGGCTGGACCTGGCTGATCCACGACGGCACCGGCCTCGCCGTCGTCTCGACGGCGAACCAGGACTCCCCGATCAGCAAGGGCGACACGCCGGTGCTGGGCATCGACGTCTGGGAGCACGCTTACTACCTCAAGTACCAGAACAGGCGCCCGGAGTATCTGGAGGCCTGGTGGAACGTCGTCAACTGGGACGCGGTGCAGCAACGGTTCGAGAGCGCGGGCTAGCCGCCCGCGCTCCCGAGTGAGCTAACTGCGGATCGTCGCGCTGGCGGACGCGGCGTAGCAGGTTCCCGCCTGCGCCTGCGTGAGCAGGGCCCGGACGCGAAGTCGCGCTCTGAGCTTCGAGCGGAAGACCGCTTTCGAGACGCTGGTCGGATTGATCGGCGTCGTCAGCGTCCCACCCGCCACCAGCACGACGGCGCGAACCCTGACCCAGCGCCGCTGCGTCGAGCTGTAGCGCTGGAAGAGCACGACCTTGCCCGCATACGAGTCTGCCGCGAGGACCGTGACGCGGAACCTCCGCGGCGCGAGCTTGCGCAGCGTGACCCTCGGCCGCACCTTGACGAGCTCCTGTGTGCTCGCGAGCACGCGGGATCGCGCTTCGTACGTCGTGTGCTTGCGCGGCTGGACGGTGAACGTGTACATCCCGTCCGCGACGGTCGTCGCGGTCCCGAGCTTCGCGAATGCGGCGGCACCGCATTCCTTCGCGAAGACGTCGATCTTCTGGTTGGCCAGGCCGGTCGCGAGCCGACCGGAGAGCGTGCTGCGCGCGCCATAGCGCACCGACCTCGGAGTCGGAGTCAACGAGAGGACGCTTCCGGGCGGCCCTGGATTGACCGTGATCGTTCCTCTGAAGGCGGACGTCTTGTGGTTCGGATCGCTGACGGCGTACTTCGTGACCGTCCGGAACGTGCACGTCGAGCTCTGGCCCGGCTGGATCACGAGGCCCGCGGTGCAGGCGAAACCCGTGGTCGGCTTGAGCACGACCTGGTGCGCAGCCGTGTCCTGATTGGCGAACACGACCGAGTCGCCGGTCACGATCGTCAGCGTCTTCGGCACGTAGCCGTTGTGTGTGATCGCCATCGTGGTCGTCGCGGCCGAAGCGGACGAGCCGGAGGCCGCGCCGACCAGTGCGACTGCCAATACGAGGAGTTTCTTCATGATTTTCAACACCCCCAAGGGTGATCTTCGTCTCATAAAAGATGCTCCCGATCTCCCAGCCTTGCGGTGTCCCTAGCGCCTGACGACCGGCTGCGTGCCGCTCCACGAATCGATGTAACCCGCGGGCATCTCGGTCGCCGGCATGTAGATCCGGATCGACCAGCGGCCCCGCGGGATGACGGAGCGCGCGAAGCGGATCGACATGATGCGTCCGGACCTCGAGCCGAGCTGGAGCCTGCGGACGTTGATCCACGTGCGCAGCAGCGTGTACCGCTGCAGCCAGACGAAGCGTCCTGCAAACGACTGTCCGGCGGTCACGTAGAAGTGGAAATAGCCGCTTCGTGAGACGAACGGCAGCTTGATCACCGGCTGGACCTGCACGGTGACCGAGCTCTCGAGCGTCTTCCACTGCGCCTGGTACTGGGTGTTGAGCTGCGGCGTGACCGTGAACGTGAACACTCCGCCGGTCGTCGTCTGGAGCGTCGCGATCACCTGCTTGTTGGTCTGGCCGGTGGGGAGCGCGACCAACGTCACGGTCTCGCCCGCCTTCTTGTTCGAGACGGTCCCCGAGAGCGTGACGGACGTTCCGAACTTCACGACCGGCGCAGACGTGGCGAGGGTCACCTGAGCCGGTGCGCCGCGAACCGTCACCGTCCCTTTCAGCGTCGGATGGAGACCGTCGTGATACCGGAACGTGCCTCCGTTGCGGAACGTGTGCGTGTACGACTTGCCCCGGGTCAGGATCGGCGAGGCGAACGAGCCGCCGTTCGCGACGACCTGGTGGTTGATCGTGTCCGTGTTCGTCCAGGTGACGGCGTCGTCCTGGTTGATCGTCACGGCCGCCGGGACGAAGCCCGTCCGCTTGATCTGGACGGTGGTCGTCGCTGTCGCGGCCGGAGCGGCCAGCACCAGGCCCAGCGAGGCGACGACGAGCAAAATGACCCTGCGCATTGCGGAACCCCCTGCGTGGTTTCCTGCCTTCTTCCCTCCAGACGTACGTTCCCCGTAAGGGGTTTTTAAGCGTTTCGTTTGGGTAATCGGTTGTCGCGGGAGGCCCAGGTCTGCTCCAATCCGGCGGACGTGCAAATCCGTAGAGATCCTGAGGAGATGGGCCTTAGCTACGCCGTGCCCGCTGCCATGCCCCATGGCGCCAGACGGGAGCCGAGCAGTGACGACGCGCTCGAGATCGAGCGTGACGTCAGCGACGGCGAACTGATCCGCCGGGTTGCCCGCAAGGATTCCAAGGCATTCGAAGCGTTGTATCGCCGCTATGCACGCCCGGTCTTCGGCCTTGCGCTGCGCCGGCTAGGGGATCGGATGAAGGCCGAGGACGCGGTTCAGGAGACCTTCGCGGCGATCTGGCGCTCGGCGCGCACGTACGCGCCGGACCGAGGGGCCGGGGCGCCGTGGCTCTACGCGGTTGCGCGCAACGCAATCGTCGATCGAGGGCGGACCCGCAGCGACCCGCCGGGCGAGGGCCCCGAGCTCCCCGCCGACGAGCCGGGTCCGGACGAGCGCGCCGAGGCGTCGTACGTCTCCTGGCGCGTGCACCGTGCCCTCGAAGGCTTGCCGCACAACGAACGCAACGTGATCGAGCTCGCCTACTACGGCGGGCTGTCGCAGAGCGAGGTCGCCGACTTCCTGAGCATCCCGCTCGGAACGGTGAAGACGCGAACGCGCGCCGGTCTCGGCCGGCTCGCGGATCTGCTCGAGGGAGAGCTGAGATGAACCGCGGCCCCGACTTCGAGGAGCTCGTCGGCAAGGAGGTTTCGGCGGAGGAGCGCGAGCGGCTCCGCGCCGCGCACGAGCTCCTCGTCCAAGCGGGGCCGCCGCCGGAGCTCTCGCCGGGAATGGAGGCCGTGCCCTGGCCGGAGGAAGCGCTTCCGGCCACGTGGCGGCGGAGGAGACCAACCCAGCGCCGACCGCTCGTGCGTGCCGTGGCGCTCGCGAGCGCGGCGCTGGTCGGCTTCCTGATCGGCCATTCGACGACGAGCCCGACGACGTCCATCGAAGCGCAGCGCACCGTAAACCTGCACGGGACGAAGCTCGACCGCGACGCGATCGGCAGCCTCGAGCTCGGCAAGAAAGACAGCAACGGCAACTGGCCGATGCTCCTGCGCGTAACTCGCCTCAAGCAGTTGCCCGAGGGCGGGTACTACGACCTCTACTTGACCCGGCACGGCAAGCCGATCGCGAAGTGCGGCGTCTTCAACGTCGGCCGCGGGGTAACCGTCGTCCGGCTGAGCGCGTCGTACGATCTCAACCATTTCGACAGGAACGGCTGGGTCGTCACGCGGCAGCTACCCGGCCACCACAAGCCGACCGACATCGTGCTCAAGCCGGTTTAGTCAGGGAGCGATGCGGCCGCGCTCGACGAACGCGGCATGCGTGATCGGCATGAGGCGCTCGAGGAACGACTCGGCGGCCGCCGCGTACTGCTGAATCTCATACTGAGCCGCTTCGTGATTACGGAGCGAGCAGAAATGCATGAGGCTGCGCGGATTGCAGCTCCAGTAGTACTTCGTGTAGGTCGAGAGGGGAAGTACGGCCCGTGCGACCTCTTTGGCGACTCCCTGTTCCAGCATTCGCTCGTAGGCCTGAAAGGCGCGTGTTGCGTTTTCTTCGATCTCGTGACGGGCGGCCTCGCGCGTGACCTCGTCGACGGGCTCGAATGAGTAAGCGCCCGGCTTCCCTACTTGGGTGCGAACGTAGTCCGGTACGTAGAACTCCGGTTCCATCTTCGAGTAGCGGCCGCTCCATTCGTTGTAGGAGTGGCCGGCCCGGTGTCGATGGTGCTCTCGGACAACGAAGAGTGGCGCCTTGACGATGAACCTGAAATAGCCATGTTCGAAAGGGGACCCGTGCCCCTCCCGCATCAGGAATCGGATCAGCCCCGCGTCGCGCTCGCCCATCTCGTCGGACGCCTGGTTGAACGAGACGCGCGCACCGTTCACCACGGCGAGATCGGAGGCGAGGGCCCCGTCGAGGGCGACGAACCCATGGTCGAGGACCGTGACCGTGTTCTCGGCTAACACTTCAGGCGTGACTGCCACGAGCCCGAGTCTAGCCGGGGTGCATGTCGGCACTTCGGGCTGGTCGTATCCGTCGTGGAAGCCCGGTTTCTACCCGGCCGGGACCGATGCGAAGGAGTTCCTCGGCTTCTATGCCGAGCGGTTCTCGACCGTCGAGCTCAACACGACCGGGTACCGCCTGCCTGCGGAGGAGCAATTCCGGCGCTGGGGCGAGCAGACGCCGCCCGGGTTCCGGTTCGCTCCCAAGCTCGCCGGTAACCGGCCGGGCATGCTCTCGGAGTTCGGCGCCAGAGTGAGTGCGCTCGACGACCGGTTGGGGCCGGTCCGCGTTCAGCTGATCAGCGCCCGGGACGAGGGCATGATCGAGCTCGTCCTCGGATCGCTCGATCCCGACTTCCTCATCGCCTTCGACCTCGAACATCCGTCCTGGGACGGAATCGAGCTTCGGCTGGCCGAGGCGGGTGCGGTTCGGGTGAACGACCTCGTCCACGACGCCCCGTTCAGATACGTCCGCTTCCGCGAGCCGCCGTACTCGGACGACGAGCTGCGCACCTGGGCCGCACGCATACGTCCTGTCGAGGGCCCGGTCTTCGCCTATTTCCGCCACGAGGACGAGCCGACGGCGCCCTCCTACGCGCAGCGCCTGCTCGAGCTACTGGCTTAGTGGCGGCGGCATTCCTTGTCGAGTCCCACAATGGAGTCGAGCAAGGCGTTCTGACGGCGCTCGTAGTCGACGTCCCCGGGACTGTTGGGGTCGTAGTCGTGCAAGCCGGGGATCGTGATGCTGACGTCGGGCGTGACGCCGGGTCCGTTCACGGTGAGGCGGTACTGCTCTCCGTTCCCGGGCCCGCGCGGCGTGCTCGGGAAGCCGGCGGGATGCGGGTAACCCTTGGTCGGGTCGAAGGCGTAGAAGCCGTAGCAGAAGATCCCGGTGGGGTTGTGCGCCAGGAACGAGTTCTCGCGCTTCCAGCCCTTGCCGTAGCGCGAGTTGAACGTGTCGAGGTAGATCAGGCGTCCATAGGCGTCGGTGGGCGCGCCCACGCGCGTGGCGCTGAACCCGTACACCGGCTGACCGTCGTAGGTCAGGCGTCCGAACAGGTGGTGGTAGCGCCCGCTGTAGATCCAATCCGTCCAAGCTTCGAGCTTTGCGATCGGACCGGACCAGTGCGAGAGGTGCAGCTCCCAGGCGCGGTGAACGGGCAGCCACGGCGTCATCCCCAGATCCGGCAGCGGTGTCGGCCAGGACTGCAACGCCCAGTAGGACCCGTCCGGCGCAGCGCACGCGGCGACGACGTACACGAGCTTCGGGCCGTCGTACCCGCGACAACTGCTCCTGAACGATTGCCGGTAGCGGCCGCGGCCGGAATAGTCCTTCCGGAAGCGCACCTGCGGCTTGCCGGAGGTGGGGTGGCGTGCGTCGATCGCTCCCCAGGCGAGAACGTGCTGTAGGCGTCCGTGCGCGCGGTAGGTCAGCAGTGCCTCGCCCTTTCCGTTCACGGCGAGCCGGACGCCCTTCGCGTTTCGGTCGATCAGCTGCGACGCGTCGGCTGCGCCGGCGGCAGCCAGCCCGAGGGCAAGTGCGATGAAGGCGACGGCGGCCCTCATAGGCTCAAAGTACCCGTCGAAGGAATTCTCACTCTCCCTCGAATGAGGGATCCCCCGGGGGTCAGAACCGCGTAGCCGAGCCGAGATGGCGCTCATACGCCCCGGTCCCGACAATTTCGGCGATCTGGTCGACGGCGAAGCGCAGCTCGTCGTCGGTGTTGTAGTAGTGCGGCCCGAGCCGGAGGCCCGCGTCCGGACGGAAATCGCAGAGGATCTGCCGCTCGCCGAGCTCCGTGTGCACGGCCTCGAACTCGGGTGTACGGACGGTGACGGTGCCGCCGCGCCGGGCGGGGTCGCGAGGGCTGCCGACCTCGAATCCGCCTCGCTCGAGCAATTCGATCAGCAACTCGGTCTGCCGGATGGAGTTCTCGCGGATGCGCTCGACGCCGATCTCCTCGATCAGGTCGTAACCGGCCGTCGCCGCGTAGAGAGCGGGGACGTTCGGCGTGCCCGTGAGAAAGCGAGTCGCACCGTCCGCGTACTCGAGCTCGGGCTCGAAACCGAACGGCCGTGCGTGCGCCTGCCAGCCGGTGAACGTCGGCTCGAGCACGTCGGTGAGATCCGGACGCACGTAGAGCCAGCCGTTTCCCGGCCCGCCGCAGAGCCACTTGACGCTGCCGCCGACGGCGAAGTCGACGTTGAGGGCGGTCACGTCAACGGGAACGATCCCGGCCGACTGGTACGCGTCGAGGACGACGTGCGCGCCGACCTCATGGGCGCGGCGCACGATCGCCTCGACGTTCTGGATCTCCGCGGTCTTGAAGAGAACGTGCGTAATCGGCACGAGCAGCGTCCGCTCATCGATCGCTTCGACGATGGCCTCGTCGTTCGGAACCACGACGACCTCGAGCTCGGGTTGCGCTTGATAGATGTACCGCACGCTCGGGAAGTTGCCCTCCTCGTAGACGACGCGGTTGCGACGCGGGTCAACCGGGCGGAAGCAGGAGACGACGATCGCCTCCGCGACCGCGACGTTCTGGTGCATCACCGTCGAGCCGGGTGGCGCGCCGATGATCCGGCCGACCTGGTCGCCCACGGTCATCGGCATCTCCCACCAACCCTCGGCCCACGCGCGAATTCCCCGCTCGCGCCAGGTGCGCGCGAATTCCCGCAGGCGCTCCTCGGCCGCGGCAGGCATCGCGCCGAGCGAGTGGTTGATCAGGTACGTGGTGTGCTCGAGGATCGGAAACCGATCGCGATACTCGGTCAGCTCCATGCGACGCACCCTACTGTGGAAACAACGTCACACTCTTGCGACAACCAGGGTCAGACCCTGGTTGTTGGGACACGGCTGCGGCGGTCAGCCGATCTCGGCGAGATTGCGTTCGTCCGGGCCCACGTAGCGCGCGCTCGGGCGGATCAGCCGGCCCGTACGCTTCTCCTCCAGCACGTGCGCCGACCAGCCGGCGGTGCGCGAGCACGCGAACATCGCCGGGGCGAGCGAGGGCGGAATCTCTGCGATGTCGAGGACGACCGAGGACCAGTACTCGACGTTGGTGTACGAGTGGTCGGGATGCCGTTCCGCGATCGCTTCGTGTGCGACCCGCTCGAGCTCCTCGGCGACTTCTACGCGCGGCGAGCCGAGCGCCTTGGCCGTGCGCTTCAGCACACGCGAACGTGGATCTTCGGCGCGATAGACGCGGTGGCCGAAGCCCATGATGCGTTCGCGCCGGGCCAGCGCCTCGCGGACCCACTTCTCCGCGTCGCCCATCTCCGCGACGGCGTCCAGCATCGGCAGGACGCGCGCCGGCGCCCCGCCGTGCAGGGGGCCCGAGAGTGCACCGACTGCCGAAGCGAGGACGGCGCCGCAATCCGCGCCGGTCGACGCGACGATGCGCGCGGTGAACGTCGACGCATTCAAACCATGTTCGGCCGTGCAGATCCAATACGTGTCGATCGCCTGCGCATGTCTTTCGTCGGCCTCGCCTCGCCACGCGAGCAGGAAGCGCTCCGCGGCGGTCGCGCCTCTCATGACCTCGTGCTCCGGTACGGGCGTGGCATCGCCTCGAGCAGACTGGGCGACGACCGACAACGCCGCGGCGCTGAGCCGCGCGAGATCGTCCCGCACCTGTCCGTCGTCGATGTCGATCAGCTGCTTCAGCCCCCACCTGCCGCTGAAGACCGCGAGCGACGCCTGTAGGTCGCTCATGTAGCCGCCCGTCCGGATGGGAAGCTCGCAGTACGACGCCGCGAGGCCCGGCTCGAGCGACTCGTCGACGAGCAGGCCCCAGACCTTCTCGAACGGGACCTTGCCGACGAGCTCCTCGATGTCGACGCCGCGGTACCTGAGCGAGCCGCCCTCGCGATCGGGCTCGGCGATCTCGGTCTCGAAGGCGACGACGCCCTCGAGCCCCGGCCTGAAGTCGTTGGTGCTGCTCATCTCGATTCCTCCAGCTCGATCTCGCGGCCCGCCGAACGCTCTCGCGCCGCCGCGAGCACGAGTGCCGCGGCGGCTGCGTCCTGGACGGCGACGCCGACTGACTTATACAGGGTGATCTGCTCCGGCGAGGTGCGCCCGGGCCTCGTTCCGGACACGAGCTCCCCGAGCTCGGCGTGGACGTGACCGGGATCGACGCCGACGAGCTCCGGCGCGCCAGCAGGAGGCGGAGTCAGCGCGGACTCGCGCGACTCGACGACGAGCACGGCCTCTGCGACCGTCTCGGCGTCCACCTCTCGTCCTGAAGGATTGAGACCGACGGAGTTGACGTGCGTCCCGGGTGACAGCCATTTCCTGCGCACGACCGGCTCGGTCGCGTGCGTGGTCGCGGCAACGACGTCTGCTCCCCGGATCGCCTCCTCGTAGGAGTCCACCGCCCGCGCCGAAGGCCCGATTTCCTCGGCCAGCGACTCGGCCTTGGCGCGGTCGCGTCCCGCGACGCGGATCTCCGAGAAGTCGCGGACACGCGGAAGAGCGCGCGCGTGTGAGCGCGCCTGCACACCCGTTCCGATCAGCGCGAGCACTTCGGCGTCTTCACGTGCCAGCAGCCGCGTCGCCAATGCCGATCCTGCGGCCGTTCGCGTCGCGGTGATGTAGGTGCCGTCCATCAACGCGAGCGGCGTCCCGTTCTCCGGATCGAAGACGCAGATCACGGCCTGATGCGTCTCGCGGTCGCGGTTGCGCGGGAAGAGCGTGACGAGCTTGCACGCGAGCCCGGCGGCCGGAAGGTAGGACGGCATCACGCCGAGCAGACCGTCCTGCTCCGGCACGAGTGCCGCGACCCGCGGCGGCATCGAGGCCGATCCGGCGCTCAGGTCCGCGTGTGCCGCGGCGAGCGCGTCGACGAGCGCGTCGAGGTCGAGCAGGTCACGCACCTCGGACTGAGAGAGGAAGATCACGACAAGCGCTTCAGCAGGCCGAGCGCCTGCTGGTTCCACGGCACGCGATGCGTCACGCCGGCACCCCCGACACGTTCGCGGTTCGCCAGGTACCAGTCGTAGGTCCCGATCAACGCCTCTTTGTTCGAGAGGCGCGGCTGCCAGCCGAGCACTCGTTGGGCTCGCGACACGTCGACGAACGAGTCCTTGTGCGCGGTCTTGTAGTGCCACTCGGCCAGCGGTGAGACCCTCAGGAGCTCGAGCGCACGCAGCGCGACCTCCGCCGGCTTCGCGGGCACGGGCCGCAAGCGCGAGGAGGAGCCCCCATGGTCGATCAGGGCTTGCAGGTCGGAGCGAACGGTGCCGAACTCGGTGGCGCCGATGTTGAACGTCTCGCCCGCAGCCTCCGGCACGGTGGCCACGCGGACGATCGCGTCCACGAGATCCTCGACCGCCAGCAGTTGATAGCGGTTGTAGCCCTTGCCGAGGATGTAGATCCGGCGTCCTTCCCGGATCCAGTCGAACAGGATCTCGAAGACGCCGAGCCGCTCCGGCCCGATGAACGTCTTCGGCCTGACGATCGTCGTCTCGACGGCGGCCACCCGGCAGAGCGCTTCAGCATCGATTTTCGACTCGCCGTACCAGCCGACACCGACGAGCGGATCGTCCTCTTCGATCGGATGCTTCTCAGGCACGCCGTACACCGCCGTCGAGGAGATGAACACGACACGCCGCGCACCCGCGTCCCGAGCAGCGCGGAGGACGTTCTCGGTCCCGCCGACGTTGACCGATCGGATCGACGCCCGGGATGCCTGGATCGGCAGCGCCGCGGCGGCATGGACGACCACGTCGGCGCCCGCGACCAGCTCGCGGACGCGCTCTCGATCTCGCACGTCGCCTCTGAGCTCCTCGACCGAACGCTCGAGCTCGACGTCGTCCAGCGGCACCACGTCCAGCGTGCGCACGGTGTGCCCCTCGGCGAGCAGCCGTCGCGCGAGGTGCAGGCCGAGGAAGCCCGCGCCGCCGGAGATCGCCCAGAGCATCAGTTGTTAACGCTACTGGCGGCGGGAGGAGCGGGCGCCGGCCGAGCCGGCGGCTTCGCGTCCACGAGCACCGCGGCCGCGAGCAGGACCGCCATCCCGACCATGCTCTCTCCCACCAGGCTCGCGCGCAGCCGCACGAGGACGCCGCCGTCGCCGCGCGCGACCGCGGGCACGGCGACGAGCTTGTGCAGTCCTCCCCACCCCAGTGCGAGCGAGACGAGTCCGATCTTGACGAGGAGAACCTGGCCGTAGCCGGTCGTCCACAGATCGTTCAGATGCGGCAGCCGCAGGATGCTCAGGTAGACACCCGCGAGCAGGAGCACCCCGACACAAACCGTCGCAAGGCGCGAGAAGGCGAGGAACGCGGCGCGCCGCACGTCCGGCATGAGCGGCCAGACGACCACTGCGAGCTGCACGAGACCACCGATCCAGAGGCAGGCGGCAGAGAGGTGGGCCCAGTCGGCCAGCTCGGATTTCCACGAAGACCCCGCGTCGGCGGCCGAGTGTCCAGACAGCGAGAGGCCGGAGGCGAACGCGAGCCCGAGCACGAAGGCCGGCCACAGCAGAACGTCACGGTCGGTCAACCAGGCGAGGAAGAGGAACGCACTCACGAGCGCAAAGCCGAGCGTCATCGCGATGAACGCCGTGCCGAAGCGCGTGCGCGCGATCGGCGTGAGGTCGCCGTAAAGGAGGCGGCCGAACGGGAGCTGCAGCGCGTCCTCGGCGCGGAGCAGGAAGGCCGCGATGCCGACGTTGAGCGTGGCAAAGGCGCCGATCCCGGTCATGGCGAAGAAGCGCCGGGCCGCAGGCGGTGTGAGCCGCCGCCGCAGCACGATGAGACGGAAGCCGATCCCGCCGACGAGCAACGCGAGCGAGAGGAAATACAGCCAGCGCACGACGTTCTCGCTGCGCGTAGGTCCAGATGCACCGAAGGCTTCGGTCGGGACCGGCGCGGCAGCGCGCACGCCGAACGTGAAGATGCCCGACACGACGTGGCCGTCTCCGGAGACCGCATGCCAGCGGACCGTGTACGGACCCTTTCGCAACCGCGGTAGGACCGCCGTCAGGCGGCGACCGTCGCTGCGCACGCTCACTACTCGGACGCTTCCGGACGACGAGTACAGGTGAACGGAGCCCGGCACCGCCTTCACGTACTGGTCGAAGCGGAACGTGATCGTCCGCGGTGAGGAGGAAACGCGCTGCTGGAATCCCGGCCACGTCTTCTCGAGGGTCGCGTGCGCCCACGCCTGCGCGGGGAAGGCGAGCGCGACCAACGACCCGATGAGGAGCAGCCGTCTCACCGGTGCGGCGTCCCCGCGAGCGGCGAGATGCGGCCGAGGACCGGCGCGGTGTCGCGGTCGCAGTACAGCAACACCGCGAGCACGACGAACGTGAGCGCGAAGCCTGCAGCGGCCGCCTGCGATCGCGGCCGGAAGCACCGTGCGAGTGGGAACACCGCGGCGGCGAGCAGCGTCCAGCCGAGCACGTGGTGGAGGAAGGCCGAGCGCTGGAAGAACCACGAGTTCTGCTCGTGCACGAGGAACGCGGCTCCCGAGACGAGGAACGCCGACGTCATGCCGAGCCGCCACCAGCTGCTCTGCAGCTTCCCCCGTACGAGTCCGAGCTCGGTCGCGCCGGCGAGCATCAGGACCTGCGCCCAGGCACCGTGGGCGAGCATGTGCAGCGTCGAGCTCGTGAAGAACACCATCACCGGCCACATGAAGAGCCCGAGCAGAAACGCCAGGCCGGGCCAGAGGTAGGCGCGCCACGCACGCCGCCGCCAGACCTCTGTGCCGACGACCGCCTCGCCGAGCAAGCACAGCCCGAGGATCAGAAACCCGGTGGCGAACAGCCAGTGGACGTGCTCAGCGGGAGGTTGCACGTGCCTCCTCGAGGTCCTCCAGCAGGCCGGGTAGCACGACGAAATAAAAGACGAGCCCTACCGCGATGACGAGGAGCGGCGGCTCGACGACGAGCCACCAGAAGCCCTGCCCGCGGGGATGCAGCAGCGTGATCCGATAGGGCTGTGCGATCGCCCAGATCACGCCCGCCAGGGCGGTCAAAGGACCGAGCGCGGAGACGATGCGCGCGCGTGCGGATCGTTGTACCGGTACTTCGAGTTCGGAGACGAGCTCTGCGTTCACGACGTCCTCCCGTGGTCGAGGTCACGACACGGGCCTGCGGACGCCTCGTCCGCAGGCCTTACGCGGGCGCCGGAGGAGGTCGGCTTTCGAACGCGAGCCCGAAGAGGCTGCGCGGGGCGACGAGCCCGCCGAGGGTGACGCGCGGGGTCGGAAGCGCAGGAGCGGCAAGGCGCGAGGCCCGCGCGGCTGTCTTCAGCGCATAGGTCTCGTACTCGGCCAGCCATTGCTCGACCGCGCGATAGACGACCGCGACGACGACCGCGAGCACCGCAAACACCGGGAGCGCGGCGCTGTGCAGCCATGGTGCAAGCAATGGCCAGCGCCCGGCGGAGATTCCCTCCGAGTCGACCTGCACGAGATAGATCAGGGAGGTGACGACGAACGAGCCGAGCCACAGCCGCGGCGACAGCTCGAGCCGGACCCGCGGCCGGCAGCATTCGGCCGGCGACCCGTGCGCTGCGAGCAGCCGTCGCGCCGCGCGCGCCACCGAGCGGGCCTTCACGAAGCGCCAGGCGAGCCGTGCCAGCATCAGTGCGACGCCGACCTTCACGACAGCGAGCAGCACCGGGTAGTAGTCGGCGCTGAAGTAGCTCGGCGCTCCGACATGGCGGCCGAAGTCGAGACGGTGCGAAAGGCTCCGACCGACCAGCTCTGCGATGAGCGCGAGCAGGCCGAGCGCGAGTCGCGCGAGGAGTCGCTGGTGCCGCCGAGCGCGCTCCATTGCCTTGACAGTGTGCGGCTTGGAGCGGACCCTGGTCAACCCGGGACCTGTCTAATCCAGGGCCTGCGCCTCCCCGACGAGGGTCAACATCCACTCGTCGGTGCAGCGATCCTCGAAGGCAAGCAGGAAGATACGCTGGTACTGGCCGAGGCAGAGCCGGCCCTCGCTGAACGGGATCTGCTCCGTTCGCGGTCCGAGCAGCAGCGAGACGAGACGCTCGCGCTCCCCCGCCTCGAGCGGGATGAGCCGCTCGAGCAGGCACTCGAGATCGGAGAAGAAGCCGGTCTCGCGCTCCTGGACGCGGATCAGCGACGGGTCGCCGTTCGGCGACACGAACGCGATTCCGCTTCCTCCCGTTGCGGCGACCTCGCGCTGGACGTCGTTCGTGATGTCGAGCACCGTCAGGGTCGGAAGCGCCGCCGCGATGGATACGGGGATCTCGACGGAGGTCACTGCGCGGCGACCTCCCGCGGGAGCCGGAAGTGAACGTCTTCGCGCGCGACGGTGATCTCCTCCACGTCGCCGTAGCCACGCGCGGCAAGACGCGCGATCGTTCCCTCGACCAGCTGCTCCGGTGTCGAAGCGCCGGCCGTCAGCCCGATCACGTCGTGGCCCGCAACGCTGTCCGGCAGCTCGCTCTCGCCGTCGATCAGCTCCGCAGCGGCGCCCGCGTTGCGTGCCACCTCGACCAGGCGCTGCGCGTTCGAGCTCGTCTGCGAGCCGATCACGAGGATGAGCGTCGCCTCCTCCGCGAGCCGCTTCACTGCGTCCTGTCGGTTCTGGGTGGCGTAGCAGATGTCGTCGGCGGCGGGCCGTTTGAGCCCACCGAAACGTTCTCCGAGAGCGTCGACCGTGGCGCGCACGTCGTCGAGCGAAAGGGTCGTCTGGCTGATCACGGCGAGCGGCCTGCCTCCGGAATCGAGCCGCGCGGCTTCCTCCGGCGACTCGACGACGACGGTGGACTCCGGGCGTTCGCCGCGGGTCCCGATCACCTCGACGTGGTCGGCGTGGCCGACGAGTGCGACGAGGTGGCCGGTGTCGGCGTAGCGGCGCGCCTCGGCGTGCACCTTCGAGACGAGCGGGCAGACCGCGTCGACCACGCGAAGTCCGCGCCGCTCGCAGTTCTCGCGCACCGCAGGCGCGACGCCGTGTGCCGAGAGGACGCAGATCTCGCCGGCTGGAATCTCTTCCTCGTCGTCGACGAACACCGCGCCCATGCGTTCGAGCCGTCGGACGACATGGTCGTTGTGGACGATCTGATGCCGGACGTAGATCGGCGGCCCGTGCTCGGCGAGCAGCCGCTCGACGATCTCGATCGCGCGGTCGACACCCGCGCAGAATGACCGCGGGGCAGCGAGTAAGACGCGCTTGGTCACGGGCAGACCCACCGCGCGCGGGTGAGGGAAGGGGCCTTGGGGGAAACCGTGAGGTTTCCCCGCTCCCTCTCCTCAGCCCACACGGCGATCTCAGCGGCGCGGGGGCTGAGGCGTGACCTAAAGAAGGGGTCCCGTGGGGGAAACATGGTTTCCCCTACGGGAGCGAGCCGAAGGCGAGCGACGCCCGCGCAGAATGACCGCGGCGCGGCCAGCGGGACGCGCTTGGTCGCGACGCTCACGCGAGCGCCTCCAGGCTCTTGAGCGCCCGCCGCGCGCCGAGTGCGGCGCGGGCCGTGACGATCGGCTCGCGGAGAAAGCCGCGCAGGAAGCCGAGATAGTCGACCCGACCGTCGGGCTTTGCGCCCTCCGCGACGCCGCCGAGCCGACGCGTGGGCGTATCGCTGACCGCACGCAGACATCCGACGAGGCGTCCGCTGCGCGCGAGCGGGCCCGACTCCATGTCAACCGCTTCGGCCCCGGTACGGAGATGAAGGCGTGCCCGCTCGCCCGGGTCGTCGACGATGCGGGTCGCGCCGAGGATCGTGCCGGTGCGGGCCGGCGCCGCGCCGAGTGGGCTGCCCTCCCAGAGCACCGCACCCGACTCGTCCACGACGCGGGTCGCGTCGATCACCGTGCCGATCGGAAGATCGCCTGAGAGCGCACCCGCAATCCCGAACGAGACGAGGCGCCCCTCGGGAACGCCCTTCGACGCTCCCAACCCCACGAGCGCCGTCCGCCCGAAACGTCTCGCGATTCGTTCCTCGACGGTCATGGCGCAGGCGAACGTCAGCCCGTCAACGTCCACGCCATGCTCCGGGCGCTCTCCCTGAGCGAACCGGCCGCCTCGTAGGCCGCCGAGGGTTCGAAGCCCGAGTGGATCGCGCAGTGCTCGCAGCGCGGGTCGTTGCCGGGACCGTACTCCTCCCATTCGATCCCCTCGAGCAGCGCGTCGTAGGTCGGGAAGATGCCGTCGGTGAGCAGGTAACAGGGTCCCTTCCAGCCGTACGGGTTGCGGGTGATCGAGCCCCACGGCGCGCACTTCAGCTTGCGCTCGCCGGTCAGGAACTCCTGGTAGATCGGGCTCGCGAGCCAGCGATAGCCCCGCTGGCGAGCGACCTTGCGAATGATCCGGAACTTCTCCTCGTGCTCGGCGCGCGTCATCGTCAGGTTCGGATCGATCTGCGAGTACTGGTAACCGGGCGCGATCAGCATCCCGTCGATTCCGACCTCGCTCGTCAGGTAGCCCATCATCTCGAGCACGTCGTCGACGGAGGTCTCCTTGAAGATCGTCGTGTTCGTCGTCACGCGGAAGCCGGCCTCGCGGGCTTTCGTGATCGCGTCGATCGCGACGTCCCATAGCCCCGGGTAGTCGCAGATGTAGTCGTGGATCTCCCGCATGCCGTCGAGGTGGACGACGAACGTGAGCCGGTGGTTCGGCTTGAAGACGTCGAGGTACTGCTCGAGGCGGAGCGCGTTCGTGCAGAGGTCGATGTTCTTGCCGAGCTCGAGCATGCCGGCGACGACGTCCTCGATCCCTTTGTAGACGAGCGGCTCCCCGCCGCAGATCGACACGACAGGCGCCGGGCACTGCGCGCCGGCGTCGACGCACTCCTCCACGGTGAGCCGCGCCTTGTTCGACTCGTACTCGCGGATCTTCCCGCAGCCGATGCAGGCGATGTTGCAGGCGAGCGTCGGTTCGAGCATGAGCACGAGCGGGTAGCGATCACCCTTGCGCTGCTGGCTGACGACGTAACGGCCGATCTGCACGGTTGAGCGGAGCGGGAACTTCATCCGTTGAGCCTTTCTCTCAGGCGCCCGAGCGCGAGGAGCGGAAACGTGAGCCGGTAGAGGTGGTAGCGAATCATGAAGTCGAGGGGAAAGCCGGTGCCCGTGTAGTGCTGCTCCTCCCAGTCACCGTCGAAGAGCTGAACCCGGAGAAGATACTCGGCTGCGCGCCGCGTGGACAAGGCTTCCGCAGCGCCACCCGAAACGTACGCCATCAGGGCCCACGCCGTCTGCGAAGGCGTCGCCGCGCCTCGCCCCCGCCAGGCGGCCTCGGAATAGGAGCGGATGTCCTCGCCGAAGCCGCCATCGGGCTGCTGGACGGAGTCGAGCCAGGCCACCGCCCGGCGCATCGCGGGAGCGTCGGCCGGGACGCCGCACGCCTCCAGCGCCGGCAGCGCGGCGCCCGTGCCGTAGAGGTGGTTCACGCCCCAACGCCCGAACCAGGAGCCGTCGTGCTCCTGCTCCGCGAGGAGCCACTCGAGGCCGCGGTCGAGCGACGAGCCGTATCCCGCCTCGTGTCCGAGCGCCTCGAGCGCGTGTGCGGTGACGTCCGCCGTCGGCTCGTCCGTGACCTTGCCGAAGTCGCAGATCGGAAGCTGGTAGAGCCAGAGCGCCTCGTTGTCGACGTCGAACGCTCCCCAGCCTCCGCTACGGGACTGCATCCCGACCATCCAGTCGAGCCCCCGGCGGGCCGCTGCGTCTCCGATCCCGAGCTCGCGCAGCGCAAGGACGACGACCGCGGTGTCGTCGACGTCGGGGTAGAGGTCGTTGTCGAACTCGAACGCCCAACCGCCCGGCGCGAGCCCCGGCCGCCGGACGGCCCAGTCGCCGGGGACCGTCACCTCCTCCCGCAACAACCACTCGCCCGCCGCCTGGAGACGTGGATCGTCGGCCGGCACGCCCGCGGCGCGCAGCGCGAGCACGGCCAGCGCCGTATCCCAGATCGGCGATTGGCAGGCCTCGGGCCGGAGGCGGTCGCCGTCGCGGACCAGGAAGCGCCCCCAGCCGGCGAAGCCGCGCGCGAAGGTCTCGTCCTCGAAGCCGTGCCCGAGCGCGGCGAGCATGATCAGCGACCAGACCCAGGGCGGCTGGATCCCGCCCCACGATCCGTCTGCCTCCTGCCGCTCGCGCACCCAGCGCTCGGCGACGCGGATCGCGTGACCACGGGCCGCGAGCAGGTGCGGCGCGCGTGAGTACGCGGTCTTACGACCGCCGATCTCGCTCAGGTCGATCGGGCTCGGACGCACCGGCTGCAGCGCCTCCACGACCGAGAGCGCGACCATCGTCTGCCGTGCCCAGCACGAGAAGTCGTAGACGGAGAGCGGACCGTCGGCGGGAAGCAGGATCAGTTCCACGGGAACGTGGGCGAGCCGCCGCCACGGCCACTGACCGATCAGGGCAAGGAAGGCACGCGTGAAGATCCGCGTCCGCGCGACCCCGCCGGCCCGGCGGATGTACTCCCGCGTCGCGTCCCCGGCGTCCACGCCGGCGAGCTTCAGCGCGGTGTAGGCCTCGACGGTCACGGACAGGTCCGCGGGCCCGTCGAACCAGATCGACCAGGTGCCGTCCTCACGCCGGCGCGCGAGCAGCTCGTTCGCGAGCAGCCGGTCCGTCTCCGGGTCCCGCAGCCCGAGGAAGTGGAGCAGGAAGAGGTGCTCCGCGATCATCGTCGCGTTCGACTCGAGCTCGCCCTTCCACCAGCCTTCGGGATGCTGGAGCGAGAGCAGACGTTCGGCCGCACGCTCGACGCCGGTGTCGAGCGACGTCAGTTCCTGGACGACGGTCATACGGCCACCTTAGTTGTCACGTCGGACAACAGCGCGTGCACCGCCGCCCGGCCGGAACGCACGGCGCCTTCCATCGTCGCCGGCCAGCCCGTGCCGGTCCACGCACCAGCCAGCGCGACCCCGCGACGAACGAGGCCCGGGGCCGGCCGCTCGACCCCGGGACGAAGCGCGATCGTCGCCTCGGGCTCGCGGCTCACGCGCGACCAGACGACCTGCGCGTCGCCGAACCGGTCGGTCACCTCCCGCACGATGACGTCGAGGAGCTCACGTCCGCGGAGCTCCATCAGCTCCGGCACGCCGCTCGAAATGACCGTCAGGTACTGGCCGCGTTCCGGCTCGTGACGAGTCATCCGTCCGCGATCGAAGACCCATTGCACCGGCGATCCCAAGAGTGCCGCATCATGCTCGAGCAAGCGGCGATCCATCAGCAGGTGGACGCTGACGATCGGCGACGGCTCGAAGCTCCAGTCCTCGTCCAGCAACCGTGAGGCCTCGTCGGGAGGGACGGCGACCACGATCGCGTCCGCGTCGACGTCGTCCAGATCGGTGATGCGCGCCTCGGTCCGCACGTCGGCCCCGGCCGCCTCGAGCGTCCGGCGGGCCGCCTCTCCGTGGATGCGGCCGAGGGGCGCGGTCGGCACGATCAGGTCGCTGGCCTGACGACCGGAACGCATCGCCGTCAGCACGGTGAAGACGGCGGCGCGGGCGTCGGCCTCGTCCGTCCGGAGATTCAGCGCGGGCCGGATGAACACGTCCCAGAAGCGGTCGATCGCCGCCTGGGTCTGGCCTCTTCGCCGCAGGAAGTCGCCGAACGTCTCGCGGCCGGCTTCGAGCCGCGGCAGCCGGGCCAGGAGCACAGCGACACGCAGACGGTCGCGAAGGGACAGGTGGCGGTAACGGAGCAGCGGTCCCAGGCCGTAACCGATCGTCGCCGCTCGTCCGCGTTCGTCGACGACCGGCAAGTCGAGCGGCACGCGCAGAACCGAATCCGCGCTTCCGATTCGATCGAGGAACGCCAGGTACTGCTCGAAGCAGCCGAGGGCGACGTGCTGACCGTTGTCCGGCGGCGGATCCGGATCGCCTTCACGCCGAGGCAATGTCTGCACTTTCCCGCCGAGCGTCGGGCGAGCCTCCAGCAACTCCACCTCGTGGCCCGCGTCGACCAATTCGAGCGCGGCGGTCAGTCCGGCGAGGCCGCCGCCGATGACGACCGCCTTCACCGGCGCAGGCCCTCGCCGACGATGCGCAGCTTCGTGAGCGCAGACAGGTGCGGCGGTCCGTCGAACACGTCGAACCCTCGCGCCTCGATGCGCTCGAGCGTCGCGCGGTAAAGACCTGCGAAGGTGGAGACGCAGAGGGCACTACGACCGTCGAGCGAGCGCAGCAGGCTGAGCCCGTCCTGGAGATATGCGCGCGCGCGCTCGGCCTGGAAGGTCATCAGCGCGCGCCACGCGCCGGTTGCGCGGCCGGCAGCGATGTCGTCCTCCGTGACGCCGAAGGAGGCGAGCTCGTCCTGCGGGATGTAGACGCGCCCGAGCCGCCAGTCCTCCGGGACGTCGCGAATGATGTTGATCAGCTGCAGCGCGACTCCCAACGTCTCGGCACGCTCGACGTCGTCGGAGCCGTAGACGGCGACGCAGGCGATGCCGACCGCACCCGCCACCCTGGAGCAGTAGGCACGCAGCTCTTCGAAGTCGGCGTACCGAACCTGCTCGAGATCCTGGAGGCCGCCGTCCACGAGCGCGTCCAGCGCAGGTGCAGGAATCGGGAAGCGCGTGCGGGCGTCCGCGAGCGCGACGAGCATCGCGTCCTCTCCCGCCGCTCGATCGAGCGCGCCCCGAAGCTGCTCGAGCTGCGCGCGCTTCTGCTCGAGCGGAAGGTCGCCGTCCGCGATGTCGTCGACGCGCCGGGCGAATGCGTAGATCGCGGCGATCGCGCGCCGCTTCTCGCGCGGCAGCACCATGATCCCGTACGCGAAGTTGCGGGCGCGCCGGCGTGTGAGGCGCTCGACCTCCGCATAGGCCTCCGCCGTTGTCATCGCGCGAGCGCCGCCAGTGCCAGCCGGGTGCGCGAAGGACGCGGCCGCTGCGTGAAGACGTCCCAGTGCGCGGACTCGAGCGCGTCGAGTGCCGCGCCGCCGCCGCGCGCGAACAGGCCGACGGCACGGCCGACGCGCCCGCCGATCCGTGTCTGCAGCACGCGCCCGCCGGCGAGCAGACCACGGGCCCGCGCCGCTTCGAACCGAAGCAGCTCCAGCAGCTCGGGGCTCGGGCTGTCGAGCGCGGCCACCCCGAAGCGCCGCCTGTCCTCCAGAGGCAAGTACACCCGACCCAGCTCGAGATCGCGTGGAACGTCCTGGAGGAAGTTGACGAGCTGGAGTCCCGTGCAGACGTCGTCGCTCGCCGCGACGAGCTCGGCGTCCTCGTCGAGGCGCAACAAGCCGAGCACGAGCCGCCCAACCGGATCGGCGGAGTGCCGGCAGTACTCGCGCAGGTCCTCCCACGTCTCGTACTCCGTGATGCGCTGATCCATCCGGTTTGCCTCGATCAGCCGCACGAACGGCTCGCTGGGAAGCGCGAACTCGCGGATCGTGGGCTGGAGCACGCGCATGACCGGCCAGGTCGCTTCGCCCGAGTAACACGCCTCGACCTCGTGCTCCAGATCGTCGAGCCTGGCGAGCCGATCTCCCTCGACCTCGTCACCGAGAATGTCCACCAGGCGGGCGAAGCCGTAGACGGCGCGCAGGTGCGGCCGCAGGCGGCGGGGGAAGAGCAGCGAGGCGACCGGAAAGTTCTCCGTCCGCGCGCGCCGGGCGACGACAGCCGCGTCCATCCCTGAAAGATCGCTTGCCCGGGAGTACCGAGTCAACCGGGCTCCGGTTGCATCGGCTACGGTACAGGTGGTGTAATCGAAGCGCGCCGGCCCCCAGACCCCGCTTGCGGCGCCCGTCCAGAGGAAAGAGAGGAGGGCGGTTGGCCGACAGGGACGGTTCTGCCGAGAGCGGTCTGCGCAAAGATCCAGTGCTCGGAGTCGAGAAGCGCGGCAGCCTGTACCTCGTGAAGCTCGGGGGCGAGCTCGACCTCTACAACGCCCACCAGGTGCGCGATGCGCTGTTCGAGGTCTGCTCGGACTCGCCGCAGCGCATCGTCGTCGACCTCGGCGAGGTCGACTTCATCGACTCGACCGCCCTCGGCGTCCTGATCGAGGCGCGGACGAAGCTCGCCGACCGCGGCGGCTTCGTGCTCGCGGCGCCGGGACTCGAGACGCGCCGCGCGCTCGAGATCTCGGGGCTCGACCGGCACTTCACCGTGCACGAGACGGTGTCGAAAGCGCTCGACGGGGCCTAGGCGATCGGCGCCGTCACGGGCGTCTCGGCGAGCTCTTCTCGGCGGATCATCGTCAGCGCGGCCACGAAGGCCGCCAGCGCGAAGAATGCGAGCGCCCAGAAGGCCCAGGCGTAGCCGCCGGTCAGCGCGGCCGGTACCGAATCGCCGGTGCGCACGAGCGACTTGAAGTGGCTCGTGAACACCGTCGACGCGACGGCGACTCCGATCGCGCCACCGACCTGCTGCGACGTGTTGATCAACCCGGACGCGAGACCGGCTTCCCGCTCGGCAACACCCGCCAGCGCTGCGATGGAGACCGGAACGAAGGCGAACGCGATCCCGACGCCGACCATCAGATAGCCCGGCAGGAGGTCGGACGCATAGGTTCCGTGCACCGGGATCTGCGAGTACCAGATCATGGCGCCGGTCAGCAGCGCGAGGCCGACGGCGATCACCGGCTTCGCCCCGAGCCTCGTGGTGAGGGCCTGTGCGAAGCCCGCCGCGACGACGGCTGTTCCCGCGGTCGCCACGAACGTCACGCCGGTCTTCAGCGCCGAGTAGTGCAGCACGTTCTGCACGTACAAGGTGAGCAGGAAGAAGTTCGCGAAGATGACGGAGCCGAGCAGCGCGCCGACGGCATTCGCGCCTGCGACGGTCCGCACGCGGAAGATGTGGAACGGCATCAACGGATCGTGGACCTTGCGCTCGTTGACGAGGAACGAGACGAGCAGCGCGCCGGATGCGATCAGCAGCAGGACTGTCCTCGCCGTCGCCCACCCGACGTCGGGCGCCCTCGAGATCGTGTAGACGAGCAGCGCCAACCCTGCGCTGACGAGGACGGCCCCGAGCGCGTCGTACCGGCGCTCCGCGCCCTCGCGCCTGCTCTCGCGCACGATCCGCGGGGTCAGCGCGAGCACGAGCGCCCCGACCGGAACGTTGACGAAGAAAATCCACTCCCAGCCGAGGTACTTGGTCAGCACGCCGCCGGCGAGGACGCCGACGGCGGCGCCGCTGCCGCCGAGCGCGCCCCAGATCCCCAGAGCCTTGTTCCGGTCCGCGCCCTCTTCGAAGCTCGTCATGACGATCGAGAGCGCCGCCGGCGAGATGATGGCGCCGCCGAGCCCCTGCACGCCGCGGGCGGCGATCAGCATCCCCTCCGACTGGGCGAGCCCGCACGCGAGCGAAGCGAGCGTGAAGAGCACGACGCCGACCATGAAGACGCGCCTGCGGCCCAGCAGGTCGGCCGCTCGGCCGCCGAGGAGGAGGAAGCCGCCGAACGCGATCGCGTATGCGGTGATCACCCATTGCAGGTTCTCGCGCGAGAAGTCGAGCGAGCGTCCGATCGAGGGCAAAGCCACGTTCACGATCGAGACGTCGAGGATCGTCATGAAGAAGGCCGTCGCGACGACGGCGAGCACTCTCCAGCGATGGGGATCAGATGCCATCCAAAGCCTCCTGGTACGCGTCAGCCGCTCCAACGAGCGGCCGCTCCTAGGTTATTCGTTGGACGAACGAGCCGCGCCGAAAGGGACAGAGCCCGAACCGCAGGGTCTGGAGCTGATCTCAAAGTGGCCTGGCGAGGATGAGGATCATGCCGAGATGAAGGAAGGCGAGGTAGTTGTCGGCTTTGCGGTCGCGGCGGGTGGCGATCCGGCGTTTGGCTTTCAGCCAGGCGTTGGTGCGCTCGATCGGCCAGCGATGGCGGGCTTGCCGATCGCGCGTTTTGGGCCGTCGTTTCTTGCCACGCCAGACCTCGTGTCTGGGCTCGCCGGCGGGGATCGGTTCGTGAGGACGGCGGCGCTTGCTGATTCGCGGTTCGATCTTGCGCTCGCGCAGCGCTTGCGCGAGCGCCTTGGAGTCGTAGCCGCGGTCTGCCCACAGTTCGGCGGGCCGCAGCGAGCGCTCGAGCAGCGCGTCGATCAGCGGCAGCAGGTGTCGCTGCTCGTTTTCGTTGCCGGCGGCGAGCCGCACCTCGAGCGGGAGGCCGTTGGCGTCTACGGCCAGGTGATAGCGGCTTCCTGGCCTGCCCAGGAGCGTGCGCGCGACCTTCTCGCCCCCTTTTTCGCGTCGACCAGCGACGCATCGACGATCACCCGCGACCAGTCGAGCTTGTTGCTGCCGACCAGCCGCTGCTGCAGTACCACGATCGCGTCGGCCAGCAACCCGCGCCGCGACCACTCCTCCAAGCGCCGGCGGCAGGTCTCGCCGCTCGGCAACCCCAGCTCCCGATATGGCACCTCCAGCCAGGGCGTATCGGTGCACAACACATACAGGATCCCCTCCAGACAGGCCCGCGCCGGATACCGACACCGGCCCGGCGAACGAAAACGACGCGGCGGATCCGGAAGCAACGGCGCCAACTGCTCCCACAACTCGTCCGAGACCCGCCACCTCAGCGGCTTCACACGACCCACCCGACGCCGACGAGGACCAGCATGAGAAGTAGTCATAGCGACCGCGTTCGACGGCAAAACCTCGGTCCCTGCTCACTTTGAGATCACTTCCTGACCCTGGTTGTGACGAGAGCGTCACTTTTCGCCCACACGCGGGGCATGGCCCGAACAGCAGGGTCTGACCCTCGCCGTGATGGAAGTGTGACTTTGTTTCAGCGGGACGCAGTGAATTGAGCCGAACGCCAAACCACACCGCCAAGGCCTGCCGCTAAGGCACGCGCAGCCGCCTTAGCGGCAGGCGAACTGACGCGGGTGGGGATGCGAAGCACCACCACCCGCGCTACCGATCGAAAACGCCCGCATCGTTCTAGGGCGAGGGACGTTCGCGCGCGAAGGCGAGACCGCGTCTCGCCGTAGCGCTACTCACGATCCGCCTTGCCGAACC
>DASWEF010000086.1:0-3858 GCA_036394855.1 Gaiellaceae bacterium | reverse complement strand
TCCCAGTGTGGCGTTCAGTTGCCCGACGCCGCCCGGTTCTGTCCGGCCTGCGGCGCGCCGGTGGACGTCTTGCCCCCGCCGGTGGACGAGCGGAAGCTCGCGACCGTCCTTTTCGCGGATCTCGTCGGCTCGACGGCACGTGCGGGCCCGCAGGACCCGGAACGCACGCGCGCGACCCTCGATCGCTTCTACGACGCGATGGCGGCGGAGATCGAGCGCGCGGGCGGCACGGTGGAGAAGTTCGCGGGCGATGCGGTGATGGCCGCCTTCGGCGCCCCTGCCGCGCTCGAGGACCACGCGGAGCGCGCGCTCCACTGCGCGCTGGCGATGCGCCGGCGCCTGGAGGCGCTCTTCGACAGCGAGCTCTCGCTCCGGATCGGGATCAACACGGGCGAGGTCGTCGTCGGCCGGCCGCGCGAGGGAAGCTCCTTCGTGAGCGGGGACGCCGTCAACGTCGCGGCGCGCCTCGAGCAGGCTGCGGCGCCCGACGAGATCCTTGCGGGCGAGCGCACGGCTGCGCTCGTCCGCGGCGCTTTCGATCTCGGAACCCCCCGACGTGTCCAAGCGAAGGGCAAGGAGGAGGGCGTGGTCGGCGTGCCGCTCCTCGCTGCGCTGACGCTGATGCGGCCGCGCGGCGTGGGCGGTCTCCAGCCCGCGTTCGTCGGTCGCGACGGCGAGCTCGAGCTCCTGCTCGCGACGTACGGGCGCGCGGTCGAGCAGGCCGGGCCGCACCTCGTCACGATCATGGCCGACGCCGGGGTCGGCAAGTCGCGGCTCGTACGGGAGCTCTGGGAACGGCTGGGCCGCGAGGAGCCGGAGCCGCTCCGCCGGACCGGGCGCTGCCTCGCGTACGGACACGGAATCACCTACTGGCCCCTCGGCGAGGTGTTGAAGGAGCACCTCGGCATCCTCGAGAGCCACCCGCCCGACGTCGTGCGCGAACGACTCGGCGGTCGGGCGATCCTCGGCCTCGCGCTGGGGCTCGACACGGGCGGCGAGCTCCACCCGCTGGCGGCGCGTGACCACCTGCACGACGCCTGGGTGGAGCTCCTCACCGAGCTGGTGGCCGAACGGCCCGTCGTCATGCTCCTCGAGGACCTGCACCTGGCCGAGGAACCGCTGCTCGACCTCGTCGAGCGCTTCGTCCGCGAGGTCCGGGGACCGCTCTTCGTGATCGGGACCGCGCGTCCGGAGCTGCTCGAGGCTCGCCCTTCGTGGAGCGGCGGGATGCGCAACGCGTCGCAGCTCTGGCTCGAGCCTCTGCGCGCCGACGAGGCCGCAGAGATGGTCGATTCGCTGCTTGCGGCGTCGTTGCCCGGCTCGTTGCGGGACGTCATCGTCGACCGCGCGGAGGGCAACCCCTTCTTCGTCGAGGAGCTCCTCGCGACGCTGATCGACCGCGGCGTGCTGGAGCGCCGTAACGGCGGGTGGACGGTGACCGGGTCGCCGACCGAGTTCGACATCCCGGACACGGTTCACGCTGTCGTCGCCGCGCGGATGGACCTCCTTCCCCCCGTCGAGAAGGCCGCTCTGCAGGCTGCCGCAGTCGCAGGGAGAACCTTCTGGGAGGGCCCGGTCATCGAGCTTCTCGGCGGCACGGAGCCCGATTTCCAGCTGCTGGAGACGCGGGACTTCATCCGTCGCCGCGGCGGCTCGACCATGGAAGGCGAGCGCGAATACGCGATCAAGCACACAGTGACGCGCGAGGTCGCCTACGCGAGCGTCCCCAAAGCGCGGCGGGCGCGCCTGCACGCCGCGTTTGCGAGTTGGCTCGAGCAGCTCGGCGTCGGACGCGACGAGCATGCGCCGCTCCTCGCGCACCACTATGCGCAGGCGGTCCAGCCCGACGACGTCGACCTCGCCTGGCCGGACGAGCCGGCGGAGGTGCAGCGCCTGCTGGCAAAGGCCGCGCTCTGGCAGCGCCGCGCGGGGGAGCTTGCGGTTGCGCGGTACGCGCTCGACGAGGGCATCGTGCTCCTGGAGGGCGCGGTCGAGCTCGAGCCGGACCTGAACGCTCGGGCTGAGATCTGGCGCGAGATCGGCCGCGCCTATGCGCTCGGCTTCCGCGGGGTCGAGTTTTGGCAGGCGATGGAGCGGTCGCTCGAGCTCACCGACGATGTTCCAACGCGAGCGGAAACCTACGCCGAGCTGGGTTTCCAGACCTCGTTTCGCTCGGGCATGTGGACACGCGCCCCCGACCGCGAGCTCGTCTCGTCCTGGATTGCGAAGGGCGTGGAGCTCACGCAGCCCGGGACCGCAGCCCGCGTCAAGGCGCTCTGCGCCAGGGTTTACTGGGACAGGGGGCCGAGTGCCGACGCGGCCCGCGAGGCGAGCGCGACGGCCGAGCAGCTCGGGTCGCCGGACCTGCGCGCGGCCGCGTTCTACGCGCGTTCGCTCGTCGCCTACCACAGCGGTCGTTTCGACGAGGCGCTCGAATGGGTGCAGCGGCCGCTGGACTTCGTCCACGAGCTCACGGACCCGGAGAGGGTCGTCGAGGTGTACGAGGCGACCATTCCCGTCCACGTGACGCTCGGGCGCTTCCAGGCGGCGCGAGCCATGTCGGAACTCCATCAAGCGGCGACCCAGCCGCTTTCTTCTCACCATCGCCTGCACGGTGTCGCCATTAAGGCGGAGCTGGAAGAGCTGGGCGGAGAGTGGGGAGTCGTGCGCGACCTGACACCGCGCATCGAGCGCACGGTTGCCGAGAACCTGAGCACGCCGTGCGTTCGCAACGAGCGCACCTTGCTCCTCTGCGCCACGGCCAGCCGCATCCTCGGCGACCTCGCGGAGTCCGAGCGGCTCGAGGCCGAAGCGGAGTCGCTCGGGATGGAGGGGTACGAGATCGCGCTCTCGGCGCCGCGTCTGCGGCTGGCGCTGCTGAAAGACGATCTCGACGCGGTCGAGCGGCTCGTTTCGTCGCTGCCCAGCCTGCTTGGCAGCCAGCACTCGTACTGGTTCAACCTCGTGGCACAGGCCGAACGGCTGGAGGCGCTGGTACGGCTCGGCGATCGCGCGGCTGTCGAGCAGGACGCGCAGCCGCTGCTCGAGCTCAGGAACACGTACATCGAGCCGTTCGCGCTCCGCGCGCTCGGCCGCGTTCGCGGCGACCGTGCGCTCATCGAGGCGGCGCTCGCGCGCTTCGAGGGGCTTCATCTCGACTGGCACGCGGAGCAGACGCAGACCGCGCTCACGGCATAAGATCGCCCGGATGCGCCGCCGCAAGGCCTCGAGCAAGATCGACATCCTCAACCGGGTGCCGCTGTTCGCCGGCGTTTCGAAGCGCGGGATGAACGAGATCGCGAAGATCGCCGACGAGATCGACCTCCCCGCCGGGAAGGAGCTGATCCGCGAGGGCGATCCCGGGCGTCAGTTCTTCGTCCTGCTCGACGGCGAAGCAGAGGTACGGCGCCGGGGAAGCAAGGTGAACACGCTCGGCGGCGGTGATTTCTTCGGCGAGATCGCGCTCGTCACCGAGCGGCCGACGACGGCGTCCGTGACGCTCACTGAGCCGTCCAGCGCGCTCGTGATCTCGAGGCCCGCGTTCCGCCGCTTGCTGCTCGCCGAGCCCGGCATCCAGTTGCAGGTGCTGGAAGCCCTTGCAGACCGCGTTCTCGATTAGTACTTGAGCTTCGACCGGCGCTCGTGGCGCTCGACCGCGAGGTCGACGAGCCGGTCGAGCAGCTCCGCGTAAGGGATGCCCGAGGCTTCGAAGAGCTTCGCGTACACGCTCGTCGAAGTGAAGCCGGGGATCGTGTTCAGCTCGTTCACGATCACCTCGCCGCCCTCGCGCACGAAGAAGTCGACGCGCGCCATCCCCTCGCACTCGCTCGCGACGAAGGCGTCGACCGAGAGTTGTTG